>NZ_WSRO01000002.1:2738035-3046071 GCF_009769735.1 Streptomyces sp. BA2
GAAGCGGCGTACGTCCTCGACGGGGAGTGCCGCGAGGAAGGCGAGCTGATCCGGCTCCGCGTCCAGCAATCGCGCGATCTTCAGGGTCTCCGCCCTGCTCCGCAGTTTGTCCATGGCCTGCCCCTCCCTATGGGTCTATCGGATCGAGCGGATCTAGCGGATCTATCGGATCTATCGGAAGAGAATCCGGCGTACGGGGCCCCTGGCCAACGCGGGCACCAGTTTCAGCGCCTCCTCGGCGGCTTCGTTCAGGCCCGAAGCGCGGCTCTCGCGTTCCCGCTTCAGCGCGTCGGCCAGCAGAGCCGACTGCTCGGGCGTCAACTGCCCGAAGGATTCCGGTGGTTCGTCCCGCAGCTCCTTGCTCAGCTGCTCCCGCGCTTCGGTGCTCATAGGGCCTCCCATGGCCGGGTACGGCTCCGTACGGCTCCCGAGACTGGTGTGAAATTGACTATTAGTCAATAGAGCGGGATCCGGAAGGCGCGCTACCGCGAAACCGCACGTAATCTTGTGCGAATGAAACGTGCAGGCCTCCTCCTTCTCGCCGTCGCCCCGGTCGCCACGGTCGCCGTCTACCTCCTGGGCGGGGACTCCGACAGCGATGTCTCCGGAGCCGGTCAGAAGGTGCCCGGCACCCAGCGTCCGTACGACGAGGACAAGTCGGCGGCCGAGATCAAGGCCGACGACGAGCTGATCGCGGACCTTCCCCCGGGCCTCGCGGCGCCCGCCAAGAAGGAGCTGGCCCAGAAGCTCGTGACCAGCGCGGAGAACTCCACGCTGGACTGGCGCGGTCAGTACGGCTACATCGAGGACATCGGCGACGGGAACGGCTACACCGCGGGCATCATCGGCTTCTGCACCGGCACCCACGACCTGCTGACCCTCGTCGAGCGCTACACGAAGGACCACCCGGACAACGGCCTCGCGCGCTATCTGCCCGCCCTGCGCAAGGTCGACGGCAGCGACTCGCACGAGGGTCTGGACCCCGGCTTCACCAAGGCCTGGAAGGCGGAGGCCGCGAAGCCCGCGTTCCGGAAGGCGCAGGACAGGACGCGCGACGGCGTCTACTTCGACCCGGCGGTGCGCCTGGCCAAGCTCGACGGGCTCGGCACGCTCGGCCAGTTCATCTACTACGACGCGATGGTCCTGCACGGCCCCGGCACGGGCCCGCGCGGTTTCTACGGCCTGCGCGAGGCCGCACTGAACGAGGCGAACACGCCCGCGCAGGGCGGCAAGGAGAAGGCGTACCTCGACATCTTCCTCGATATCCGCACCAAGGTGATGAAGGAGAAGAAGGCCCACCGCGACACGTCCCGCGTCGAGACGGCCCAGCGCCAGTTCCTCTACGACGGCAATCTGGGCCTGAAGACCCCGCTGACGTGGAAGGTGTACGGGGAGACGTTCAAGGTCCCGTAACCCTGAACGTCTCCCCGTCGCTCAGCCCTTCACCGCTCCCGCCGCCAGGCCCGAGCCCAGCTTCCGGTGCACGATCACGAAGAAGATCATCACCGGCACGGTGACCAGCGTGGAGCTGGCCATGACCGGGCCCCAGGCCGTGGAGTTCTCACCGAAGAACTGGTAAATGCCCACGGCCGCCGTGTACTTGTCGCTGCCCTTCATGAAGGTGTACGCGAAGACGAACTCGTTCCACGCCGTGATGAAGGCGAAGATCGAGGTCGCGACGAGTCCCGGCGCCACCAGCGGAAGCAGTACCGAACGGAACATCCGGAACCACGACGCCCCGTCGATGTACGCCGCCTCCTCGACCTCCTTGGGCACGGTCTGGACGAAGCCGCGCAGGGTCCAGATCGCGAAGGGCAGCGAGAGCGCGACGTAGACGATCGTCAGGCCGAGCAGCGAGTTGAGCATGTCGTAGTCCCGCATCTGGATGAAGAGCGGGATGACGAGCGCCTCGAGCGGCACCATCTGCACTATCAGGACCATGATCAGTACGGAGGTGCGGAACCGGAACTTGAAGCGGGCCACCGCGATGGCCGCGAAGAGCGAGAGCACCCCGGCGGCAAGGATCGTGCCGAAGCCGACGAGCGCGGAGTTCAGCAGGTACGTGCCGAAGTTGCCCTTCTCGAACACGTAGGTGAAGTGCTCGAAGCTGAAGCCGCTCGGCAGCACGTCCGAACCGCGCGTGACGGCTTTCGGGTCGAGTGCCGTGGAGATCATCCAGTACACGGGGAAGAGCGTGAAGAGCAGCAGCGCGGCGACCGCGACGGGCAGCCCGATGCGTGCGGCGAGTGTGGCGCGACGGACACTCACAGGTCCTCCTCCCCCTGTCGGAACAACGTACGGATGTAGACGACCGTGATGGCGAGGAGCAGCAGGGTCAGCAGGACCGCTGCCGCCGCGCCCGTGCCGTAGTCGTTCTTGGCGAACGCCTGGATGTAGGAGAAGACGCCGAGGTTGTAGACCTCTTCGTTGGCGCCGTCGCCGCCCGGCATCAGATAGATCTGGGTGAAGACCTTGAAGTCCCAGATGGTGGAGAGGATGGTCACCACGAGGAAGACCGGCTTGATCGTCGGCAGCGTGATCTTCCAGAACCGCTGCCAGGCGTTGGCGCCGTCCAGCTCCCCCGCTTCGTAGAGCTCCTTGGGGATCGTCATCAGGCCCGCGAGGACGGTGATGGCGACGAACGGGAAGCCGTGGTGGACGACGTTCAGGGTCGCGATCGCGTAGAACGGCCCGCGCTCGGTGAACCAGTTGGTGGTCTCGGGGTCGATGAGCCCCATCGAGCCCGCGATCTGGCTGACCATGCCGTCCTGCGGCTGGAAGAGCCAGATCCAGACGTACGTCCCGGTGACGGCGGGCATCGCCCAGGCCGCGAGGATCGCGATGGAGCAGATGAGCCGCCACGTCGGGCCGAGGCGGTTGAGCAGCAGTGCGACGAGGGTGCCGAGCGCGACGGTGAGGCCGACGCAGGCGATCGCGAAGAACGCCGTGTTGGGCAGGACCGTCTTCCACAGGAGTCCGCTGCCGAGCAGGTCGGTGTAGTGGTCGAATCCGGTGTACGTGCCCACTCCGCCGCCGAATTTGACGGCGTAGTCCTGCATCGAGAGCTTGCCGACCTGGATCAGCGGCCAGAGCAGCAGGCCCGCGAGGACCAGGAGGGACGGTGCGAGGAGGAGCCACGGCCGGGTGAGGCCGACCAGCTTCTTCTTGCGCAGGGCCGCTTCGTGTTCGGGGCGGGGGGCTGCGGGGCGACGGGCCTCGGCGCCTTCCTTCGGCCCGTCGCTGACGAACGTGTCTTTCACAGTGCCGACTCGCCCTCGCCTACTTGTCCTTGGCGAAGATCGCGTCCATGTCCTTGGCGGCCTTGTCCGCCGCTTCCTGGACGGAGGACTTCCCGGTCAGGATGGACTGCACCATGCCGGGGATGACCTTCGATGCCTGGATCTCGCCGTACGCCTTGGTTTTGGGGACGGTCGCGCCGGCCTCCAGCATCTGCTTGGCGAACGGCTCGACCAGCGGGTCCTTCTTGGCCTCGATCTTCTTCAGCTCGGAGTTCTGCCCCGGGAAGTAGTTGGTCTCGGCGGCCCACTTGGCCGCGAAGTCACCCGTGGTCAGCATCTTCACGAACTCCCAGGCGAGATCCTTCTTGTCCGTGTTGAACGTGGACAGGTAGGAGCCGCCGAGGAAGGACTTGCTCATGCCGCCGTCCTGGCCGGGGATCGGCACGGCGGCGAGCTTGCCCTTGAGGTCGGGGTTGGCGTCGACGATGGCCTTCGGGGTCCAGTTGCCGCCGACCGCCATGGAGATCTGGCCCTTGTTCCAGGCGTCGCCGACCTCCTTCTCCGTCCAGGTGTTGACCTTGGCCGGGGAGACCTTGTCCTTGGTGGCGAGACCGGTGTAGTACTCGATCCCCTTGACCGCCTCGGGGGAGTTGATGGCGGACTTCCACTTGCCGCCCTGCTCGGTGGCGAGTTCGCCTCCGGCGCCCCAGATGAAGGGGGCCGCGAACATCTCGGCGCCGCCGGCGACCGGGAAGGGGATCATCCCCGGCTCCTTGTCCTTCAGCGTCTTGGCCGCGGACTGAAGCTCCTTCCAGGTGGTCGGCGCCTTCAGCTTGTGCTTCTCGAAGATGTCCTTGCGGTAGACGATGCTGCGTACGCCCGCGTACCAGGGCATGCCGTACTGCTTGCCGTCGAGCGTGCCCGCATCCTTGAGGCCCTCGACGAGGTCGTCGTTCAGGCCCGACTTCTTGACGTCATCGGTGACGTCGACGAGGGCGCCGGTCTCGGCGAACTGCGGCACCCAGGTCGTGCCGACCTCGGCCACGTCCGGGACCTGGTCCTCGCCGCCCTCGATGGCGGTGGTGAACTTCTTCTGCGCGGTGGCCCACTGCTGGTACTCGACGTGGATCTTGGCGCCGGTCTTCTTCTGGAACGCCTTCTCGGCCTCCTTGAAGAAGGGCCTGGCGTCGGGGTTGGTCCCCTCCATGATCCATACGGTGAGGGTCTTGCCCTTGCCGTCGGTCGCCTTGTCGCCGCTGTCGCTCCCGTCATCGCTGCCGCATGCCGTCGCGGTCAGTCCGAGCGTCATGGCGATACCTGCCGCGATGACCCGTCGCTTCATACCGGCCCCCTCATGGGTACGTGCTGTAACTGCGCCGATCCGTTTGTGGGAGCGATTGTGGTCACAGGCTCAGGGCGCGGTCTAGACCCATTCGGCTAGCGGGGCCGAAACGTGATTTGCGTTGCGTCCTGCGCTGGAGCGGGTCCCGGGGGCCCGCGCCTTGCCTGCGCGGTGGGCTGTCCTCTGCCGTGCTCTGCCGTGCTCTGCCGTCCGTTCGGCCACGGGTAATGCGCCGCTTCGCGGCGATCTTTCCCGCCCACCCACCCGATTGCCCTGCGGGGTAATGGGTGGGTGGGCGGGAGAGATCGCCGCGAAGCGGCGGCCTTGAAACGGTCTGGAAACGCCACGGCGCCCGCCCCAGTCCGGTCGGGGACAAGGCGGGCGCCGCATCAGTTCCGTACGCCGTTGTACGGGACGTACTGGGGGGCGTACTAGACCATCAGGGAACGGTCCGTCGGGCGGATCGGGGACGGCAAGTCACTCGCACCGGTCAGGAATCGGTCCACGCCCCGCGCAGCGGAACGGCCCTCGGCGATCGCCCAGACGATGAGCGACTGACCGCGGCCCGCGTCACCGGCGACGAAGACGCCGGGCACGTTCGTCTGGAACTCGGCGTCGCGGGCGACGTTCCCGCGCTCGTCGAGGTCCAGGGAGAACTGGTCCACGAGGCCGTTCTCGCGGTCCGTGCCCGTGAAGCCCATCGCGAGCGTCACCAGCTGGGCGGGGATCTTGCGCTCCGTACCCGGCTTCTGGGTCAGTTTGCCGTCGATGAACTCGACCTCGATGAGGTGCAGGAACTGCACGTTCCCGTCCTCGTCGCCCTCGAAGTGCGTGGTCGAGACGGAGTAGACCCGCTCGCCGCCCTCCTCGTGCGCGGAGGTCACCTTGTAGAGCATGGGGAAGGTCGGCCACGGCTGGTTCGGGTTCCGCTCCTCGCCCGGACGCGGCATGATCTCCAGCTGCGTCACGGAAGCCGCGCCCTGGCGGTGCGCCGTGCCCACGCAGTCCGCGCCGGTGTCGCCGCCGCCGATCACGACCACGTGCTTGCCCTCGGCCGAGACCGGCGTGGTGACGTAGTCGCCCTCCTGGACCTTGTTGGCCAGGGGCAGGTACTCCATCGCCTGGTAGACACCCTTGAGCTCACGGCCGGGGACCGGGAGGTCGCGTGCCATCGTGGCGCCCGCGGCGATGACCACCGCGTCGTACCGCTTGCGCAGCTTCGCCGCGTCGATGTCGCGGCCGATCTCCACACCCGTACGGAACTTGGTGCCCTCCGCGCGCATCTGCTCGATGCGGCGGTTGATGTGGCGCTTCTCCATCTTGAACTCGGGGATGCCGTAGCGCAGGAGGCCGCCGATGCGGTCCGCGCGCTCGTACACGGCGACCGTGTGGCCCGCCCGCGTCAGCTGCTGGGCGGCGGCCAGGCCCGCCGGGCCCGAACCGATGACCGCGACCGTCTTGCCGGAGAGACGCTCGGGCGCCTGCGGCTTGACGTCGTTCGCGTCCCACGCCTTGTCGATGATGGAGACTTCGACGTTCTTGATGGTGACGGCGGGCTGGTTGATGCCGAGCACGCACGCCGACTCGCAGGGCGCCGGGCACAGGCGCCCGGTGAACTCCGGGAAGTTGTTCGTGGCGTGCAGCCGCTCGGAAGCGGCCGACCAGTCCTCGCGGTACGCGAAGTCGTTCCACTCGGGGATCAGGTTGCCCAGCGGACAGCCCTGGTGGCAGAACGGGATGCCGCAGTCCATGCAGCGCGACGCCTGCTTGGAGATGATCGGGAGGAGGGAGCCCGGAACGTAGACCTCGTTCCAGTCCTGGACGCGCTCGCCGACCGGGCGGGTCTGCGCGACCTCACGGCCATGGTTCAAAAAGCCCTTGGGATCAGCCATTGGTCGCCGCCTCCATCATCTTCTCGGTGATCTCGGTCTCGGAGAGACCGGCTCGCTCGGCGGCGTCCTTGGCGGCGAGCACTGCCTTGTACGTGCTGGGGATGATCCTGCTGAAGCGCTCCACGGCGGTGTCCCACTCGGCGAGCAGCTTCCCGGCGACGGTCGACCCGGTCTCCTCCTGGTGGCGGCGCACGACGTCGTGCAGCCACTGCTTGTCGGAGTCGTCCAGGGCCTCGACGGCGCCCAGGTTGCCGGGGTTGACGTTGTCCCGGTCGAGGTCGATGACGTACGCGATGCCGCCCGACATGCCGGCCGCGAAGTTACGGCCCGTCTCGCCGAGGACCACCGCGTGGCCACCGGTCATGTACTCGCAGCCGTGGTCGCCCACGCCCTCGGACACGACCGTCGCGCCGGAGTTGCGGACGCAGAACCGCTCACCCGTGCGGCCACGGAGGAACAGCTCGCCGCCCGTCGCGCCGTACGCGATGGTGTTGCCCGCGATCGTCGAGTACTCGGCGAGGTGGTCGGCGCCGCGGTCCGGGCGGACGATGATCCGGCCGCCGGAGAGGCCCTTGCCGACGTAGTCGTTGGCGTCGCCCTCCAGACGGAGGGTCACGCCGCGCGGCACGAACGCGCCGAACGACTGGCCCGCCGAGCCGGTGAAGGTGATGTCGATGGTGTCGTCGGGCAGACCCGCGCCGCCGAACTTCTTCGTCACCTCGTGGCCGAGCATGGTGCCGACCGTGCGGTTGATGTTGCGGATCGCGACCTGCGCGCGGACCGGCTGGGCGTCACTCGCGCCGGCGGCGGAGAGCGCGTCGGCGGCGAGCTTGATCAGCTCGTTGTCGAGCGCCTTCTCCAGGCCGTGGTCCTGGGCTGCGATCTGGTGGCGCACGGCGCCGCCGGGCAGCGACGGCACGTGGAAGAGGGGCTCCAGGTCGAGGCCCTGCGCCTTCCAGTGCTTCACGGCGCGCTCGGTGTCGAGGAGTTCGGCGTGGCCGACGGCCTCCTCGATGGTGCGGAAGCCGAGCTCGGCGAGGATCTCGCGGACCTCTTCGGCGATGAACTCGAAGAAGTTGACGATGTACTCGGCCTTGCCGGTGAAGCGCTCGCGCAGCGCCGGGTTCTGCGTGGCGATGCCGACCGGGCAGGTGTCCAGGTGGCAGACGCGCATCATGACGCAACCGGAGACGACGAGCGGCGCGGTCGCGAAACCGAACTCCTCGGCGCCGAGCAGCGCGGCGATGACGACGTCACGGCCGGTCTTGAGCTGGCCGTCCGTCTGGACCACGATGCGGTCGCGCAGGCCGTTGAGGAGGAGGGTCTGCTGAGTCTCGGCGAGACCCAGCTCCCAGGGACCGCCCGCGTGCTTGAGGGAGGTGAGCGGCGAAGCACCCGTACCGCCGTCGTGGCCGGAGATGAGTACGACATCGGCATGCGCCTTGGAGACACCGGCCGCGACCGTGCCGACCCCGACCTCGGAGACCAGCTTCACGTGAATCCGCGCCTGCGGGTTCGCGTTCTTCAGGTCGTGGATCAGCTGGGCCAGGTCCTCGATCGAGTAGATGTCGTGGTGCGGCGGCGGGGAGATGAGGCCCACGCCCGGCGTCGAGTGACGCGTCTTGGCGACCCACGGGTAAACCTTGTGGCCGGGCAGCTGGCCGCCCTCGCCGGGCTTGGCGCCCTGGGCCATCTTGATCTGGATGTCGTCCGCGTTGACCAGGTACTCGGAGGTCACACCGAAGCGGCCGGAGGCGACCTGCTTGATGGACGAGCGGCGGGCCGGGTCGTACAGGCGGTCCGCGTCCTCGCCGCCCTCACCGGTGTTGGACTTGCCGCCCAGCTGGTTCATGGCGATGGCGAGGGTCTCGTGCGCCTCGCGGGAGATCGAGCCGTACGACATGGCGCCGGTCGAGAACCGCTTGACGATGTCCGCGGCCGACTCGACCTCGTCGATGGAGATCGAGGGGCGGTCCGACTTCAGGTTGAACAGGCCGCGCAGCGTCATGAGGCGCTCGGACTGCTCGTTCACGCGGTCCGTGTACTTCTTGAAGATGTCGTAGCGGCGGTTGCGCGTGGAGTGCTGCAGGCGGAAGACCGTCTCCGGATCGAAGAGGTGCGGCTCGCCCTCGCGGCGCCACTGGTACTCACCGCCTATGTCGAGCGCGCGGTGCGCCGAGGGGACGCCGGATGCCGGGTACGCCTTGGCGTGCCGGGCGGCGACCTCCTGCGCGACGACGTCGATGCCGACTCCGCCGATCTTGGACGTCGTACCGACGAAGTACTTCGCGACGAAGCTCTCCTGGAGACCGACGGCCTCGAAGACCTGCGCGCCGCGGTACGACGCGACGGTCGAGATGCCCATCTTGGACATGACCTTCAGGACGCCCTTGCCGAGCGCGTAGATCAGGTTCCGGATGGCCTGCTCGGCCCCACCATTCTCATCGGCCGGCAGGAAGGTCCCGGCGCGGACCAGGTCCTCCACCGACTCCATGGCGAGGTACGGGTTGACGGCCGCGGCGCCGTAGCCGATGAGGAGGGCCACGTGGTGGACCTCGCGGACGTCGCCCGCCTCGACGAGCAGGCCCACCTGGGTGCGCTGCTTCGTGCGGATGAGGTGGTGGTGGACCGCCGCGGTGAGCAGCAGCGAGGGGATCGGCGCGTGCTCGGCGTCGGAGTGCCGGTCGGAGAGCACGATCAGGCGGGCGCCGGCCTCTATGGCGGCGTCGGCCTCGGAGCAGATCTCCTCGATGCGGGCGGCGAGGGCGTCGCCGCCGCCGCTGACGCGGTAGAGACCGGAGAGGGTCGCGGCCGTCATGCCGGGCATGTCGCCGTCGGCGTTGATGTGGATGAGCTTGGCGAGCTCGTCGTTGTCGATCACCGGGAAGGGCAGCGTGACGCTACGACAGGTCGCGGCGGTCGGCTCCAGGATGTTGCCCTGCGGGCCGAGCGAGGAGTGCAGCGAGGTGACGAGCTCTTCACGGATGGCGTCCAGCGGCGGGTTGGTGACCTGCGCGAACAGCTGCGTGAAGTAGTCGAAGATCAGCCGCGGGCGCTCGGAGAGTGCCGCGATCGGGGTGTCCGTGCCCATGGAGCCGAGCGGCTCGCCGCCGGTCTTGGCCATCGGCGCGAGGATGATGCGCAGCTCTTCCTCGGTGTAGCCGAAGGTCTGCTGGCGGCGCGTGACGGAGGCGTGCGTGTGCACGATGTGCTCGCGCTCGGGCAGGTCGGAGAGCTCGATCTCGCCGGCTTCCAGCCACTCCTGGTACGGGTTCTCCTCGGCGAGGGCGGCCTTGATCTCGTCGTCCTCGACGATGCGGTGCTCGGCGGTGTCGACGAGGAACATCTTGCCGGGCTGGAGGCGGCCCTTGCGGACGACCTTCGCGGGGTCGATGTCGAGGACGCCGACCTCGGAGCCGAGGACGACGAGGCCGTCGTCGGTGACCCAGTAGCGCCCTGGACGCAGGCCGTTGCGGTCGAGAACGGCGCCGACCTGGGTGCCGTCGGTGAAGGTGACACAGGCCGGGCCGTCCCAGGGCTCCATCATCGTGGAGTGGTACTGGTAGAAGGCGCGGCGGGCCGGGTCCATCGAGCCGTGGTTCTCCCACGCCTCGGGGATCATCATCAGGACGGAGTGCGGAAGCGAACGTCCACCGAGGTGGAGGAGTTCGAGCACCTCGTCGAAGGACGCCGAGTCGGACGCGTCCGGCGTACAGACGGGGAAGACGCGGTCGAGCTTCTCGCTGCCGAAGAGGTCGGAGGCGAGCTGCGACTCACGCGCCCGCATCCAGTTCCGGTTGCCCTTGACCGTGTTGATCTCGCCGTTGTGCGCGACGAAGCGGTACGGGTGCGCGAGCGGCCAGCTCGGGAACGTGTTCGTGGAGAAGCGCGAGTGGACGAGCGCGACGGCCGTGGCGAAACGGCGGTCGGACAGGTCGGGGAAGAACGGCTCCAGCTGGCCGGTGGTCAGCATGCCCTTGTAGACGATGGTCCGGGCGGAGAGCGAGGGGAAGTACGTCCCGGCCTCACGCTCGGCGCGCTTGCGCAGGACAAAGGCCTTGCGGTCGAGCGCGACGCCGGAGCTCTCGCCGTCGGCCACGAAGATCTGCCGGAAGACCGGCATCGTCGAGCGGGCGGTGGACCCGAGCAGCTCGGGGGCGACGGGCACGTCGCGCCAGCCGAGGACCGTCAGGCCTTCCTCGGAAGCGATCGTCTCGATCTGTGAGACGGCGGCGTCGGTCGTGCCCGCGGTGTCGACCGGCAGGAAGGCGATGCCGACGGCGTACGCACCGGCCTCGGGGAGCGCGAAGCCGGAGACCTCGCGCAGGAAGGCGTCCGGGACCTGGAGCAGGATGCCGGCGCCGTCGCCGGAGTCCGGCTCGGAGCCGGTGGCACCACGGTGTTCGAGATTGCGCAGTACGGTCAGCGCCTGTTCGACCAGCTCATGGCTGGCTACACCGGTGAGGGTGGCCACGAACCCGACACCACAGGCGTCGTGTTCGTTACGGGGGTCGTACATGCCCTGGGGGGCGGGGCGACCGTCCATGGGCGACCAGGCGTGCGTACGCATTGGCTCTCCCGTCGTCGTCGTGGCATAGGCAAAAAGCGAGGGACGACGTTGGCCCAGGCAAAATTTCGTGCAGGTTACATGATGGAACGCTTCTCGAAAAGCGGATAGCTCATTCCACCATGTGGACACCGCCCGTAGGCGTGGGGAGCGGTGGGGGACCTCTGCGGACAGATCGATGACCGTAGGCCCGAGAGCGGCACAGGCCTCATTGCCCGCAGCGCTTACGGCTCATGCCCGGTGGTTAAGGATTCGAAACCGCCGAGTAACGGCTAGTTATGCAGAGTCCCGCATAGGACTGCAAGGGTTCATCCTACGGCGGTACCGAACAAGCTGCCCAGGGCGTACGTCACACCCGCCGCCGCCCCGCCGAGCGCGAGCTGCCGAAGTCCGCTGAACCACCAGGAACGCGCGGTCACCTTCGCCACAACGGCGCCGCAGGCGAAGAGCCCGACCAGCGCGAGCAGCAGCGCGGGCCAGAACGTGTCGGCGCCGAGCAGATACGGCAGTACGGGAAGCAGGGCGCCGAGCGCGAAGGCGCCGAAGGAGGAGACCGCGGCGACGGCCGGGGACGGCAGATCGCCGGGATCGATGCCCAGCTCCTCGCGCGCGTGGATCTCCAGGGCCTGCTCGGGGTCCTTGGACAGCTGCTTGGCGACCTCGCGGGCGAGCCCCGGCTCGACGCCGCGCGACACGTACAGCGCGGCGAGCTCCCGCTCCTCGTCCGCCGGGTGCTTGCGCAACTCCCGCCGCTCCACGTCGAGTTCGGCCTGCACGAGCTCACGCTGCGAGGCGACGGAGGTGTACTCACCGGCCGCCATGGAGAAGGCGCCCGCGGCGAGGCCGACCAGACCCGTGACGACGATGGTCTGCTGCGAGACGGCTCCGCCGGCGACACCGGTCATCAGGGCCAGGTTGGACACCAGGCCGTCCATCGCGCCGAAGACGGCGGGGCGCAGCCAGCCGCCGTTGACGTCGCGGTGGGTGTGGTTGTCGCGGTGCGCCTCGTGCAGTGCCGCTTCGGTCTCGATGATCGCCATGGTGGGCCCCCTCAATGCTTGGACGATCTCGAAAGTACGCGCGAAAAATCGCTCTCGCCAGCAAGGAAGGCCGTACTTACCTGCATGAACAAGCGTCTGTCGAACCGGTGAGCGCATGCGTCGGAGGGGTGACGTCGGCGGTGCGGATGCTCGCCTCCGGGGCGCCGCGTGGCAGAGATACCCGCAACGTCTCGGCACCATGGAGGCACGGCATGACGGGCTCGACCGGTGTGACAGGAGCGACCGGCCTGAGAGAGCGGGCGCGCGGCGCGCTTCTCGGCCTCGCGGTAGGGGACGCGCTGGGCGCGCCCGCCGAGAACATGAAGCCGTCGGAGATCCGCCGCCGCTGGGGACGCATCACCGGGTACGTCGCCGAGCACCCGTCGGGCACGGACGACACCGAGTACGCGATCTTCTCCGGGCTCCTCCTGGCCCGGCACGGCTCGGCGCTCACCGTCGCGCACGTCGAGGCGGCCTGGCACGAGTGGATCGCGGACCTCGACGAAGGCCCTTTCCGGGGCGCGGGCTTCAGCGAACGCGGCACGCTGGAGAACCTGCGCCGCGGCCTCGCGGCGCCCATCTCGGCGCAGCACCGGCACGCGTGGAGCGACGGCCTCGCGATGCGGGCCGCCCCGTTCGGGGTCTTCGCCGCGGGGCGGCCCGCCGAAGCGGCCCGGCTCGTCGCGATCGACGGCTCCGTCAGCCATGACGGTGAGGGCATCTACGGCGGGCAGGCGGTGGCCGCGGGGGTCGCGGCGGCGATGGGCGGGGCGCCGGTGGATTCCGTGGTGGCCGCGGCGCTGTCCGTCATCCCGGAGGACTGCTGGACGTCCCGTTCGCTGCGGCGTGCGGTGGCGGTGGCGCATCGGGGGGAACGGGCGGTGCGCTCCGCCGTGGTGATCGGCGGCTATCCGTGGACCGACCTCGCCCCCGAGGCGGTGGGGCTCGCCTTCGGGGCGTACGGGGTGGCCTGCGGCCGTTTCCCGGAGGCGGTGTTGACCGCGGTCAACATGGGGCGGGACGCGGATACGACTGCCGCTGTGGCTGGAGCGCTGTCCGGCGCGTCCTGCGGGGTTTCGGCGATTCCCCCGCCGTGGGCGGCGGCCATCGCTCCCGCGCGGGGGAGTTGTCTGCCTTCCATGCGGGGGCATCACGTGCTGGACATCGCGGAGTTGCTCGTTTCTGACCGGGGGGTCTCGTGACCGCCGACAAGCCCGGCGCTTCGCGCCGGATCTCTCCCACCCACCCACCCGTTTACCCCGCAGCAGCTCCTGCTGTGGGCAGGCGTTCCGCAGGGCGGAACGGGTGGGCACAGCCCACGATGCGGGGTGCGGATGGAAGCGGCGTCCACCGAAGCGAGGCGCCCAGGGCGTACATCGAGGGGCTCCTTCTGGGCCTCGCCGCAGGCGACGCCGCCGGGTGGCCTGCCGCCCGCCACAGGGCAAGCCGCATGCCGGAGTGGACCCGAAGACTCACCCGCGAACTGGACACCTTCGCCGAGCAGAATGCCACCACCACCCTCCCCGTCCCCATCGCCCTCAATCAACCCCCAGAGCCCCTCCGCCTGGGCCCCTCCGACGACGCCGAATGGGCGGCCTTCACCGCCGAATCACTGCTCCGCGCTGCGGACGGGACGCTCGACCCCCAGCTGCCCCCGAACCGCCGGGTCCGCGCGACCCTGGACATTGCCTGGGGCGCCCTCGCCAGCGAAATCGCCGCCGCAGCGGCCCGCGCCCCCGAGGTCGAGTCCGCCGTACTCCCCCTCCGCGCCCGCATCTCCGTACGCGCGGGCCTCGGCAACCTCGCCACCGGCCTGCGCCCGCCCGCCACCGGCCACGACAACCCCCACTTCTTCGACGACGCCGCCTGCGTACGCGCCTGCGTCCTGGCCCTGGTCCACCCGGGCGACCCCGAACAGGCCGCCGCCCTGGCCGAGTTCGACGCCCGCTACACCCAGGACGGGGACGGCGTGCACGGTGCCCGCGCCATGGCCGCGGCGATCGCGGCGGCGCTCGGCGGCGCGGACGTCGACGCGAGCGTGGACGCCGCCCTGGCCCAGCTCCCCGAGCACACCGAGATCGGCCGCAACGCCTGGCACGCCGTCAAGCTCGCCCGCACCCAGACAACAGAGGGTGACGGCGCCTTCGGTCTCGTCCCGCTCCTGGAGCACCAGATCGTCGACCACGTCTACAGCTACGGCATCGCCGCCGCCGAGACCGTCCCGGTCGCCCTCGCCCTGACCACCGCGGCCCGCGGCCGCATCCGTGACGCGGTGCCCTCCGCCGCCTGCCTCTCCCGCGTCGCCGACTCCGCCCCCGCCCTGACCGGCGCGCTGACCGGCGCGCTCGGCACGGCCACCGCCATCCCCGAAGCCTGGCGCGACGCCTGCCGCACCCTCTCCGGCTGCGCGCTGCCCCGCCTCGCGGGCACCGACCTGGTGGAACTCGCCGGGCACCTGGCAGCCACGGAACTGACCGCTCCGGGAGGACAATTCCGGCATGACGCCATCAATGGAACCAACGGGCCCGGATCTCCCTGACCGCATCACCGCCTGCCTGGTCGGAGCAGCCGTCGGCGACGCCATGGGCGGCCCCGTCGAGGGCTACTCCCCCGAGCAGATCGTCGAACGGCACGGCGGTCGCGTACACGGCATCGTCGGCCCCTGGAACGGCGACCACTGGCGCACCGCCCGTCCCATCGCGCCGTACCACAAGGGTGACGGGCACGTCACCGACGACACCTTGATGACGCACGCGCTCATCCGCGTGTACGCCGCCGTCCGCGATCACTTGGACGCCTACGCGGTCGCCGACCACCTGGTCCCCGACCTCATGACCCACCCCCGCTGGATCCCGGAACTGGAGACGGAGGCCATCCCGCTCCACCGGCTCTTCCTCGCCGAGAAGTGGATCGTCGCCCGCATCCACTACGGCCACGTCGACCCGCGCGAGGCCGGCACGGGAAACATCGTCAACTGCGGTGCCGCGATGTACATGGCACCGGTCGGTCTGGTCAACGCGGCGAACCCGGAGGGCGCGTACGCCGAGGCCCTCGACATCGCGGGCGCGCACCAGTCCTCGTACGGACGTGAGGCGGCCGCGGTCTTCGCGGCGGCGGTGGCGGCGGCCTGCGCGCCGGGTGCGACGCCGACCTCGGTGATCGACACCGCCCTCTCCCTCGCGAAGGACGGAACGCGGGCCGCGATCGATTCGGCGGCCGAAGTCGCCTCCCACCACCGGGACTTCGAGTCCGCGCTCGTCCCCCTGCGCACCGCTGTCACCCCCTTCGACACGGTCGGCCAGGACTACCGCGCCCCGTCACTCGGGGCCCGCCGCCCCTCCCGCCTGCACTCCATCGAGGAACTGCCGATCGCGCTCGGCATGCTCCTGGTGGGCGACGGCGACTACCGCCACACGGTGCTCGGCTCGGTCAACTACGGCCGCGACTGCGACTCCATCGCGACCATGAGCGGCGCGATCGCCGGCGCGCTCGGCTCGGGCGCCCCGCCTGAGTGGTCGAAGACGGTCGAGGAGGCGAGCCGCCTCGACCTGCACGCCCCCGCGGCGACGCTCACGGAGGTCACCCAGGAGATCTTCACCCGTGACGTACGCCGCCGCCGCGCCCACGAGTCGGCGTACGCGGCCCTGACGGCCACCCCATGATCCGCCTCACCTGGGTCCAGCCGGAGGACTTGGTGGGCCACGAACTGCGCCAGGCGGAGGAGGAGGGCAAGGACGTCGAGGCCATCAAGTCCCGCTGGCTGACAGCGGGCGGCCACTTGGCTCCCACCAGAGCAGGCGCGTCCCCAACACCCCCCGCTCCCCAGCTACGGGCTTTGGCGGAGGAGCTACTGACCGAACTGTCGCAGCCGCCCGCGTTGTGGGCAGGCGTTCCGCAGGGCGGAACGGGTGGGCACAACGCCACCCACCGGGCCGCACCGAAAAGCGAGGCCCCGCGGCAGGCGGTTTCGGGAAGGGGCGGGCTTGGGGAAAAAGAAGCCCTACGTCACCGCCTACACGCGGCCTGGCTAGGCAGAGCGGCAGGCTGCCTACTGGGCAAGCCAGTGGAGAAACTCCCCCTGACCGCCATCAGAAGCCTCGCCCAAGCAACAGGGAACTGGCCCCTCACCACCTGGTTCACAGAAAAGGGCCTCCCCCCGGAGCTAAGGGAAGCCCACCCCTGGAACAAGCGCTCCGCGCAAACCTCCCTCGCCGAGAACATCGACGGCATGCCGGAGGACGACGACCTCAACTACCCCCTCCTCAACCTCCGCCTCCTCCAACGCCACGGCAGGACCTTCACCACCACGGACGTGGCAAAGCTCTGGCTGGACGAGCTCCCCGCGGCCCGCACCTTCACCGCCGAACGCATCGCCTACCGCAACCTCCTGTGCGGCATCGAGCCCCCGCACACCGCCACCCACCACAACCCCTTCCGCGAATGGATCGGCGCCCTGATCCGCGCCGACGTCCACGGCTGGACGAACCCGGGCGCACCCACGGCCGCCGCCGACCAGGCCCGCCGCGACGCGAGCCTCAGCCACACCGCCAACGGCGTGTACGGCGCGATGTTCGCGGCGGCCACCATCGCCGAGGCGGCGGCAGGCACCGGAGACGTCCACCACTGCCTTCGCACGGGCCTCACCGTTGTACCGCAGGACTCGCGCCTGTCCCGCGCGATCCACCACGGCATCCAACTTGCCTGCACAGCAACGGACTTCGACCACATCGTGGACGACCTCCACGCCGCCTACGGTCACCACCACTGGGTCCACGTCATCCCCAACGCCGCCCTCCTGTCCGCCGCCCTCACCCACGCCGACGGCGACTTCACCGGCTCCATCACGCGCGCGGTCTCCGGCGGCTGGGACACCGACTCGAACGGCGCGACCGCGGGGTCGATCGCGGGCCTGCTCGCCGGGCGCCCCGACGCGCTCCCGGACCGCTGGACCGCCCCGCTCAAAAACCGCCTCACCAGCTCGATCACCGGCTTCGACGGCATCGGCTTCGACACTCTCGCCGACCTCACCACCAAACTCGCCCAGGAGAGACCCCACCCATGACCCACATCGCCGTGCTCGGCAGCACGAACATGGACCTCGTCGCGTACGTCGCCAAGGCACCGCAGCGCGGGGAGACCGTCACCGGGCGCGAGTTCCGTACGCTCCCCGGCGGCAAGGGCGCCAACCAGGCCGTCGCCGCGGCCCGCGCGGGCGCCGACGCCGTGTCGATGATCGGCGCGGTCGGCGCCGACGCCTTCGGCACACAGCTGCGCTCCGCGCTCGAACACTCCGGTGTCGACACCGACCTGCTGCGCACCGTCGACACCGCGGCCACCGGCACCGCGCACATCGTGGTCGACGACGACGGCGGCAACGCGATCGTCGTCATCCCCGGCGCCAACGCCACGCTCACCGCGCTCGCCCCCGGCGACGAGGGCCTGATCACCTCCGCCGACACCCTCCTGCTCCAGCTGGAGATCCCCGTCGAGGGGGTGCTCGCCGCCGCGCAGGCCGCCCGCAGGCACGGCGTGCGCACCATCCTCACACCGGCGCCCGCCCAACCCCTGCCTCCCGAACTCCTCGACGCCATCGACCTGTTGGTGCCGAACGAGCACGAGGCGGCCACCCTCACCGGCCTGACCGAACCGCACGCCGCCGCCAGGTCACTCCTCTCCCAGGTCCCCGAAGTCGTCGTCACGCTCGGCTCGCGCGGCAGCCTGTACGCGACCAGAGGCGCCGAGCCGGTCATGGTGGAGGCCCCGCACGTCACCGCCGTGGACACGACCGGTGCGGGCGACACGTTCGTCGGCACCCTCGCGGTGGCCCTGGCCGAGGGCGGCTCCGTGCCGGACGCGCTCACGTGGGCGTCGTCGGCCGCCGCGCTCTCCGTCCAGCGCCCGGGGGCGTCGGCGTCCATGCCGTTCCGCTCCGAGATCGACACCCAGGCGAACGGATCCCGGACGGACGGCGCCGCGTCATGACGGCGCCCCTCACCGGCCTCCGCGTCCTCGACCTGGCGACGCTCTTCGCGGGCCCGCTCGCCGCCACGATGCTCGGCGACTTCGGCGCGGAGGTCATCAAGGTCGAGCATCCACGGAAGCCGGACCCGTCCCGTGGGCACGGCCCGTCCAAGGACGGCGTCGGCCTCTGGTGGAAGATCCTGGGCCGCAACAAGCGCACGATGACGCTCGATCTCTCCACACCCGGCGGCCGCGAGACCCTGCTGCGCCTGGCCGCCACGGCAGACGTGATCGTCGAGAACTTCCGCCCGGGAACCCTGGAGAAGTGGGACCTCGGCTGGGAGGAGCTGAGCGGGGCGAACCCCCGTCTCGTCCTGACCCGCGTCACGGGCTTCGGCCAGTTCGGCCCGTACTCCCGCCGCCCCGGCTTCGGCACCCTCGCGGAGGCGATGAGCGGTTTCGCCGCGATCACCGGCGAACCGGACGGACCGCCGACCCTGCCGCCCTTCGGCCTCGCCGACTCGATCGCGGGGCTCGCGACGGCGTACGCGGTGATGACGGCGCTCGCGGCCCGTGACCGGACGGGCAAGGGCCAGGTGGTGGACATGGCGATCATCGAGCCGATCCTCACGGTCCTCGGCCCGCAGCCGACCTGGTACGACCAGCTGGGCCATGTGCAGCCCCGCACCGGCAACCGCTCCACCAACAACGCGCCCCGCAACACCTACCGTACGGCGGACGGCAGTTGGGTCGCCGTCTCCACCTCTGCCCAGTCGATCGCGGAGCGCGTGATGCGCCTGGTGGGCCGCCCGGAGCTGATCTCCGAGCCCTGGTTCGCGACGGGCGCGGACCGCGCGGCCCACACGGACGAGCTCGACGGTGCGGTCGGCGGCTGGATCGCCCTGCACACCCGCGCCGAGGTGATCGAGGCCTTCGAGAAGGCGGAGGCGGCGGTCGCTCCCATCCAGGACGTACGCGACGTGATGACCGATCCCCAGTACGCGGCCCTGGACACCGTCACCACGGTCGATGACCCGGAGCTCGGCCCGCTGCGCATGCAGAACGTCCTCTTCCGCCTCTCCGAGACGCCGGGCTCGATCGGCTGGGCGGGCCGCCCGCATGGAGCGGACACGGCGGAGGTCCTGACCGAACTCGGCCTGACGGAAGGGGAGATCGCGAGGCTGCGCAAGGAGGGCGCCCTGTGAAGGACACTCCTCTGACCTGGCTGTACGCGCCCGGGGACCGGCCGTCCGTCGTGGCGAAGGCGCTGCTCGCGGGCGCCGACGTCGTCATCGTCGACCTGGAGGACGCGGTCGGCCCTGACCGCAAGGAGTACGCGCGAGCGGCGACGGCCGAGCTGCTCTCCGAACCTCCCGCCGTCCCGGTCCACGTCCGAGTGAACGCCCTGGACAGCCCCCTGGCCGAGGCCGACCTCGGAGCGATCGCGCACCTCCCCGGGGTCTCCGGTCTTCGCCTGCCGAAGGTGACCTGCCCCGCCGACGTCGTGCGCGTCGCGGAGCGGTCGGCTCCCGCGGACGGCGGCGCCCCCGCCCTGCACGCCCTGATCGAATCGGCCGTCGGCCTGGAGCACGCCTTCGCCATCGCCACCGCGCACCCGGCCCTGCACGGGCTCTCCCTCGGCGAGGCGGACCTCCGCGCGGACCTGGGCGTACGTGACGACGCGGGCCTCGACTGGTCCCGCGCCCGCGTGGTGGTGGCAGCCCGGGCCGCGGGCCTGGTACCGCCCGCGCAGTCGGTGTACGCCGACATCCGTGACGTCCAGGGCCTGACGGCGTCCTGCGCGCACGGCCGTTCCCTGGGGTTCCTGGGCCGCGCCGCGATCCATCCACGCCAGCTCCCGGCCATCGAACGTGCCTACCTCCCCACCCCGGAGGAGATCGACCACGCCGAGCAGATCGTCAAGGCGTCCACGACGGAGGCGGGCGCCTTGGCGCTCCCGGACGGCACGTTCGTGGACAAGGCCGTGGTGGACGGCGCGCGGCGCGTCCTCGACCTGGCGCGGCGGCGCCCCTAGCTATTCATGGCGATGGGGCCGCCGGATCGGTGATCCGGCGGCCCCATCGACGTACGAAGCAGACATACGAAGCAGAGGAGAGCGTCAGCCCTCAGCCCTTCTTGGCGGACTCGGCTCCGTCCTTGCCCTTGTCCCCTGTGTCCGCCGTGCTCTCGGTGTCGTCGTCCTTGGACGGCTTCGCGTCCTCGCCCTCCGAAGGCTCCGAAGCGTCCGTGGCCCCCTCGCCGTCAGGCACGGGCTCGACGATCTCCTCGCGCCCGGGGCGCTTCTTCGCGGAGAGCACGAAGTAGACGACGGCGAGCACGAACACCGCGATGGCGGTCCAGACGTTGAGGCGCAGCCCGAGCACGTGGTGCGCGTCGTCGACCCGCATGTACTCGATCCAGCCGCGACCGGCGCAGTACGACGCGACGTACAGGGCGAACGCACGGCCGTGTCCCAGCTTGAAGCGGCGGTCGGCCCAGATGACGAGGAAGCCGACGCCGATGCACCAGAGGGACTCGTAGAGGAACGTCGGGTGGTACGTGCCGGGCACCCGGCCGTCCTCCGCCGACGTGATCTTCAGCGCCCACGGCAGATCCGTGGCCTTGCCGTACAGCTCCTGGTTGAACCAGTTGCCCCAGCGGCCGATCGCCTGGGCGAAGGCGACGCCGGGGGCGAGGGCGTCGGCCCAGGCCGGCAGCGGAATGCCGCGCCGGCGACAGCCGATCCAGGCACCGACCGCGCCGAACGCGATCGCGCCCCAGATACCGAGGCCGCCCTCCCAGATCTTGAAGGCGTCCACCCAGTCACGGCCATCGCTGAAGTACAGCTGGTAGTCCGTGATCACGTGGTAGAGACGCCCGCCGACGAGGCCGAACGGCACGGCCCAGACGGAGATGTCGGCCACGGTGCCTGGGCGGCCCCCGCGAGCGATCCACCGCTTGTTGCCGAGCCAGACGGCGACGAAGACGCCGATGATGATGCAGAACGCGTAGCCGCGCAGCGGAATGGGTCCGAGTTCGACCACACCGCGCGACGGGCTGGGAATGAAGGCAAGGTCCATGGCAGGTCCGACGCTACCGTGCCGGGTGGTGCCCAGGGCAACCAGCCCGGCTACGTCTCCATAACAGGGCCTCCGGACGGGGACCGAGAGGAGCCCCGCTCCGGGAGACGGCTAGCCCCTGTTGGCCTCCTCGACCTTCGCCTTCAGCTTCGCCGGGGTCAGCGGGTTCTTCTGGTCGCCGAAGATGTTCTTGCCGTCGAGCAGCACGCTCGGCGTGCCCTGGAGGCCCGCTTCCTGGAAGGCCTTGTTCGACTTCTGGGCCCAGCTGTCGTGCTTGCGGTCGTCCACGCACTTCTTGAAGGTGTCGTTGACGAGCCCGTCCACCTTGTCCGCCAGCTCGATCAGCTTGCTGTTCTTGCTGAACGCGTCGTCCGCCTCCGCGGGCTGGTTCATGAACAGCACGTCGTGGTACGGGGTGAACTTCCCGGCGTCCTGGGCGCACGCCGCGGCGTTGGCCGCGCGCAAGGAGCCGCTGCCGCCCATGTTCCCGTCGATGATCGTCGCCAGGTGATACTCGACCTTGAGCTGGCCCTTGCCGGTGAGCTCGTGGATCGTCTTTCGATACAGGTCCTCGAACTGCTTGCAGGCGGGGCAGCGGAAGTCCTCCCAGATGGTGAGGGTGGACTTGGCGCTGTCCTTGCCGACGGGGATGGCGAGCTGATCCTCGCCGGTCGCCCCCTTGGGGACGGACAAGGGACCCGAAGTGTCCTTGTCGTCACCCGAGTTGGCAGCGAGCAGACCGGCCACGGCGGCGAGCGCGAGCACGCCCACGACGGCGGCACTCACGATCAACACCCTGCGCTGCTTGTCCCGCGACTTCTGCCGCTCTCGCTCTTCCGCCAGCCGGTCGCGGGCCGCGCGCTTTCCCTCACGGTTCTTCTCACTCACACCCCGCCAACGAACCGGGGAGGCACGAGCATGCCTCCCCGGTCCCAGGTCCACCCGTACGAGTTACGCGTTGCCGCGAACTCCCTGGGCGAGATCACCCGCGAGCGCGCGGACGGCGGCCAGGCCCGAAGCCTCGTCCTCGGCGTCCAGCAGGCGCTGCACGAAGGCCGAGCCGACGATCACGCCGTCGGCGAAGCCCGCGACCTCGGCGGCCTGCTTGGCGTCCGAGACGCCGAGGCCGACGCAGACCGGCAGGTCGGTGGTGGCCTTGGTGCGCCGCACCAGTTCCTGCGCCTGTTCCCCGACGGACTCACGGGTGCCCGTGACGCCCATCAGCGACGCCGCGTACACGAAGCCGGAACCTGCCGCCGTGATGGTGGCGAGGCGCTCGTCCTTGCTGCTCGGCGCGACGACGAAGACCGTCGCGAGGCCGTGCTTCTCGGCGTGCTCCCTCCAGGTCGCCGACTCCTGGACGGGCAGGTCGGGCAGGATGCACCCGGCGCCGCCCGCGTCGGCGAGCTCGGCGGTGAAGCGCTCGATGCCGTAGCGGTCGATGGGGTTCCAGTACGTCATGACCAGCACCGGCTTGCCGGTCGCCTCGTGGGCCTCGCGGACCGTGCGCATCACGTCGGCGATCTTCAGGCCCGCCTTGAGCGCGATGTCGTCGGCGGTCTGGATGACGGGGCCGTCGAGGACCGGGTCACTGTGCGGAAGGCCGACCTCCACGACGTCGGCGCCACCGTCGAAGACGGCCTTGATGGCAGCGATGCCGCCGTCGACGGTCGGGAACCCGGCCGGCAGGTAGGCGATGAGGGCGGACCGGCCCTCGGACTTGGCCGCGGCGAGAGTCTCGTCCAACAGCTGGATGTTGCCGCTCACTTGGCGTCCCCCTCGATCTCCGCGGCGCCGTTGCCCGCGTCCGCCTCGACGGCGGCGTCCGTGTCGTACAGGCCGAAGTAGCGGGCGGCCGTGTCCATGTCCTTGTCGCCGCGCCCGGACAGGTTGATGATCAGCAGCCCGTCCTTGCCGAGCTCCTTGCCGACCTCGATGGCCCCGGCGAGCGCGTGGGCGCTCTCGATGGCCGGGATGATGCCCTCGGTGCGCGACAGGAGGCGCAGGGCCTGCATGGCGGCGTCGTCGGTGACGGCGCGGTACTCGCCGCGGCCGCTGTCCTTGAGGTAGGCGTGCTCGGGGCCGATGCCCGGGTAGTCGAGTCCGGCGGAGATCGAGTAGGGCTCGGTGATCTGCCCTTCCTCGTCCTGGAGGACGTACGACCGCGAGCCGTGCAGGATGCCCGGCTCTCCGGCGGTCAGCGTGGCCGCGTGCTCACCGGTCTCGACGCCGTGGCCCGCGGGCTCGCACCCGATGAGCCGGACTCCGGCGTCCGGGATGAAGGCGTGGAAGAGGCCGATGGCGTTCGAGCCGCCGCCCACGCAGGCGACGGCGGCGTCGGGCAGCCGTCCCGCGCGCTCGATGATCTGGCGCCGTGCCTCCACCCCGATGACGCGGTGGAAGTCGCGCACCATGGCGGGGAAGGGGTGCGGGCCCGCCACGGTCCCGAAGAGGTAGTGCGTGCGGTCGACGTTGGCGACCCAGTCGCGGAACGCCTCGTTGATGGCGTCCTTCAGGGTGCGGCTGCCGGACTTCACGGCGATGACCTCGGCGCCGAGCATGCGCATGCGGGCCACGTTCAGGGCCTGGCGCTCGGTGTCGATCTCGCCCATGTAGATGGTGCATTCGAGGCCGAAGAGGGCGCAGGCGGTGGCGGTGGCGACGCCGTGCTGTCCGGCGCCGGTCTCCGCGATGACGCGGGTCTTGCCCATGCGCTTGGTGAGCAGGGCCTGGCCGAGCACGTTGTTGATCTTGTGCGAGCCGGTGTGGTTCAGGTCCTCGCGCTTGAGGAAGACGCGGGCGCCACCGGCGTGTTCGGCGAACCGGGGCACCTCTGTGAGGCTGCTGGGCCTTCCCGTGTAGTTGACGAGGAGGTCGTCGAGCTCGGCGGCGAAGGCTGGGTCGCTCTTGGCCTTCTCGTACTCGACGGCGACCTCGTCCACGGCGGCGACGAGGGCCTCCGGGATGAACTTTCCTCCGAAGGCGCCGAAGTAGCCCTCGACGGTGGGGACTTGACCCTCCGGGTCGGGAATGAAGAACTGGCTGGGCATGGCGATACCTCGCTAGGGATGGCGTTGACGTTTCGGCATGAATACGCCATGGCGCCGTTGCTGGTGGGGTTTCTTGCGCGACTGCGGCCCGTCGTGGGCTGATCGCGCAGTTCCCCGCGCCCCTTACGGGGCGCTTCGCAGCTCTGCGGCGCTCAGGCGCCGCCCTGCCATCGCATCCCGGGGATCTGGCCCGGTTCCGCGCCGATGTGGTATCGCACCCGGCGACCCCGCACACGCCGCGCCGGCGCCCGGCAGCCGCGGGGGCGGCAGCCGGGTGCGAGGCGGGCGAAGGCGGTCATCGGGAGGTGTCAGCTCCGCCCGTGGCGGAGAGCCGGGTGCGCGCCCGCGGCGACCAGGTCGGAGACCGCGCCCTTCGGGTCGCGGCCGGTCACCAGGGACTCGCCCACGAGCACCGCGTCGGCGCCCGCGTTGGCGAAGGCGATGAGGTCGTGCGGCCCGCGCACACCGGACTCGGCGATCTTGACGACGCTGTCCGGCAGCTCGGGAGCCACGCGCTCGAAGGTGGAGCGGTCGACCTTGAGGGTCTTGAGGTCGCGGTTGTTGACGCCGACGACCCGCGCGCCCGCGTCCACGGCCCGCTCGGCCTCGTCCTCGTCGTGCACCTCGACGATCGGCGTGAGGCCGATCGAATGGGCGCGCTCGATGAGCGACTCCAGGGCGGGCTGCTCCAGGGCGGCCACGATGAGCAGGGCGAGGTCGGCGCCGTAGGCCCTGGCCTCCCAGAGCTGGTACGACGTGACGATGAAGTCCTTGCGGAGCACCGGGATGTCGACCCTGGCCCGGACGGCCTCCAGGTCGGCGAGCGAACCGCCGAAGCGGCGCTGCTCGGTGAGCACGGAGATGACGGCCGCGCCGCCCGCCTCGTAGTCCGCGGCGAGCCCGGCGGGGTCGGCGATCGCGGCGAGCGCGCCCTTGGAGGGGCTTGAGCGCTTGACCTCGCAGATGACCTTGACGCCGTCGCCACGCAGCGCGGCGACCCCGTCCTTGGCCGCAGGAGCCTTCGCCGCGCGCTCCTTGAGCTCGTCGAGGCTGACGCGCGCCTGCCGTTCCGCGAGGTCGGCACGGACTCCGTCGATGATCTCGTCGAGCACACTCACGCGAGCGGCCCCCTTCCCTGACGGTGAAGCTGCTGTTTGCACCTCAAGCTGTTCGGCTGCCTCATCAGGCATTCCGATGGTCACTGCGATGGTATCCGCAGGAGGGCGAAGGCCCCGCATCCGGTTGACGCCAGTCCCACGTCCTGGACACCCGATGGCCCCGCGGCCTGGGCTTTCTCGCCATTCAAGGATGCAGCCATGCCCCGAACGGCAGATTGCGTACGAGGGTGAAAACCGCGATCAGCACCCCGATCCCGTACAGCTGTGCGGGCCCCAACTCGATCCGCAGCCGTCGTCCGCGCGCCGCGCGGGTCGCCCAGAGGGTCCACAGGACCGCGAAGACGCCGTATCCGACGACGGCGAGGGCGTTGGCGCCGAGTGCCGTGGTGAGGTCGCCGTGGACGACGGCGTGGGCGCTGCGCAGGCCGCCGCAGCCGGGGCAGAACACGCCGGTGAGCTGGAGCAGCGGGCAGGCGGGGTAGTGGCCGGGCTCGTTCGGGTCGACCGTCCCGACGTAGGCGAAGGCGGCGATCACCGAGCCGAGTACTCCGAGGGGCACGGCGAGGCGCCGCAGTGCGGTGCCGGCGGGTGGTGCCGCGCTCTCGGGTTCAGCGTTCACCCGATGCATTGTGCCCTTCGGCGGCCGCGTCCGCCCGGCAGGGAAACGCGAAAGGAGGCGGTCCCGGCACCTGCCGGGTCCGCCTCCCGCGTACGTCGGTGGAGCTCAGCCCTCGGAGTGCGCGAGCTGACCCGTCTGCGGCTGCGGGCTGCGCTTCGCCTGGCCGAGGCCGGCGGCACGCATGACCATGCCCACGACGCCACCGGCGGCGATGATGACCATGCCGGCCCAGAAGCCCAGCGGGTTGGCCAACACCATGAAGGCACCCGATACGCAGAAACCGATGAAGGCGATGATGACACCGGTCCAGGCGGCCGGGGTGTGTCCGTGGCTGCTGCCCGCCATGACTTGCTCCTCGTTGCTGTATGCGTGGTGGTGATGCGTGGGGTGAGCCGAACGCTCACCGTTCCATTGTCCCGTACGCGCGCGGGTGCCTTGAGCGCGGGGTCTCATGCCTCGCGCGTCGGGTCCTCGCCGCGGTCCAGGGCCTTCCACAGGTCTTCGGGGCGGTCCGGGTCGACCTTGGGCGGCGCCTTGCGGGGGCGCGGGGCGCCGTCGCGTTCGTAGCGTCCCGACATCGCGGGCCAGGACCTGCCGTACGTCAGGGCGAGAAGACCGGCGATCAGGATCAGCGCGCCGGCGGCGGCCGCGGCGTACGGCCAGGCGGTGTGGCTGAGGTCACCGATCGTGGCGGCGGTGTCGCCGGAGGCCTCGGCGGCCTTCTCGTCGAGCGCGCCGCTGTCGTTCGCGGCGAGGAGGGCCGCGGCCACGGTGCCCGCGCCGCTCAGCGCGAGCAGCAGCGAGACGAGCATCCGTCCGGCCTTGCGGACGGCGAAGACGGCGACGAGCGCGGCGAGCCCCACTATCGCCAGGGCCGCGGGTACGCCCGTGACGTCGCTGCCCGTGGCGCTCAGCGGCAGTTCGCCCCCCGCGACCGAAGCGGTGCCCTTCGCCCAGGTCTGGCGGGACGCGAGCAGCGCGAGGGCCGCGCCGACCGCGCCGGACAGCAGGGCGAAGGCGATGCTGCGCCGACCGCTGCGCTGGGCCCGGGTCTCGGGCTCGGCGTCGGCCTCGGCGGCATCGGCGGCCTGGGTGCGGGGCGGAGGTACGGCAGAAGTCACCCCTCCACTATCCCTCACGTCCATCGGGGCGCCGCAGCCGGTTCGCCGTGTGGATGGCCCGCAGGACGGCCGCCGCCTTGTTGCGGCACTCGGTGTCCTCGGCGACCGGGTCGGAGTCGGCGACGACCCCGGCTCCGGCCTGGACGTATGCCGTGCCCTCGCGCAGGAGCGCGGTGCGGATGGCGATGGCGGTGTCGGAGTCGCCCGCGAAATCGAGATATCCGACACAGCCGCCGTACAGGCCGCGCCGGGAGGGTTCGAGCTCGTCGATGATCTGCATCGCGCGGGGCTTGGGGGCGCCGGAGAGGGTGCCCGCGGGGAAGCAGGCGGTGAGGACGTCGAAGGCGGTGCGGCCTTCGGCGACCTGTCCGGTGACCGTCGACACGATGTGCATGACGTGGGAGTACTTCTCGATGGACATGAAGTCGACGACCTCGACCGAGCCGGGCTCGCAGACGCGCCCCAGGTCGTTGCGGCCCAGGTCGACGAGCATCAGGTGCTCGGCGCGCTCCTTGGGGTCGGCGAGCAGCTCGTCGGCGAGGGCCTGGTCCTCCTGCGGCGTCGCGCCGCGCGGCCGGGTGCCCGCGATGGGGTGCACCATGGCGCGGCCGTCCTCGACCTTGACGAGGGCTTCGGGGGACGAGCCGACCACGTCGAAGCCGTCGAAGCGGAAGAGGTACATGTACGGCGACGGGTTGGTGGCCCGCAGCACGCGGTAGACGTCCAACGCGCTCGCGTCACAAGGGGTTTCGAAGCGCTGCGAGGGGACGACCTGGAAGGCCTCGCCCGCGCGGATGCGCTCCTTGATGTCCTCGACGGCTTCTTGGTACTGCTCGCCGCCCCACAGCGCGGTGTACGGCGGGAGCTCGGAGGGCGGCAGGGCGGCCGGGGGCTGGGAGACGGCCCGCGACAGGTCGGCCTCCATGGTGTCGAGGCGGGCCACGGCGTCGGCGTAGGCCTCGTCGACGCCTGTCTCCAGGTCGTTGTGGTTGATCGCGTTGGCGATCAGGAGCACGGAGCCGTCCCAGTGGTCGAGTACGGCGAGGTCGCTGGTGAGCAGCATGGTCAGCTCGGGCAGCTGGAGGTCGTCGCGCTCGCCGGGGCCGATCTTCTCCAGGCGCCGCACGATGTCGTAGCCGAGGTACCCGACCATCCCGCCGGTGAAGGGCGGCATCCCGGACGCCAGGTCGCGCGGGGTGTGCAGGGCCTCGACGGTGGCGCGCAGGGCGTCGAGCGGGTCGCCCGACGTGGGGACGCCGACGGGCGGGGTGCCCAGCCAGTGGGCCTCGCCGTCGCGGGTGGTGAGGGTGCCGGCGCTGCGGACGCCGACGAAGGAGTAGCGAGACCAGGAACGGCCGTTCTCCGCGGACTCCAGGAGGAACGTGCCGGGCCGCTCTGCGGCGAGCTTGCGGTAGAGGCCGACGGGAGTGTCGCCGTCCGCGAGGAGCCTGCGGCTGACGGGGATCACTCGGCGGTCGCTCGCGAGCTTGCGGAAGGTCTCGAGATCCATGGGAGGAGCTTACGGCCGTGCGGGTGGCGGACGGTGTTTCTGGCCGACAGGTGGAACACCGGCCGCTAGAACGGGACGATGACCAACCGCCGTACGCTGCCCGCCCTCGCCCTCCTCCTCGCCTCGACCGCGTTCGCGGCCTCCGCGCCCGACCCCGTGGTGTGGCCCGCCCCCAAGGACGTACCCGAGAGGGTCCGGGCCGCGGGCCTGGAGATGCTCGACTCCGAAGGGATGGACATGCACATCCACACCACCCTGAAGGTGTACTCCGGGGCCAGCCCCGTCACGGTTCCCGCGGACATCGGCATCGACCGCTCGGGCCCCGAGCCCCGCTACAGCCCGCTGCACACGCACGACACCACCGGCACCCTGCACGTGGAGTCGGAGGAGTGGCGGGACTTCACCCTGGGTCAGTTCATGACCCAGTGGGGCGTGAGCGGTGTACGGGAGAAGTGCCGCGCCGATGTCGGTGGGCGCTCCTGGGCGGGCGATCCGTCCCGCATCGTGCTGCGGGACGGCGAGACGATCACGCTTCGGTGCCGGTGAAGGTGACCGTGAGGGAGTCGGAGTCGAAGCACGTGCGGGTGCCCGTGTGACAGGCGGCGCCGATCTGGTCGACCTGGACGAGGACGGTGTCCGCGTCGCAGTCGAGAGCCACGGACTTCACGTACTGGAAGTGGCCTGACGTGTCGCCCTTGACCCAGTACTCCTGACGGCTGCGCGACCAGTACGTGCAGCGTCCCGTGGTGAGCGTGCGGTGCAGCGCCTCGTCGTCCATCCAGCCCAGCATCAGCACCTCGCCGGTGTCGTACTGCTGGGCGATGGCGGGGACGAGGCCGTCCGTGCCGCGCTTGAGGCGGGCGGCGATCTCTGGGTCCAGGCTGCTGGGCGGGGGCGTGGCGGTCATGGGGCCATTGTGCCGCGCCCTGGAGCCTCGCCGGGCCGCGTCCACTGGGCGGACCTCTTTCCGAGTCGTAGGCTGGATGGCATGTCGACCCATGCCAAGCGTGAACGACTTCTCCTCGCCGATCTGTTGGAGGCGGAGGGCCCTGACGCCCCCACCCTCTGCGAGGGCTGGAACACCCGTGATCTCGCGGCCCACGTGGTGGTCCGCGAGCGGCGGGCGGACGCCGCGGGCGGGCTGCTGATCAAGCAGCTGGCCGCGCGCCTGGAGCGTGTGCAGGCCGAGTTCGCCGCGAAGCCGTACGAGGAACTGATCCAGCTGATCAGGACGGGCCCGCCGCGCTTCTCCCCCTTCTCCCTCAAACAGATCGACGAGGCGTCGAACGCCGTGGAGTTCTACGTCCACACGGAGGACGTGCGCCGCGCCCGGCCCGACTGGACGCCGCGCGAGCTCGACCCGGTCTTCTCCGACGTCCTGTGGTCCCGGCTCGAACGGATGGCCCGCCTCATGGGCCGCAAGGCTCCGGTGGGCCTGGTCCTGCGCCGCCCGGACGGCCAGACGGCGGTGGCGCACCGCGGCACTCCCGTGGTGACGGTGACCGGAGAGCCGTCCGAGCTTGTGATGTTCGTGCACGGACGCCAGGACGCGGCCAACGTCGAACTGGACGGCGACAAGGACGCGATCGCCCGACTGCACGAGACGAAGCAGCTGGGCATCTGATGATCCGGGTCGCGATGACCGGGGTGTACGTGGACGACGTGGCCAAGGCCCACGCCTTCTACACGGACGTCCTGGGCTTCGAGACCCGGCATCACGTGGACATGGTGGCCGGGCAGGTCTTCGTCACCGTGGGGGCGGCGGCGGGGGCGCAGCCCGACTTGGAGCTGCTGCTGGAACCGGGCGAGGGGCCGATCGCGGAGCCGTACCGCAAGGCGCTGCACGAGGCCGGGATCCCGGCCATCGTCTTCGGCGTCGATGACGTACGGGCCGAGCACGAACGGCTCGTCGGCCTCGGGGTCCGGTTCACTCAGGGGCCCGAGGAGCAGGGGCCTGTGATCACTGCGGTGCTCGACGACACGGTGGGGAATCTGGTGCAGCTGATGCAGGTCGCGTCCGCCGGGTAGGGGTCTCAGCGGGGCAGCTCCGCGTGGCGCAGGGCGCCGGAGCAGAGGCCAAGCACCCCTCCCGCCGCGCTCACCGCCGCGCTCACGGCGAACACCGGCTCGACGCCCCAGGCGCCGATCGCCGCGCCGACCACGGGGTACGTCATGGGCGCGAAGCCGACCGTGAAGAGCGTCGCCACCGAGGTGACGCGCCCCAGGTAGGCGGGCTCGGTGACGGTCTGGACGAGGGCGCCGATCAGCGCGCCGCCGAGGCCCGTGCACAGGCCGACGCAGAGCCCGGCCACCGCCGCGACGGCGACCGAGGGGGCGAAGCCGATCGCACCCAGCGCGACGGAGCCCGCCACCACTCCCCAGGACTGCACGGCTCCGGCCCTGGCTATCCGCCCGCGCACGGCAAGCAGCAGCGCCGCCGCACCTGCGCCGACGCCGAAGCCGCCCACGGTCCAGGCCATGCCCGCGGCGCCCCAGCCGCGCTCGTCGGCGAGCAGCACGATGCCGATGTTGGCGGGCCCCGAGAAGCCCAGCTCCATCACGGCGGCGACCAGGAGCAGCGGGGCCAGCACCCGGTGTCCCCGGATGTACCGCAGCCCGCCCACGAGCTGGCGCCGGGCGGTCTCACTCGTCCCCGCTTCCTCGTCGGGCGCCAACTCCCGCACGCGTACCGCCATCAGCAGCACCAGCGAGACCGCGAAGAGCACCCCCGCCACGCCGAACCCGGCCGCGGGTCCGCCCACCGCCACCGCGAGACCGCCGAGCGGCGCCGCGACGACCGTGGCGACGCGCTGCGCGAACCCCCGCATCCCCTGCACTCTGCCGAGCTCTCCCGGCGACGTGATGCGGGCCGGCAGGGCGCCGACGCTCGGCAGGAACAGCGCGTCCACGGCACCGAAGACCAGGGCGACGAGGACAAGGAGCCAGATGCCGGGGGTCGCGAGCAGGAGCAGCACGGCCACGGCGAGGATGATCACGCAGCGCACCGCGTCGCTCCCGATGACCACCCGGCGTGGCCCGAAGCGGTCGGCGATCACTCCGCCGCCGAGCATGAGCACGGCGCGCGGCACGGAGCCGACGGCCAGGACGAGCCCTGCCTGCGCGGGGCTGCCGCTGCGGGTGGCGGCCCAGGAGAGCGCCACGAAGTAGATGCTGTCGCCGACCATCGACGCGGTGTAGGCGCTGAGCCAGCGCAGGACGTTGCCGTCCCGGTGCGCGGGCTTCCGGGTGGCGGGGGCCGTGCGTATGCCGGTGGTGGTCACGTGGGGCAGCCCTCTCAGATCCGGAAGGGGAAGCTGGCCAGGTGCACGGCGACGTTCTCGCGCCCCTCGGTGTCGCCCGCCGCCTCGGCGGCCTTGCCCTGCTCCTCGTACGTCTTGATCAGGGCGTGGATCTCGGCGTTGAGCCGGGTGAGTTCGGCGGGGTTCAGGCGGGCGAGGAAGTCCGACTGGTCGGCCGCCATGCGCCATTCGGCGCCCCATGCCTCCTGCTGGGCGAGGTAGGTCTCGTACTGCTCCTGGCGGTGCGCGATGAGGCTGCGGACGACGGCCGTGTGCGTGGCTGCCCCCTCAGGGGTGTCCTTGAAGTCCTCGTGCCGGAAGCTCACGGTCTCCTGCGCGGCCTGCCACCACCGCTCCCGCGCGTCTTCGCTCTGCACCTCGGCCTCCTCGATGAGGCCGTGCTCCGCGAGCTTGCGCAGGTGGTAGCTGACCAGTGAGACCGCCTCGTCGACCTGCGAGGCGAGCTGCGACGCCGTCGAAGGGCCCGCCACCCGCAGCGTGCCGTAGACCTTCAGACGCAACGGATGCCCCAATGCCTTGAGCGTGCCGAGGTCGGTGATGCGGCGGGACTCGACGCCGGGCTTGGGCTGCTTGTCGTTCATGCCTTCACCGTAGATACGAAAGAAAACTTGCGCAATATAAATTGCGCAACTTTCCCTTCGCATCTCGCGAGCAGAAAGCCCTGGCCACCCAGTGACCAGGGCTTACGCGAAGACGCGAAGAACGCGGCTCAGCGGACGGGGTGACCCGCCTCCCGAAGGGTTTCCTTCACCTCGCCGATCCGCAGATCCCCGAAGTGGAAGACCGACGCGGCGAGCACCGCGTCCGCGCCGGCCGCGATCGCCGGCGGGAAGTGGTCGAGGCGGCCCGCGCCGCCGGACGCGATGACAGGGACGGTGACGTGGCGTCGTACCGCCGCGATCATCTCGATGTCGTAGCCGTCCTTGGTGCCGTCCGCGTCCATCGAGTTGAGGAGGATCTCCCCCGCGCCCAGCTCGGCGGCCTGGTGCGCCCACTCGACCGCGTCGATCCCGGCGGACTTGCGACCGCCGTGGGTCGTCACCTCGAAGCTCCCGGAGGCGGTCCGCCTCGCGTCCACCGACAGGACGAGCACCTGGCGGCCGAAACGCTCCGCGATCTCGCGGATCAGCTCCGGCCGTGCGATGGCGGCCGTGTTCACGCCCACCTTGTCCGCACCGGCCCGCAGGAGCTTGTCGACGTCCTCCGCCGTGCGGACGCCGCCGCCCACCGTGAGCGGGATGAAGACCTGCTCGGCGGTGCGCCGGACCACGTCGTACGTCGTCTCACGGTTGCCCGACGACGCCGTGATGTCCAGGAAGGTGAGTTCGTCGGCGCCTTCGGCGTCGTACACCTTGGCCATCTCGACGGGGTCGCCCGCGTCGCGCAGGTTCTGGAAGTTGACGCCCTTGACGACCCGGCCGTTGTCCACGTCCAGGCAAGGGATGACTCGTACGGAGAGGGTCATTCCGCGACACCTGCCCGCGGGCCGTAGGCCTCCACCTCGACCTCGACGACCAGACTCGGGTCGATGAAGCCGGAGACGATGATCATCGAAGCGGCGGGACGGACGTCGTCGAAGAGCTCCTTGTGGGCCCGGCCGACCTCCTCCACGTCCCGCGCGTGGGTCAGATACATGCGGGTGCGTACGACGTGCTCCCGGCCGAGGCCCAGCTTCTTCAAGGCCTCGACGGCGACGTGGAAGGCGTTGGCCGCCTGCTCGTAGGGGGTCCCGGCGTCTATGACGCCGTTCACCACCGACGTGCAGCCCGACACCAGGACGAGGCCGTTGGGCAGCTCGACCGCGCGGGAGTAGCCGATGGCCTCTTCCCACGGGCCGCCCGAGCTCACCCTGCGGACGATGTCACTCATGACGTCGCCACCGCGGCGAGTGCCTCTTCGAGCGTGAACGCCTTGGCGTACAGCGCCTTGCCGACGATGGCGCCCTCGACGCCCTGCGGGACGAGCTCGGCGATCGCGCGCAGGTCGTCCAGGGACGAGACGCCGCCCGAGGCGACCACGGGACGGTCCGTCGCCGCGCAGACGCCCCGCAGGAGCTCCAGGTTCGGGCCCTGCAGCGTGCCGTCCTTGGCGATGTCGGTGACGACATAGCGGGCGCAGCCCTCGGAGTTGAGGCGCTCCAGGGTCTCGTAGAGGTCGCCGCCGTCGCGGGTCCAGCCGCGGCCGCGCAGGGTCGTGCCGCGTACGTCGAGGCCGACCGCGATCTTGTCGCCGTGCGACGCGATGACCTTGGCGACCCAGTCCGGGGTCTCCAGGGCGGCGGTGCCGAGGTTCACGCGCGTGCAGCCGGTGGCGAGCGCGGCCTCCAGGGACGCGTCGTCGCGGATGCCGCCGGACAGCTCGACCTTGATGTCCATGGCGCCCGCGACCTCGGCGATGAGCGCGCGGTTGTCGCCGGTGCCGAACGCGGCGTCCAGGTCCACCAGGTGCAGCCACTCGGCGCCCGACCGCTGCCAGGAGAGGGCGGCCTCAAGGGGGGAGCCGTAGGAGGTCTCCGATCCGGACTCGCCGTGGACGAGGCGTACGGCCTGGCCGTCGCGGACGTCGACGGCGGGGAGGAGTTCGAGCTTGCTCACAGAAATCCCTGACATCCCTAGAGGGTTCCGATCCAGTTGGTGAGGAGCTGGGCGCCGGCGTCGCCGGACTTCTCGGGGTGGAACTGCGTGGCCCACAGCGCGCCGTTCTCGACGGCGGCCACGAAGGGCTCGCCGTGCGTGGTCCAGGCGACCTTGGGCGCCCGGAAGGCGGGGTTGCCGACCTCGAAGTCCCAGTGGTGCACCGCGTACGAGTGCACGAAGTAGAAGCGGGCTTCGGCGTCGAGGCCCGCGAAGAGCTGGGAGTCGTCCGCGGCCTGGACCGTGTTCCAGCCCATGTGCGGGACGATGTCGGCCTTCAGCGGCTCGACGGTGCCGGGCCACTCGTCGAGGCCATCGGCCTCCACGTCGTGCTCGATGCCGCGCGCGAAGAGGATCTGCATGCCGACGCAGATGCCCATCACGGGTCGGCCGCCCGCGAGCCTGCGGCCCACGATCCAGTCGCCGCGGGCCTCCTTGAGCCCCTGCATGCAGGCGGCGAAGGCGCCCACACCGGGGACGAGGAGGCCGTCGGCGTTCATGGCCGTGTCGTAGTCACGGGTGATCTCGACGTCCGCGCCCGCGCGCGCGAGGGCGCGCTCGGCGGAACGGACGTTCCCGAAGCCGTAGTCGAAGACGACGACCTTCTTGGGAGCGGTCATATGTGGATCAGCCCCCTCAGTTCCAGTAGTCGAGCCGCATGACGCCCGCGACGATGCACATGGCCGCGCCGATGGAGAGCAGCGTGATCAGGCTCTTGGGCATCCCCTGCTTGACGAAGGAGATGATGCCGCCGATCAGGAAGAGACCGACGACGATCAGGATGGTGTTGAGACCGGTCATGGCTTTACAGCGCGCCCTTCGTGGAGGGGAGGATCCCGGCGGCGCGGGGGTCACGCTCGGACGCGTAGCGCAGCGCGCGGGCGAGGGCCTTGAACTGGCACTCCACGATGTGGTGGGCGTTGCGGCCGTAGGGCACGTGCACGTGCAGGGCGATCTGGGCCTGCGCGACGAAGGACTCCAGGATGTGCCGGGTCATCGTCGTGTCGTACGTGCCGATCATCGGCGCCATGGTCTCGGGCTCGGTGTGCACGAGGTACGGGCGGCCGCTCAGGTCGACGGTCACCTGGGCGAGCGACTCGTCCAGCGGGACCGTGCAGTTGCCGAAGCGGTAGATGCCGACCTTGTCGCCGAGCGCCTGCTTGAAGGCGGCGCCCAGGGCGAGGGCGGTGTCCTCGATGGTGTGGTGGGTGTCGATGTGCAGGTCGCCCTCGGTCTTGACCGTGAGGTCGAAGAGGCCGTGGCGGCCGAGCTGGTCGAGCATGTGGTCGTAGAAACCGACACCCGTCGAGACCTCGACCTTGCCGGTGCCGTCGAGATCGATCTCGACGAGGACCGACGTCTCCTTCGTGGTCCGTTCGACCCGTCCAACGCGGCTCATGCCAGCTGCTCCTTCTTCAGTTCGCGTACCGCATCGAGGAACGCGTCGTTCTCTTCCGGGGTTCCTGCGGAGACCCGCAGCCATCCCGGCACTCCGTTGTCCCGGACCAGGACGCCCCGGTCGAGGATCCGCTGCCAGACCGCGTGGGCGGCCCCTTCGCCCTCGAACCGCCCGAACTGGACGAAGTTGGCGTCGGAGTCGGTCACTTCATAGCCGATCGCACGCAGCTCGCTCACAAGGCGGTCGCGCTCCTGCTTCAGCTGCTCGACGTACTTCAGGAGCGTGTCGGTGTGCTCCAGGGCGGCGAGCGCGGTGGCCTGCGTGACGGCCGACAGGTGGTACGGCAGGCGTACGAGCTGCACGGCGTCGACGACCGCCGGGTCGGCGGCGAGGTAGCCGAGGCGCAGCCCGGCCGCTCCGAAGGCCTTCGACATGGTCCGCGAGATGACGAGGTTCGGCCGTCCCGCGAGCAGCGGCAGCAGCGAGTCGCCGTGGCTGAACTCGACGTACGCCTCGTCCACGACCACCATCGACGGCTTGGCGGCCTGTGCGGCTTCGTAGAGCGCGAGGACCGTGTCGCCGGAGACGGCGTTGCCCGTGGGGTTGTTGGGCGTGGTGACGAAGACGACGTCGGGCTGGTTCTCGGCGATGGTCTTCGTCGCCGCTTCGACGTCGATCGTGAAGTCGTCGCCGCGGGGGCCCGAGATCCAGCCCGTGCCGGTGCCGCGCGCGATGAGGCCGTGCATCGAGTACGAGGGCTCGAAACCGATGGCGGTGCGTCCGGGCCCGCCGAAGGTCTGCAGGAGCTGCTGGATGACTTCGTTCGAGCCGTTGGCCGCCCAGACGTTGGCGAGGGTGACCTCGTGGCCGCCGGTGTTCGTGAGGTAGCGCGCGAGCTCGGTGCGCAGCTCGACCGCGTCGCGGTCGGGGTAGCGGTTGAGGTCGCGTGCCGCCTCGCGGACCCGCTCGGCGATGCGCTCGACGAGCGGCTCGGGGAGCGGGTAGGGGTTCTCGTTCGTGTTCAGGCGTACGGGTACGTCGAGCTGGGGCGCCCCATAAGGGGATTTGCCGCGCAGTTCGTCGCGTACGGGAAGGTCGTCGATGTTGGTCACTTGTTCTCCGGCACCTTCCATCCGAACCTCGCCTTGATGGCCGCACCGTGCGCGGGCAGGTCCTCGGCCTCGGCGAGCGTCACCACGTGCTGGGCCACGTCGGCGAGCGCGTCGCGGGTGTAGTCGACGATGTGGATGCCGCGCAGGAACGACTGGACGCTGAGCCCCGAGGAGTGGCAGGCGCAGCCGCCCGTCGGCAGGACGTGATTGGACCCTGCGCAGTAGTCACCGAGGGAGACGGGCGCCCAGGGGCCGACGAAGATCGCGCCCGCGTTCTTGACGCGGTCCGCGACGGCGGCGGCGTCCGCGGTCTGGATCTCCAGGTGCTCGGCGCCGTACGCGTCGACGACGCGCAGGCCCTCCTTCAGGCCGTCGACCAGGACGATCGCGGACTGCCTGCCCGCCAGGGCGGGGACGATCCGGTCCTCGACGTGCTTGGTCGCGGCGACCTGCGGCTCCAGCTCCTTGGCGACGGCGTCGGCAAGCGCCACGGAGTCGGTGACGAGGACGGCGGCCGCGAGCGGGTCGTGCTCGGCCTGGCTGATCAGGTCGGACGCGACGTGCGCCGGGTCGGCGGTGTCGTCGGCGAGGACCGCGATCTCGGTCGGGCCCGCCTCGGTGTCGATGCCGATGCGTCCGGTGAAGTAGCGCTTGGCGGCCGCGACCCAGATGTTGCCGGGCCCGGTGACCATGTTGGCCGGGGCGCAGGTCTCGGTGCCGTACGCGAACATGGCGACGGCCTGGGCGCCGCCGACCGCGTACACCTCGTCGATGCCGAGGAGGGCGCAGGCGGCGAGGATCGTCGGGTGCGGGAGTCCGCTGAAGTCCTTCTGCGGCGGGGACGCGAGCGCCATCGACTCGACGCCCGCCTCTTGTGCCGGGACCGCGTTCATGATCACGGAGGACGGGTAGACGGAGCGGCCGCCCGGGGCGTAGAGCCCGACGCGCTCGACCGGCACCCACTTCTCGGTGACCGTGCCGCCGGGGACGACCTGGGTGGTGTGCGGGGCGCGGCGCTGCTCGCGGTGGACGATGCGGGCGCGGCGGATCGACTCCTCGAGCGCCTCGCGCACGAGCGGGTCGAGACCGGCCAGGGCTTCGGCGATGGCGGTCGCGGGGACGCGGACCTGCGCAAGGCGTACTCCGTCGAACTTCTCCGCGTATTCGATCAGCGCCGCGTCGCCCCGATGATGTACGTCCTCGCAGATGGGCCGCACCTTCTCCAGGGCGGCCGCGACGTCGAAGTCGGCACGGGGCAGCAGGGCGCGCAGGGCGGGACCCTCGGGGAGGGCGTCGCCGCGCAGATCGATTCGGGAGATCACATGGCCAATTCTCTCAGACCCTGATTCCGGGCCGGACGCCGTATCACTGGCTGATATGAATCCCGGAAGACCACGTTCACCACTAGCGTTCAGCCCGTCACTGAGCGGGCATGAACAGGTGTACGAGAGCCAGCGCATCGCAGGAGCACGGGGAGGACAACAGCAGTGGTCGACGACACCGGCACCGGGGACCCGCCGGACGGACTGACCGCCGCCGAGATCGGCATGTGGCAGGCCTTCCGCAACGGCAGCGTCTATGACCTCCGCTCCGGGGACGCGATGGCGGACGACCCGCACGGCGGCCACCCCTGGGGTCCGGAACGCAGCGTGCGCGCGCGCATCGTGTGCTGGCTGCTCCTCGACGGGCCGCCCGCCCTCTCGGGCCGGGTCTCGTCGCTGAAGCTCTCGGGCCTCCAGATCACGGACGTACTCGATCTTGCGGGCGGCGAGGTCCTTCCCTACGCCGAGCTGAAGCACTGCCGCTTCGAGAAGGAAGTGCTCGTCCCCGAGGCCAAGTTCACCACGTTGCGTCTCGTCAACTGCTCGATCCCGCGCGTGGAGGCGGCCCGCGTGCACACGGAGGGCGATCTGCACCTGCCGCGCTGCCGGATCCACAACGGCATGCGGCTCACGGACGCCCAGATCGGCACCGACCTCCTTATCAACCAGGCCGTGATCTACCGCGACCGGCGCGGCAACTCGATCATGGGCGACGGGCTCTCGGTCGGGCAGGACCTCCAGGCCGAGATGATGGAGTCGCACGGCCAGCTGAGCCTGCGCGGCGCGAAGGTCGGCGTCTCCTTCAGCCTGCGCGGCAGCAAGCTCGCCAATCCGTACGGCCAGCGGGCGCTCAACGCCCCGCAGATGACCGTGGAACGCACGCTGTACATGACGCCCGCCGCGCTCGGCGATCCCCCCATGACCAGCGGCACCACTCCCCCGCGCGGCACCCGCGTCCAGCGCTTCGAGTGCCAGGGCGGCATCAGGCTCGACGACGGGCGCTTCGGGGACGCCGTCGACCTGGCCCAGGCGCGCTTCACCCTGGAGAACGACCAGGAGGTGTCGCTGCGCCGCGTCCAGACCCCCGAGCTGCGCTTCCTCGGCGAGGCCCCGCAGCGCGGCAAGATCATTCTGTCCGGCGCCAAGGTCGTCACGCTCATCGACAAGTCGATCAGCTGGCCGGGTCCCGGCGGTCTCCAGATGGGCGGCTTCAGTTACGAGAACCTCGTCCCGCAGGGCAGCTTCCCGCTCTCCCGGCGGCTGAGCTGGGTGGCGGCCGCGACCGCCGAGTACAGCCCCGAGCCGTACGAGAAGCTGGCGACCGTCCTGCGCGACAGCGGCGAGGACGCCGACGCCCGCGAGGTCCTGCTCGCCAAGCAGCGCAGACGCCGCGAGACCCTGCCGCTCGCGGCGAAGCTCTGGGGCTTCGCCCAGGACTGGACGGTGGCCTACGGCTACCGGCCGGGCCGCGCCGCCCTCTGGATGGCGGTGCTCTGGGCGGTGAGCGCGGTGGCCTTCTCGCGCGCCGACCACCCGGCGATCAAACCGGGCGAGCACCCGAACTGGAACCCCGCCCTCTTCGCCCTCGATCTGCTGCTCCCGGTCATCAACCTCGGCCAGGACAGCTACTGGCAGCTGCGCGGCGGCTGGCAGTGGTTCGCGGCGATCCTGATCCTGCTCGGCTGGGTGCTCGCGACGACGGTCGCCGCGGGGGCGACGAGGCTGCTGCGGAGGAACTGAGCGGGCCTTCCGTGGCCACCGGGGACAGATATTTTGCTTTTCCTTGACCATGTGTCAGGCAACCGAACGACCGATGCGAAAGCTTCACCGGCCACCCCCTGGCACTGCCCCGACCTGCGGCTTTCAATACCCACACGATGGCACTGCTGCGCGCCCTTATCCGCACCGCTCGAATGGTCAGGAACACCCCGCTCCTCGCCGCCGGTCTGACCCCCGACGACGAGGTGCTCCTCGACGCGCCCGACGACCGTCTCGGCCCCGCGCTCGTCGCCGCGGGCCGGGGCGACCACGGCCCCGCCGCCAAGCTCCTCGCCATGACGCGCGAGGGCAACGAATGGGAGAACCGCGACCGCTACACGACGCGTCTGGCCGCCTTCGCCCGCTCCCGCTCCGAATGGTTCGACGACTGGCAGGCCGCCGCGCCGCACGACCCGGACGCGCTGCTCGTCAAGGCCGAGCTCGCGGTCGTCCGCGGCTGGGAGTCACCCGCCCGCGCCGAGCTGCTTCGCGAGACGGCGCCCCTGATCACCGCGGCCGCCGAGGCCGACCCGCGCGACCCCGTGCCGTGGCGGATCGCCCTGGACCACGCGCGCGGCACCCATGCCCCGCACTCGGTCTTCGACGCGCTCCGGGCCGAGGCGGTGCACCGCTCCTCGCACCACTACGGCTGCCACGCCTCGGCGCTCCAGTACCTGTCCGCCGCCTGGTACGGCTCGCACCGCCAGTGCTTCGACTTCGCCGAGCGCGCCGCACGCGACGCGCTGCCGGGATCGCTGATCCAGGCGCTGCCCGCGCGGGCCGCGTTCGCCTACCTCACCAGCGCTTCGGGGAGCGTGCCGCGCGAGCGCCTGGACGCCGCGGCCGACCTCGGGATCGCCCTGTCGCAGGAGTACGAGGCCGGGGATCCCTGGCCGGCGGAGGTCCGCAACGTCCTCACGTTCGTCCTCGTACGCCTGGAGCGGTGGAGCGACGCCCTCGAACAGCTGCGCCTCATCGGGCCCTATGCGACGTCCTTCCCCTGGGACCGCATGTCCGACGATCCGCTCGGCCAGTTCCTGGAACTGCGTGACGGCATACGCATCGAGGTGGCCTCCGGGACCCCGCTGCGCACCGGTGGCGGACGTCCGGCCGCCGGCGACCATTAGGCTTGAGGCTCGTGACCACCGTCCGGCTTCCGCTCTTCCCGCTCAACTCGGTGCTGTTCCCGGGGCTCGTGCTCCCGCTGAACGTGTTCGAGGAGCGTTATCGCGCCATGATGCGCGACCTGCTCAAGACTCCCGACGAGGAGCAGCGCCTCTTCGCGGTCGTCGCGATCCGCGACGGCCTGGAGGTGGCGCCGAGCGCCCCGGGTCTCCCTGACCCCACCTCGCAGCCCGAGCAGGGGCCGGCCGCCGGCTTCGGGGACGACCCGCTCAAGGCCTTCCACACGGTGGGCTGCGTGGCGGACGCGGCGACGATCAGGGAGCGCGCCGACGGCGGCTTCGAGGTGCTCGCCACCGGCACCTCACGCGTGCGCCTGCACTCCGTGGACGCGTCGGGCGCCTTCCTGACCGCGGAGGTCGAGGAGCTGCCCGAGGAACCGGGCGAGGAGGCGGGCACCCTCGCCGAGGGCGTCCTGCGGGCCTTTCGCTCCTACCAGAAGCGGCTCGCCGGGGCGCGCGAGCGGTCCCTCTCCACGGGCGCCGAACTGCCGGACGACCCGTCCGTGGTGTCGTATCTCGTCGCGGCCGCCGCCGTCCTCGACACCCCCACCAAGCAGCGGCTCCTCGAGGCGCCGGACACGGCGTCGCGCCTGCACGACGAGCTGAAAGTCCTTCGCGCCGAGACCGCCATCATCCGTAATCTGCCGTCGTTGCCCGCGACGGACCTGACGCGCGGCACCACAAGCCTCAACTGACGTAAGGCGCGAGCGCTTTGGCGAAGAAGCAGAAGAAACAGCAGTCGGGCGCCGGCGGCACCCCGGCGACGGTGGCCCTCACCGCGGCGGGCGCCGGCTACACCGTCCACGCCTACGAACACGACCCCGCGCACCCCTCGTACGGCGAAGAGGCGGCGCAGGCCATGGGCGTCTCCCCCGACCGGGTCTTCAAGACCCTGGTCGCGGAGGTCGACGGCGAGCTGACGGTGGCCGTCGTCCCCGTGGCGGGCACCCTGAACCTCAAGGCCCTGGCCACGGCCGTCTCCGGCAAGCGCGCGGTGATGGCGGACCCCTCGGCCGCCGAACGCACCACGGGGTACGTACGGGGCGGCATCTCGCCCCTGGGCCAGCGCAAGAAGCTCCGCACGGTCCTGGACGACTCGGCGTCGGCGCACGCCACGATCTGCGTCTCGGCGGGCCGCAGGGGCCTGGAAGTGGAACTGGCCCCCGGCGACCTGGCGCGTCTCACGGGCGCGGTGCTGGCCCCGATCGGGCGTGAATAGGCCCTCGACGAGGGCCGCGGGCTCGACTAGTACCACCCTCATGTCGAAGAAGACGCGCAAGAGGAAGTGGCGGGTACGCAAGGGCAAGGCGAACCACGGAAGGCGGCCCGCCTGAGATCTCTCAGCCCGCGCTGCCCTCGGTCCGCCCTGGGTCGTCCCCGTACGCCATGGGGTACGGCTCAGGGTCCCGCGGCCCGAAGAGGCCGGTAAGGCCCAGATGCACGAGCAGCGCGGCCACGGGCCAGGCAAGCAGCGCGCCCTTGGCCTTGAGCTCCAGAGGGGCGTCGAACGCGACGCCCTTGCCCACGGACTTCGCATGGGCGATGACATCCGTCTCGGGCCCGAGGAAGATCCCAAGACGCCAGGCGATCACTGCCCCGAGGAGGCCCCCTGCCGTCAGCCCGATGACCAGTGGAATCCCGCCCCGCCTGCGCAGCAGGAACACCACGGCGCCGCTCACCGCGCCGAACGCGAGCGCGAGGAGAGTGAACGTTCCGTCGACCCCGATCGCCTGCTCGCCCTCGGTGTCCTTGAGGAACACCGCCTCGTTGTCCGCGATCAACGGCACGCGCGGCGCGAGCCACAGCCACAGCAGCCCGAGCAGGAGTCCGCTGACGGCCACCGCGAGCGCGATCACAGCGGCCTGCCGCACTTCGGTCTTCATATCGGGACCGTCCTCCTCGTCCGCCGACGGGGGAACGGCTCCGGACGGCTGAGCGGCTTGCTGCCAGGGGTCGTGCGGGGGCTGGTCGTGGGGCGGCTGGGAGGGCGTCAGCGGTGCAGTCACCCACACATGGTGCCAGTACTGCCTGAGTACCGCTTCACCGCACAGTCAGGACCGCGCAGGACCACGGCGAAGTCCGCTTCAGCGCACGGCCGCACGGCGGTACGCCCAGGTGGCGATCGCCAGCGAGGCGACGCCGACCCCCGCGCAGACCGCGAGATCGAGGGCGACGGCGGCCCAGTCCGGATGCGGCCCGAAGGTACGGGCGAACGCCTCGACTCCGTACGTGGAAGGCAGCAGGTCACGGGCGTACTGCAGGAAGCCGGGCATCCGCTCGGCCGGGAGCACACCGAGAAGCAGGGCCGCGGACATGCCCAACTGCCCGAGCAGCGTGGCGAGTTCGGGCCGGGGCGCGAGCAGCCCGAGGGCGGCACCGAGCCCGGCGAGGGCGGCACCGGCCAGCGGGATCACCGCGGCGAGCACCCACAGGTGGGCCAGCGGGAGCCCGAAGAGGCCGCATCCGACGACCGCGGTGACGAGCGTGCCCGGCACGGTGAACGAGGCGTAGGCGGCCGCGGCGCCGAGGACCACCGAGGCGGGCGGCACGGGCAGCGTGGCGTAGTGGTCGAGGCCGCCGTCGGCCCGTAGCTGCCCGAAGTACTGCGCGAGCAGGTTGAGCGCGACGAACGCGACGACGAGTACGGAGGACCCGGCGACGACGGCACGCGCCTCGCCTCCCCCGTCCACGACGCCCCGCATCAGGATCATGATCCCGACGGACTGGAAGGTCGCCACGAAGAGCAGCGGAATGCGGGCGACCCGGGCCCGGGACAGCTGCGCCCGGTAGACGGCGGCAAGCGCGGGAAACAGCCGCGCACGGGGCCCCAGCGGCTCGGCGGCATCGCCCTGCCACTCACGGTCGTCGGCCCGTACGGCCGCTTCCAGGGGAACGGCACTCACCGAACAACCTTCCTGTCGCTGTTCATCCGCCCGGCGAAGGTCATGCCTTGACCAGCCCCTCCCCGTTCCCGCCGAGGGCGAGATACACGTCCTCCAGGCTGGGCGTAGCCAGGGTGAAGTCGTCCAGGGAGGCGAAGGCGTCCCCGCCGGTAACCGCAGCGACCGCGGCCCGAGCCTCATCAGGCGCAAGCCGCAGCGACCACCGCCGCCCGGATTCCACCGCGGACGAGCGAAGCGCCAGGACTTCGGGGACATCCAGTGGCGCCCGCTCCCGCCAGACGAGCTCCACCCGCACCTCGCCCGCGACCTGCTCCTTGAGACCCAGGGGGCTGTCGCAGGCGATGACCCTGCCGTGGTCGAGCACGGCGACGCGGTCGAGGACCGTCTCGGCCTCGATGACGTTGTGGGTGACGAGCAGCACCGTCGTGCCGCGCTCGGCCCTGCGCCGGTCGACCGCGCCCCAGACGGCGCGCCGCGCGATGGGGTCCATGCCGGTCGTCGGCTCGTCGAGGACAAGCAGCGGCCGCTCCCCCACCAGGGCGGTGGCGAAGCAGGCGAGCCTGCGCTGCCCGCCGGAAAGCTTCTTCAGGGGCCGCGAGGCGAGCCCGGTGAGCGCGAGTTCTTCGAGTACGCCGTCCCGCTCGGCCCGCGCCGCGCGCACGTCGAGTCCGCGCAGCCGCGCGGTCGTCTCGACGGCGAGCGAGACGGTCAGATCGTCGAGCGCGGTGGACTCCTGCCCCAGGTACGCGAGGATCCGCGCGGCCCGCTCGGGGTGGCGCAGGATGTCGTGCCCGAGGATCTCGACGCTCCCGCTGTCGGGCCGCATCAGACCGGTCAACTGACGTACGAGGGTGGACTTGCCGGCGCCGTTGGGCCCGAGAAGGCCGAAGATCTCGCCGCGTCTGACCTCCAGGCTGATGCCGTCGGTGGCGCGAACCTCCGGCGTCGCGGGCGTGCCGCGCCTGCCACGGGCGGCGGGATACGTCTTGACGAGGTCGCGCACCGCGCAGACGGCATCACTGCCGTGACCCTGTCGGAGCCCCTGTCGGACTGCCTGTGCCGAGCGCGTACTCACGAAGGACGAGGGTACGGGGTCCCGTGCCCGGTACGACGCCCGGGGCGCCCCGTACGCCCCGTATCGGTCATGTGTTCACTCGCCGGAGCGGTCGCCCACCGGCGCGTGCTCCACCGCGGTGTGGACGTCGATCTCGCGCCAGAAGCCCGCCCGGATCGCGTACCGGTCGTGTTCGTCGATCTGGTCGTCCTTGTGGGCGAGCAGGCCGAAGCGGGCCGCGTACCGCAGGAGCTCGCCGTCGACGCGGTGCGGGATGCGCGGGTACATCGTCGAGAGCTTCTGCAGGTTGTGCTGTTCCGGCAGGCGGGCCATCCAGCGGCGCGCGAATACCTGCCCGACCTCGAAGGGGTCACCGCCGACCGTGGTGATGTCCTCCTCGCGGTCGGCCCAGCGCTGCTCGGCCGTCGTCAGCTGGGCGAGCGTCGGCAGGGCGGCGGCCTCCGGGCTCTCCGCGGCGCCGCCGGGGCGCTCGACCCAGCCCTTGTCGGAGGACCAGCGCAGGGTGGCGTTGGTGGGATGCTGCGCGGCCTGGGTGGTGCCGGGACCGCGCAGGGCGGCCAGGTCCTTGGGGGTGGGCACGCCCTTGCCCGGCGGGATGTGGTGGGCGCCGCCGCTGTCGCCGTTGGCCCCGGCTCCGGCTCCTGCCCCTGCCCCTGCTTCGGCGTGCTGGCCGTGCTGTGCGTGCTGGACCCCGGCGGCCTCGTCGGCGGCCCGCTGGGCGCTTGCCGCGAGCGCGGACTCCGGCAGCGGCGCGGAGAGGATCGCGGCGATCTCGGGGCGCGGGACGGGAGGGGGCGCGCAGACGCCGGTGAGCTCCTTCGGGCGTACGGCCTTGGTGATCCAGGCCCGGTCCAGGACGCGGCGCTCGTCGGCTTCGGCCACGAGGTCCTCGGACTGGTTGTAGTCCCCGTCGGCGGCCTGGACCGCCCACAGGTGGACGGCGACGCCGTGCTCCTTGGCGGCCATCATGCCGGGCAGCAGGTCGCCGTCGCCGGTGACGAGCACGATGTCCGAGCAGGCGCGGTTGCGGGCCAGCTCCGTCAGCTCGGCGTGCATGGCGGCGTCGACGCCCTTCTGGGCCCACCGGCCGTCGCTGCGGGTCAGCGCGCCGAGCCGGACCGTCACGCGCGGCATGACGCGCAGCCTGCGGTGCTCGGGCTGCGGTACGCGGTCGGGGGCTCCGTCGAACCAGTAGATCCGCAGGAGGGGGCGCTCGGTGTCGGATTCGGCGCGCTCACGGATGCCCTGGATCAGGGCGGTGTGATCGACGGTGATCCGGGACCGGGACGGCTCGCCCGCGAGGAGACTCGCGGCGGCACCCAGCAGATACCCGGCGTCCACCAGGACGATGCAGCGGTCCACGCGATCCACCCTCTTTCCCTGGAGATTCCCTGGAAGTAATGGTTCGGGTTTCCTTCGAGTCTGCCCGACCCGGCGGAGGTTAACGGCCGGAACTCGATCTTCGGCGTGGCGTATCTCGACTTCACTCTCCGACAGGGCTTATTACGCACGGTAATTCTCTGAAATGCGCACCTTGTCGGCATATGTGAATCTGGTCGCGTCCTGGCCCCCAGATCCCCCTCAGGAGGAAGATCACCATGGCCAAGAACAAGAACCGCAAGCAGGGCGGCGATCAGAACCGCGCTTCGGCCGCGGAGCAGGCGCAGGAGCAGGCCAAGTCGTCCGCGGAGCAGGCCGAGTCGAGGATGAAGGACGCCGTGCAGTCGCAGGGCAGCCCGGCCGAGGTCGCCCGCAAGCACCAGCGCCGTTTCGGCCACAACTGACGCCCACGCAGGCGTATATGCGTGAAGGGGCGCACCCGGACTTCCGGGTGCGCCCCTTCCATGTGCTGGACGGTGTGACCTACCCGGCGAGGCAGGACGGGCCGAGCAGCACCTTCAGGTCACCGAAAAGGGCGGGATCCGGCTGTACCCGATGGCGGTCGAGCCGCAGCACCGTCGTCTTCTGCGCGCCCTGGAGCTTGATCCGCACCTCGCTGTTGCCGCGGTGGTGGCTGAGGATCTCGCCGAGGCGGCTGACCATCGGCGGGGTCACCTTCACCGTCGGGATGGTGATCAGGACGGGCGCGTTGGTCCCCGCGTTCGACAGGTCGGGGACCTGGAGCTCCATCGCGACCAGGCGCGGCACGTCCTCGCGCTTGTCGAGGCGGCCCTTGACGAACACCACGGCGTCCTCGACGAGTTGGGTCGAGACGAGCTGATACGTCGCCGGGAAGAACATGCACTCGATGGAACCCGCGAGGTCCTCGACGGTCGCGATCGCCCAGGCGTTGCCCTGCTTGGTCATCTTGCGCTGGAGGCCGGAGATGATGCCGCCGATGGTGACGATCGAGCCGTCCGAGTAGTCACCGCCGGTGAGCTGTCCGATGCCCGCGTCGGCCTTGTCGGACAGCACGTGCTCCAGGCCGAACAGAGGGTGGTCGGAGACGTACAGACCGAGCATCTCCCGCTCCTGGGCGAGGAGATACGTCTTCTCCCACTCGTCGGTGGAGAACTCCACGTCGAGCCCGAAGCCCGGCTCGTCCCCGCCGGACTCGTCGCCCATCCCCCCGAAGAGGTCGAACTGCCCTTCCGCTTCCTTGCGCTTGACCTGCACCACGTTGTCGATCATGGGTTCGTACTGCGCGGTGAGGCCCTTGCGGGTGTGCCCCATGGTGTCGAAGGCGCCCGCCTTGATCAGCGACTCCGTGGTGCGCTTGTTGCAGGCGGCGGCCTCGACCTTGTCGAGGTAGTCGGGGAAGGAGGCGAACTTCCCCTTGGCCTTGCGCGACCGGACGATCGACTCGACCACGTTCGTACCGACGTTCCGGACCGCCTCAAGGCCGAAGAGGATCACGTCGTCGCCCTGCGCGGCGAAGTTGTGCACGGACTCGTTCACGTTGGGCGGAAGGACCTTGATGCCCATGCGCCGGCACTCGTTGAGGTAGATGGCCGACTTGTCCTTGTCGTCCTTCACCGAGGTGAGCAGCGCGGCCATGTACTCGGCGGGGTAGTTCGCCTTGAGGTAGGCGGTCCAGTACGTGACGAGGCCGTACGCGGAGGAGTGCGCCTTGTTGAAGGCGTATCCGGCGAAGGGGACCAGGACGTCCCACAGGGCCTGGATCGCCGCGTCCGAGTAGCCGTTCTTCCGGGCGCCCGCCTGGAAGAGGACGAAGTTCTTCTCCAGCTCCTCGGGCTTCTTCTTGCCCATCACGCGGCGCAGGATGTCGGCTTCACCGAGGGAGTACCCGGCGATGATCTGCGCGGCCTTCTGCACCTGCTCCTGGTACACGATGAGGCCGTAGGTCAGGCCGAGCGTCTCCTTCAGGGGCTCTTCGAGCTCCGGGTGGATCGGCGTGATCTCCTGGCGGCCGTTCTTGCGCTCCGCGTAGTTGATGTGCGAGTTCATGCCCATCGGGCCCGGCCGGTAGAGGGCCGAGACGGCGGAAATGTCCTCGAAGTTGTCGGGCTGCATCTGGCGGAGCAGCGAACGCATCGGGCCGCCGTCGAACTGGAAGACACCGAGCGTGTCACCGCGGCAGAGCAGTTCGAAGGTCTTCGGGTCGTCCAGCGGGAGCGAGAGCATCTCCAGGTCGATGCCCTTGTCGTTGCGCACCATCTTGACGGCGTCGTCCATGATGGTGAGGTTTCGAAGGCCCAGGAAGTCCATCTTGAGCAGGCCGAGCGACTCGCACTGGGGGTAGTCCCACTGCGTGATCGTCACGCCGTCCGTGTGCCGCACCCAGATCGGCGCGTGGTCCACGATCGGCTCGCTGGACATGATGACGCCGGCCGCGTGCACGCCCATCTGCCGGACCAGGCCTTCCACACCCTTCGCGGTGTCGATGACCTTCTTCACGTCCGGTTCGTTCTCGTACATCCCCCGGATCTCGCCCGCCTCGCTGTAGCGCGGGTGCTTGGGGTCCGTGATCCCGGAGAGGTCGATGCCCTTGCCGAGGACGTCGGCGGGCATCGCCTTGGTGAGGCGGTCGCCCATCGCGTACGGATATCCGAGCACGCGCGCGGAGTCCTTGATGGCGTTCTTCGCCTTGATCTTTCCGTACGTGCCGATCATGGCGACCTTGTCGGCGCCGTACTTCTCGGTCACGTACCGGATCACTTCGACGCGCCTGCGCTCGTCGAAGTCGATGTCGACATCGGGCATGGACACGCGCTCGGGGTTGAGGAACCGCTCGAAGATCAGGCCGTGCGTGATGGGGTCGAGGTCGGTGATGCCCATCGCGTACGCGACGATCGATCCTGCCGCGGAGCCACGGCCTGGGCCCACCGCGATGCCGTTGTTCTTGGCCCACATGATGAAGTCGGCGACCACGAGGAAGTACCCCGGGAACCCCATCTGGATGATGATGTCCATCTCGTACTCGGCCTGCTGCTGCCGGTCCTCGGGGACACCGCCCGGGTAGCGGCGGGCCATGCCGACCCGGACCTCTTCCTGGAACCAGGTGACTTCGGTGAAGCCCTCCGGGATCTCAAACTTCGGCATGAGGTCGCGCTTCTCGAACATCCCGGTGGTGTCGATCTGCTCCGCGACCAGGAGCGTGTTCCGGCACCCCTCCTGCCAGGCCTCCGAGGAGTCGATGGCGTACATCTCGTCCGTGGACTTCAGGTAGTAGCCGGTGCCGTCGAAGCGGAAGCGGTCCGGGTCCGAGAGGTTCTTGCCCGTCTGGATGCAGAGCAGGGCGTCGTGGGCGACGGACTCGTGCGCGTACGTGTAATGCGAGTCGTTCGTCACCAGGGGCGGGATGCCGAGCTTCTTGCCGACCCGGAGCAGGTCGTCACGGACCCGGCGCTCGATGTCGATGCCGTGGTCCATCAGCTCCAGGAAGTACCGGTCCTTGCCGAAGATGTCCTGGTACTCGGCGGCAGCCTTCACCGCCTCGTCGAACTGGCCCAGGCGCAGGCGGGTCTGGAGCTCTCCGGAGGGGCAGCCGGTGGAGGCGATCAGGCCCTCCGACCACTGGGAGATCGTCTCCTTGTCCATGCGCGGCCACTTCTGCAGCCAGCCCTCGGCGTACGCGTCCGAGGACAGCCGGAAGAGATTGTGCAGGCCGGTGCTGTTCGCCGCCCAGATCGTCTTGTGGGTGTAACCACCCGAACCGGATACGTCGTCCCGCTTCTGGTGCGGCTGACCCCACTTGATCTTCCGCTTGTTGCGGCGGGACTCCGGGGCGACGTACGCCTCGATGCCGATGATCGGCGTCACGCCCGCCTTCTGCGCCGAGTGGAAGAAGTCGTACGCCCCGTGGAGGTTGCCGTGGTCGGACATGGCGACATGCGTCATGCCCATCTCATTACAGGCGTTGAACATGTCCTTGAGCCGCGCGGCACCGTCCAGCAGCGAGTACTGGGTGTGGACGTGGAGGTGCGTAAAGGGCGGCTTGGTCACGGCGGGAGGCCTCCGGAGAACGTTCGGCAACAGGCTGCGGGCAGTCTGGGGGGACAGCGTGGAAGTCTAATCCGCGGCACTGACAAGCGACGGGCACTCGGGGGTACCGTCGTGCGTTGGACTGGTCGGAGCACCTGTCCAAAATGTCATGCACCACCTGGCACCACCCGTTACCTGGAGGCACCCCGCGATGTCGGACCCGCAGCCCACCGCTGAGCAGCGCGGCGAGCAGATCCTCTCCGTCTTCGACACCGCGTTCGGCGAGCTGCTCGCCGCGGACCCCGCCGCGTTCCGGGTCAAGTTCCGGAAGATGGCAGGCTCCGCGTTCGCGTTCTACCGCGGCACGGCCTGCCTCTTCTACGGGGACCTGGAGCGCGAGCAGCACGGCGGTCCGTACCTGGACGAGCGCACGGGCCGGGTGTGGATCCACGGCGACCTGCACGCGGAGAACTTCGGCACGTACATGGACTCCCAGGGCCGCCTGATCTTCAACGTGAACGACTTCGACGAGGCGTATGTGGGCCCCTTCACCTGGGACCTGAAGCGCTTCGCCGCCTCCGTGGCCCTGATCGGGTACACGAAGGCGCTCAGCGACGAGCAGATCACCGACCTGGTGCGGGTGTACGCGGCCGCGTACCGCGAGCGGATCCACGACCTGGCGACCGGCGCCAAGAGCGACGAGGTGCCGCCCTTCACCCTGGACACCGCCCAGGGCCCGCTCCTGGACGCGCTGCGCGACGCGCGCTCGCTGACCCGCTTCGGCCTCCTGGACTCCATGACGGAGATCCGCGACTTCGAGCGCCGCTTCGCCCCGGGCGGCGGCTCCATCGAGCTCGACGCGGCCACCCGGTACAAGGTCCTTGCCGCCTTCGACGGATATCTGGAGACGCTGCCCGAGTCCTCCCTCACCCGCCCCGACTCGTATCGGGTGAAGGACGTCGTCGGACGCCGCGGCATCGGTATCGGCTCCGCGGGCCTGCCCTCGTACAACATCCTTCTGGAGGGCAACAGCGACGCCCTGGAGAACGACGTCGTGATCTACCTCAAGCAGGCGCAGACCCCGGCCGTCTCGCGGCACATCACCGACGGCGCGGTCCGTGGCTACTTCCAGCACGAGGGCCACCGCACGGTCATCTCGCAGCGCGCGCTCCAGGCGCACGCCGACCCGTGGCTCGGCTGGACCGAGCTGGACGGCGCCGGCCAGCTGGTCGCCGAGGTCTCTCCGTACGCCGTGGACCTGGACTGGTCGGACATCGACGACTGGGACGAGATCGCCGCGGTCATCGCCGACCTGGGCCGCGCCACCGCCACGATGCACTCCGCAGCGGACGACGAGAGCGGCCACTCGGACCTGGTGCCGTTCTCCACGGAGCGGGCGATCGACGCCGCCATCGCGGCGGACGAAGAGAGCTTCGGGGACCTGCTCGTGGACTTCGCGCACGAGTACGGCGCGCGCGCCCGCAGGGACCACCAGATCTTCGTCGACCTGTTCCGTAACGGTCGGATTCCGGGTCTGTAGGCACGAAGACGACGCCGTGCAACTCATAGGCACCCTTTAGGGCTGCCTTACGGGAGCACATGGCACACTCGGCTGCGCGATGGACATATCAGGGACTCAGCTCAGAGCCGTGCGCGCGGCGCTCTTCACGACGCTCGTCGTGACACTCTCCGCCGCGTCGCACGTGCTGCTGTCCCGCGCCCCGCTGCCGCTGACCACCGTCGCCGTGATCGCCGCCGCGGTCTTCGTCATCGCGTACGCACTGGCGGGGCGCGAGCGTGGCTACGGCCGCATCGCCGCCCTGCTGATCCCCCTTGAGCTGGCCGCCGACACGGTGTTCACCACGGGGCAGCACGTCTGTTACGGCCAGGCGGGCGGTCCCGTCGCGGGCCCGCTGCGCTCCGTCGGCTTCGACGTGCTGTGCGGCGGCGCGAGCGTCGGCACCCCGCTGGCCCAGATGACCGGCGGTGACGGACACCGTGCCGTGCTGCTCGCCGACGCCGATCCGGGCGCCGCCTGGCTGCTGCTCGGCGCGCACATCGCGGTCGGCCTGATCGCGGCGGCCTGGCTGCGGCGCGGCGAACGCGCCCTGGCCCAGGTCCTGCGCGCGGTGGCCGCCTCCACCTTCCGGCCGCTGCTCATCGCGGTCGCCGCGGTGAGCATCCGCCTCCGGCCCGTCCGGCGCGCCCCGCGCCCCGCGCACCGGGTGCGGACCGCGCGTACGCGGCTTCTCGTGCATTTCGTGGGACGGCGTGGACCGCCGTGCTCGGCCGTCTTCGCCTGAGCACCACCGTCCCCACGCAGTCACCCCTACGGAGAACATCATCATGAGCAAGCGCAACAGCCAGGCGGCCAAGTCGGCGGCCCGCGAGCGGATCCGCGCCCAGCAGGAAGCCGAGCGCAAGCGGCAGAAGCGGAAGCGGACCATGGTCGTCGGCGTCTCCGTCGTCGCGGTCCTGGCAATCGCGGGCGGCGTCGGCTACGCCGTCATGCAGGCCAACAAGCCCGGCCACTGGGAAGCCGCCAAGGACGAGAAGCTGGTCAAGCCGGCGAACTCCGCGGGCACGGACGGCACGACCGTCGTCATCGGCAAGGACAGCGCCAAGAAGACCCTCAAGGTCTACGAGGACCCGCGCTGCCCGGTCTGCGCCAGCTTCGAGCAGACCGTGGGCCCGACGGTCGAGAAGGACCTGAAGGACGGCAAGTACAAGATCCAGTTCATCGGCGCCTCGTTCCTGGACCGCAACCTCACGGGCGAGGGATCCAAGAACGCGCTCAGCGCGATGGGCGCCGCCCTGAACGTGAGCGACCAGGCCTTCCTCGACTTCAAGAAGGCCATGTTCTCCAAGGAGAACCACCCCTCCGAGACGGAGGACAAGTTCAAGGACGACGCGTACCTCACCAAGATCGCGAACCAGGTCCCTGAGCTCAAGAAGAGCAAGACCTTCGCGAAGGACGTCAAGAACGGCACGTACGACCGCTGGGCCCTGGAGATGTCGAAGAAGTTCGACGACAACAAGGACGGCGTCGACGGCACGCCCTCCTTCGTCATGGACGGCAAGAAGCTGACCGGGCCCGACAAGAAGAACGCTCCCTCGACGGTCGAGGACTACAAGAAGGCCGTCGACGCGGCGCTGAAGGGCTGAATCGGCGCTAGAGCCGTGCGCTGAGCGGCACTTGGCGGAAGAGCGGGCGAACGTTTCACAATTCGCCCGCTCTTGGCGATTACTGATCAGTAAGGTAATCGCTCGTGACCAGTCGAAACAGCGCACACAGACCGCTCAACTCCCCGGCCCCGAGCCGCCGTACGGTCGTCAAGGCCGCTGCCGCCACCACGGCCCTCGCGCCGCTCGCCGCGGCTCCCCTCGCCCACGCCGCCGAAGGGCCCGCGTTCCACCACGGAGTCGCCTCGGGCGACCCGCTGCCCGACGGTGTCCTCCTGTGGACCCGCGTGACCCCGATACCCGAGGCCTCGCCCGGCTCAGGCAAGGGGCCCGACACCGAGGTGAGTTGGGAGATAGCCAAGGACAAGGGCTTCACCCAGATCGTCGGCCAAGGCAGCCTGACCGCGCGGGCCGCAACCGACCACACGGTCAAGGCCGACGTAAGGGGCTTGAGCCCTGCCACCACCTATTACTTCCGCTTCTCCGCGGGCGACACGCACTCCCCCGTGGGCCGCACGCGCACCACCCCCGCACACGAAGCGGCGGCCCCCGGCGTCCGGTTCGGCGTGGTGTCCTGCGCCAACTGGGAGGCCGGCTACTTCTCCGCGTACCGCCATCTCGCGGCCCGTACCGAACTCGACGCGGTGCTCCATCTCGGCGATTACGTCTACGAGTACCCGAGCGGCGAGTACCCCGCCGCCAAGTACGCGGTGCGTCAGCACGAGCCGCGGCATGAGATCGTCAGCCTCGCCGACTACCGCACCCGGCACGGCGCCCACAAGACCGACCCGGACGCCCAGGCGATGCACGCGGCGCACCCCCTCATCGCGATCTGGGACGACCACGAGTTCGCCGACAACACCTGGTCGGGCGGCGCGGTGAACCACTCCCCCGAGACCGAGGGCGACTGGGCGCGGCGCATGGCGGCCGCCAAACAGGCGTACTTCGAGTGGATGCCCGTACGCCCTTCTACTGAAGGGACCGTCTACCGCCGCCTGCGCTTCGGCAAGCTGGCCGATCTGCATCTGCTCGACCTGCGCTCCTTCCGCTCCGAGCAGGCGGGATTCGGCAGCGGTGACGTGGACGATCCGGACCGTACGATCACGGGCCGCGCCCAGCTCGACTGGCTGAAGGCGGGCCTCGCCTCGTCCGACGCGTCCTGGAAGCTGGTCGGCACCTCGGTGATGATCTCGCCGGTCGCCTTCGGTTCCGTGCCGGCCCATCTGCTCGAACCCATCGCGGAGTTGCTCGGCCTGCCCAAGGAAGGCCTCGCCGTCAACGGCGACCAGTGGGACGGTTACACCGACGACCGCAAGGAGCTCATCTCCCACCTGGTCGACAAGGCCATCCGGAACACGGTCTTCCTCACCGGGGACATCCACATGGCGTGGGCGAACGACGTACCGGTCAGGGCCGCCACGTACCCCGGATCACCCTCCGCGGCCACGGAGTTCGTGGTCACGTCCGTGACCTCCGACAACGTGGACGACATGCTGCACGTCGCCCCGCACACCCTCTCGCTGGTCGCGGTGGGCGCGGTGAAGGCGGCCAACCGCCATGTGAAGTGGCTGGACATGGACTCGCACGGGTACGGCGTCCTCGACGTCACCGCCGAGCGCTCGCAGATGGACTACTACGTCCTGTCCGACCGCAAGGATCCCAAGGCGACGTCCAAGTGGGCCCGTTCGTACCGCACCCTCACCGGCACCCAGAGGGTCGAGCGGGCGTACTCGCCGGTGCGCTGACCGGGTCACGCGTGTCGGTGGCGCCCTCTACGCTGGGGACATGAGCGGCCAGGGGGACGTGGTGGACGGACGCTTCGAGCTCTTGGAGCGGCTCGGCAGCGGCGGCATGGGCACGGTGTGGCGGGCACGCGACACCGTGCTGCACCGCGAGGTGGCCGTCAAGGAAGTGCGGCCCGCGGGGCGGGAGCTGACGGACGAGGAGTCGCGCGTCCTGCGGGAGCGGGTGCTGCGCGAGGCCAGGGCGCTCGCCCGGCTCAACCACCCGCATGTGGTGACGATCCATCACATCGTGGACACGGACCCGCACCCCTGGCTGGTGATGGAGCTGCTGCCGGGGCGCACGCTCCAGGATCTCCTGGAGCAGGGCACGTTGCCGCCGCACGAGGCCGCGCGCATCGGCCGTGAGCTGCTCTCGGCGCTGCGCGTCGCCCACGCGGCGGGCATCCTGCACCGGGATGTGAAGCCCGCGAACGTACTGCTGCGGGACGAGGCCCCCGGCACAGGCGTCTCCGTGGTCCTCACCGACTTCGGCATCGCCTCGCTGCGGGGCTCCACGCAGCTCACCGCGACCGGCGACCTGATCGGCTCGCCGGAGTTCATCGCGCCCGAGCGCATCCGCGGCACGGATGAGGGCCCGGCGGCCGACCTCTGGTCGCTCGGCCTCGTCCTCTACGTCGCCGTGGAGGGCGTGAGCCCGCTGCGCCGCTCCTCGACGCTGGCCACGCTCGCCGCCGTGCTCGACGACCCTGTGCCGCCGCCTGTGCGCTCCGGGCCGCTCGCCCCGGTCCTGAGCGCCCTCCTGGTGCGGGACCCGGCACTGCGCCCGGACGCGGAGCGCCTGGACGCGATGCTCGCCGCGGTGGCGAACGGCATCGCGTGGCAGCCGACGGAGACGTCGGAGCGCCCGGCGGTCACGGTGGGCCCGCCCGTCACGGTGGGATCGCCCTCCGCCGAGCCCCGAAGACGTACGCCGGTGATGGTCGCGGTGATTGCCGTGGCGCTCGCCATGGTGGCCGGTGCCGCGCTGGTGCTCGCGCTGCGGGGCGGGGGCGGTACGGACGGGGAGGAGTCCAAAAACCCCACCCAGTCCGAAAGCCCCACCCGGAGCAAGAGCCCCACTCAGCGCAAGAGCCCCACCCAGAGCAAGAGCCCCACCCGGAGCGAAAGCCCCGATCCGACCACGCCGTCGGCATCGCCGTCGGCGTCAACGTCGGCATCGGCATCGGCATCGGCGACGCCACCCGCGTCGGGCAGCTGGATCGCCCAGCTGTTCTCCGAGCCCGTCGGCACAGGAGCCGGTGCCCGCGACCGCCGGCTCGCGGCCGTGCGCAAGGACGTGCCGGAGGCGCAGTACCTGCGCAGCGACGACTACGCCTCGCTGCGGCCGGGCTTCTGGGTGATCTACGCTCCCGGACCCTTCGCGGACGGCCGGGCCGCCCTGCGGTTCTGCGAGGAGCGCGGCAGGACCACCGGCAACGAATGCGTCGGGCGGTATCTCAGCTCCAGCGGCGGCGACTACGGCCTGCAGTGCAAGCCGCCCGCGAGCGCCCCGGTGGGCCGCTGCACGCGCGCGTGAGCCCTACTCGCCGAGCGTCTCCAGGAAGCCGATCGCCGTCCGCCACGTCGCCTCCGCCGCCTCGGCGTCGTAGTCGTCCAGGTCGGGGTCGGTGTAGAGGTGGCCGGCTCCGGCGTAGCGGTAGACCTCGACGTCGGCGCCCGCGCGCCCCATCTGCAGGTACCACGCGCTCAGCCAGTCGTCCGTCTCGAACGGGTCGGGCTCGGCGACGTGCAGCTGCACCGGCAGCTCGTCCACCGTCGTGTTCTCCGCGATGTCGGACGTGCCGTGCAGGAGCAGCAGCCCGCGCGCCTTGTCGTCGCCGAGGGCGAGGGTCTGCGCGGTGGCGGCGCCGAGCGAGAAGCCGGCGTAGACAAGACCCCGCTCGGAGTAGGGCGCGGAGGCCAGAATCGCCCGCTTCAGGAGCTCGTCCTTGCCGAGCTCGTCCTTGAAGGCCATGCCTTCCTCGACGGTGTCGAAGGTGCGCCCGTCGAAGAGGTCGGGCGTCCACACCTCGTGTCCCTCCGCGCGCAGCCGGTCGGCCGCCGCGTGCACCGCGGGCCGCAGCCCGTACGTCGAGTGGAAAAGCATGATGTTCATGAGGCCATCGTGCCACCTACCCTCGGGGGCATGGAGAACGTACTGCGTCCGTTGATCGTGGTCGGCGGCTCGGTCGTGCTCACGCTGGCCGTGGTTTGGCTGGCCGATGTGCTGCTGCGCCGGGCCGATGACCGCCACCCCGACACCCCGCTGTGGGGTCTGCTGCGCCGCTGCCGACTGCCCCTGCAACTTTCCCTGTGCGCCGCCTTGTTGCGCGGCTCCTTCGAACAAGCGGAGATCGGCAAGGACCATGCGGCGGGAATCGCGCAGACCCTGACCCTGGTGCTCATCGGGTCGGTGGCCTGGCTCCTCGTCCGCATCGCGACCGCCGTCGTCGAGGCCACCTACGCCCAGTACGCAAACGCCCATCGCGATCCGGCACGCGTCCGAAGGGTGCGTACGCAGGTCACCCTCATCCAGCGGGTGGTCACCGCGATCGTCGGTGTCGTGGCCGTCGGAGCGATGCTGCTCACCTTCCCCGCCATGCAGGCGGCCGGGACGTCGCTGCTCGCGTCGGCCGGTGTACTCGGCATCGTCGCGGGCGTCGCCGCCCAGTCCACGCTGGCGAATCTCTTCGCCGGGCTGCAGATCGCCTTCGGTGACATGGTGCGGATCGGCGACACGGTCGTCGTGGACGGCGAGTGGGGCACGATCGACGAGATCACTCTGACCTTCCTGGCCGTACGGACCTGGGACGAGCGCCGGATCACGATGCCGGTGTCGTACTTCGTGTCGAAGCCCTTCGAGAACTGGTCGCGCGGCGGCGCCCAGATGACCGGCACGGTCTTCTTCCAGCTGGACCACTCGGCGCCCATCACCGAGATGCGCGAGAAGCTCCAGGACATCCTGCGCGAGTGCGCCGCCTGGGACGGCAGGGACTGGGGCCTCGCGGTCACGGACACGACACCGAACACGATCCAGGTCCGCGCCCTGGTCACCGCCAAGGACGCCGACGACATCTGGACGGTGCGGGTCACGGTGCGCGAGCACCTGGTCCGCTGGCTGACCGAGCACCACGCGTACGCGCTGCCGAAGGTCAGCACGGCCTGGGCCGAACTGCCGCCCGACGACGACGGCCCGCATCCGCCCCCGCCGATAGTGCCCCGCACGGGCCGGGGCTGAGCCCTCGGGCCTCCCTCAGGACCGCAGGCTGCGTACGTCGAGTTGGTGCAGGACCCGGTCGACGATCTCCGGATCGGCGCCGGGTTCGCTGCGCGCGGCGAGGATCTCGTGGCGGGCGGCCGACATCATGTCGCGCTGGATGCGCTGGACCGCCTTGAGACGGTCGGCGCGCTTGGAGTACCGCTCGCGCCGTTCGTCGTCGACGATGTCGGGGCTGATCCTGGCCCCGATGTCGAAGGCCCCGCGCAGCAGCCGCTCCGAGAGGTCCTCCGGCAGCTCCTCGACCTCTTCGATCTCCTTGAGGCGGCGCTTGGCCGCCTTGGCCGCCCGGATGGCGAGGTCACGCTCGACGGCCCGCTCGGCGTCGGTGTCCGCCCGCACCCCGAGCTTCTTCACCAGCCAGGGCAGGGTGAGCCCCTGGACGACGAGGGTGGCCATGATCACGCAGAAGGCGATGAAGATGATCTCGTCGCGGGCCGGGAAGGGATCGCCGTTCTCCGTCTTGAGCGGAATGGCGAGGGCGAGGGCGACCGATGCCACACCGCGCATCCCGGACCACCACATGACGACGGTCTCGCGCCAGGTCGTCGGGATGTCCTCGTCGTAGTCCCGCAGCTTGTGCAGCCGCTTGGCGAGCCAGGTCGCGGGCAGCAGCCACAGCAGTCGTACGCCGACGACGACCGCGACGACCGCCGCGCCCCAGCCGATCATCTGCAGCTCGCGGCCGTTCGCCGTGCCGAAGACGTTGTGCAGTTCGAGCCCGATGAGCCCGAAGGCGACACCGGTGACCAGGGTGTCGACGATCTGCCAGAACGTCTGCCCGGTGATCCGGCCGAGCACGTCGTCGGCGTCGGCGCCGTGCTCCGCCAGATAGAGCGCGGTGGTCAGTACGGCGAGCACGCCGGAGCCAAGCAGCTCCTCGGCGAGCACGTAGCTCACGAAGGGCACGAGCAGCGTCAGGCCGGTCTGCAGGGTGGCCTCGCCGAGCACCCCCATGAGCTTGTTGGTGAGCCAGCCGAGCGCGAACCCCACGGCGACGGCGACCACCCCGGAGAGCACCAGCTGCCCCACCGCCGACGGCCATGAGAACGTTCCGCTGATCGCCGCCGCGATCGCCACGTGGTAGAGCACGATCGCCGTGACGTCGTTGAAGAGCCCCTCCCCCTCCAGGATCGACACGAGCCGCCGCGGCAGCCCGAGCGACCCGGCGACGGCGGTCGCCGCGACCGGGTCGGGCGGCGCCACGAGGGCGCCGAGCGCCACGGCCGCGGCGATCGGAAGGCCGGGAACGACCGAGTTCGCGATGGCGGCGACCGCGGCGGTCGTCACGAAGACGAGGGCCACGGCGAGCAGGAAGATGGGGCGTCTGTTGGCCGTGAACTGCCGCCAGGAGGTGCGCTGGACGGCCGCGTACAGCAAGGGCGGAAGGACCAGCGGAAGGATGTAGTCGGGCGGGATCTCGACGTTCGGTACCCAGCTGACGAAGGCGAGCACGATCCCGGCCAGTGTCATGAGCACGGGCGCGGGCAGCCCGAGCCGCTCCCCCAGCGGCACCGTCACCACGGCACCGAGCAACAGAATGAGCAGCAGCGCCAGCTGGTCCACGGTGCGCCCTCCGGCGGTTTCGAGGCGGTTCGAGTCTCGGACGATCAAGACCTCAACCCTGCCACGCGTTCCCCCCGAACCGGGCCAATGCCGGTGGCGCCGCTAGTCCAGCGCCTTCCGCATCGCCCGGTGCGGAATCCCCGCGTCCGGGAACTCGGGGCCGTAGACCTCGTATCCCAGCCGTTCGTAGAACCCCAGGGCATGCGTCTGCGCGTGCAGGTCGACCGCGGTGAGGCCACGCGCGCGTGCCGTGTCCTCGATCGCCCGCACCAGGGCCGCGCCCACACCGAGTCCGCGCGCGGCCTGGGTCACCGCGAGGCGGCCGAGCGCGCCCACCTCGGCGTCGCCGCCGTTCTTGGCCGCGGCCGCCGCGCCGGTGAGCAGACGGCCCGTGCCCAGCGGAAGCCCGTCCTCGCGGACCGCGAGGACATGCACCGCTTCGGCGTCGTACGCGTCGTACTCAAGGTCCTCGGGGACCTGCTGCTCCACGACGAAGACTTCCTTGCGGACCGCGAAGCAGGCCTCCAGGTCGTCGGTCTCGACCGCGACCCGGCAGATGACCCCGGCGCTCATTCGCTCTCTGCCCGCACCCGGTCGAGAGCCTGCTGGAGGTCGTCCGGATAGGTGCTCTCGAACTCCACCCACTGCCCGTCACCGGGGTGCTCGAAGCCGAGCCGCACCGCGTGCAGCCACTGGCGCGTGAGGCCGAGCCGCTTGGCGAACGTCGGGTCCGCGCCGTACGTCAGGTCGCCCACGCACGGGTGGCGGTGGGCCGCCATGTGCACGCGGATCTGGTGCGTGCGCCCCGTCTCCAGCTTGATGTCGAGCAGCGAGGCCGCCCGGAACGCCTCGATGAGGTCGTAGTGCGTGACGGAGGGCTTGCCCTCGGCCGTGACCGCCCACTTGTAGTCGTGATTCGGGTGGCGGCCGATGGGGGCGTCGATCGTGCCGCTCATCGGGTCGGGGTGACCCTGCACAAGGGCGTTGTAGCGCTTGTCGACCGTGCGCTCCTTGAACTGCCGCTTCAGGGAGGTGTACGCGCGCTCCGACTTGGCGACCACCATCAGGCCGGAGGTGCCCACGTCGAGGCGGTGCACGATGCCCTGACGCTCGGCGGCGCCGGAGGTCGAGATGCGATACCCGGCCGCCGCGAGGCCGCCGATCACCGTGGTGCCGCTCCAGCCGGGGCTCGGATGCGCGGCCACGCCCACCGGCTTGACGATCACGAGGATGTCGTCGTCGTCATGGATGATCTCCATGCCCTCGACGGGCTCGGCGACGATCTGCACCGGAGCGGGCGCCTGCGGCATCTCCACCTCCAGCCAGGCGCCGCCGTGCACACGCTCGGACTTGCCGACCACGCTGCCGTCGACCATCACCTTGCCTGCCGCCGCCAGCTCGGCGGCCTTCGTGCGGGAAAAACCGAACATGCGAGAGATGGCGGCGTCGACGCGCTCGCCCTCCAGGCCGTCCGGCACGGGCAGGGTACGGATCTCGGGAATCGTGCTCACCCATTGAGTATGCAGGAGCGCACTGACACTCCCGCACCGCAGGACCCCGCCGGACCCCGCAGGACCCCTCAGGACCTCAGTCCTTGTGGACGGTCCCGTCCGGGTCCAGGCCGCGGAAGGACAGGATCACGATCAGGAAGCCACCGCACACGATGGCCGAGTCCGCGAGGTTGAACACCGCGAAGCCCTTCGGTGCGATGAAGTCGACCACCGCTCCCTCGAACACGCCGGGGGCGCGGAAGATCCGGTCGGTGAGGTTCCCCAGGGCGCCGCCGAGCAGCATGCCGAGGGCGATGGCCCACGGCATGCTGTAGAGCTTGCGGGCGAGGCGGGCGATCACCACGATCACGGCCGCCGCGATGCAGGTGAAGATCACGGTGAAGGCCTCGCCGATCCCGAAGGCGGCGCCCGCGTTCCGGATGGCGTTGAACTGGAGCCAGTCCCCGATGATCTCGATCGGCTCGTGGTGCTCGAGCTTCGCGACAACGATCATCTTGCTGACGAGGTCCAGGGCATACGCCAGCACGGCCACCGCGAACAGGACGAGGATCTTGCGCTTGCCCTTGCCCGGCTTCTCGTCCGGCGAGGCCGTCTCGCCCCCGGCCTCGTCCTGCCCAGCAGCCTCAGGGATATCCGGCGTACCGATGATGCGCTCCGCCTCTGCCACGTGAGTCCCTCAACCTAGGTACCTGACTGGGGACGAGGGTACGGCACACACGTACGGCACCAGGTGGTCAGGCCGTGTTCAGTAGCGCCGTTCCTGCTTCTGCTTGCAGTCCATGCACAGGGTCGCGCGGGGGAAGGCCTGCATCCGCGCCTTGCCGATGGGATTGCCGCAGTTCTCGCAGACGCCGTACGTCCCGGCGTCCAGCCGCTCCAGGGCGCGCTCGGTCTGGATGAGCATTTCGCGCGCGTTGGCGGCCAGCGACATCTCATGTTCCCGCGTGATGTTCTTCGTGCCGGTGTCCGCGTCGTCGTCGCCGGCACCGTCACCGGAGTCGCGCATCAGACCCGCAAGGGCGTCCTCGGAGGAGGTGATCTCGCTGCCCAGCCGCAGTGCCTCGCTCTGGAGGTCCGCGCGGGCCTCCTCGACCTCCTCCGGGGTCCAGGGGTCCTCACCGGGGCGGACCGCGAGCTCACCGGGTTCCGCCGCCGCGATACGCGCCTTGGGCACCGCCGTCGGCTTCTTGGCTGCCGTCGCCGTGCCCGGAGTCTTCTTCGTGACCACTGTCGTGGCTCCCGTCGTCTCCGCGGCCTGAGCCGCACCCTCGGCCGCTGTCGCAGCCGTCTTCTTGGCCGTGCTCTTCCTGGCCGTGCTCTTCTTGGCAGCTGTCTTCTTGGCCGCGGGGGCCTTCTTCGCCGCGGGGGCTTTCTTCGCCGCGGGAGCCTTCTTCTTCGCCGGGGAGGGCTCCTTGGCCGCGCCCTCCCCGGTCCCGGCCGCTGTCTTCTTACCGATGTCGGCGACCTTGGCGACCGCCTTCTTGGCGACGGCCTTCTTCGCGGCTGCCTTCTTCACCACGGCCTTCTTGGCGGCGGTCTTCTTCGTGGCCGCGCCCGTGGATCTGCCCGACGCCGAATGCTGTACGGCGGTCTTCTTCGCCACCATGGCCGCGGCCCCTTCACATTTTGTGATCTTGCTCGCGCAATCGTGCTGGGACGATAAATCGACTCAGGGTCCGCGGCAACGGGGCACGCCGCCTGATGCGCCCGCCCCACGGGTGCCGCGCTGCGAGCATGCATGCGTTGTGCCCAGCTCGCAGCCGGGTAATCCGCCCGGTACGACGGGCCAGGACGCGGACGCTCCGCATGTCGCCATTCGGGTCAGTCCCGGCGGCCTCGAGCGCACCGCGCCCGAGCCCGTTCCGAGGCCGGAAACAGGCATAAACTGGTGCATGACAGAAGAAGGTGCGCCATGCGCAAGACAGCCGACTGCCGAGAATTCCCGAGCGAGACCAACTGCACCCTCGCCATCTCCGGCGAAGAGGAAGAAGTGGTCCGCGCCGCCAGCGAGCACGCCGTGTCCGTCCACGGGCACACCGACAGCCCGGAGCTGCGGAAGATGGTCCGCGACTCCCTCCGCGACGAGATCCCCCAGCACGCCTGAAGCCCCCGGCCCGCCCGGAGGCCCGCGATAACCGGTCGGCCGGGTCCGCCCCGGCCCCGTACACTGGGCGGAGCGAGAAGCGTGGATGGGGACGAGTAGCGGCGTACGCGGCCATGAGCGACCCGGGGACGGTGTGAGCCCGGGGGCAGGCACGACGCGAAGATCACCCCGGAGCCGCCGGAAGAAAGCCGAAGCCCAGGCAGAGGCCAGTAGACCCGGCATCGCGACCCCAATGAGGGGGCTTTCCCGAGCGCCACACGCGTGGGGAAGGCCAAGGAGGGTGGTACCGCGGGAGCGCGACAAGCGGCTCTCGTCCCTCCGACGGAACGGAATCGTCCGCCGGAGGAAGCGCGTTGAACACGCAGCCGCAGTACCGCCAGGTGCCCGCCCAGGTCGACCTGCCCGCCCTTGAGCACGCCGTGCTCGACTTCTGGCGCGAGCAGAAGATCTTCGCCAAGAGCCTCGAACAGTCCGAGGGCCGCCCCGAGTGGGTCTTCTACGAGGGCCCGCCCACCGCCAACGGCATGCCGGGCGCCCACCACATCGAGGCCCGCGTCTTCAAGGACGTCTTCCCGCGCTTCCGCACCATGCGGGGCTACCACGTCGCCCGCAAGGCCGGCTGGGACTGCCACGGCCTCCCGGTCGAGCTCGCGGTCGAGAAGGAGCTCGGGTTCAACGGCAAGAAGGACATCGAGGCGTACGGCATCGCCGAGTTCAACGCCAAGTGCCGCGAGTCCGTGACCCGGCACACCGACGCCTTCGCCGACCTCACGACCCGCATGGGCTACTGGACCGACCTCGACGGCGCATACCGCACGATGAACCCCGAGTACATCGAGTCGGTCTGGTGGTCCCTGAAGGAGATCTTCAACAAGGACCTCCTGGTCCAGGACCACCGCGTCGCCCCTTGGTGCCCGCGCTGCGGCACCGGCCTCTCCGACCACGAGCTTGCGCAGGGGTACGAGACGGTCGTCGACCCGTCCGTCTTCGTCCGCTTCCCGCTCACCGGCGGCCCGCTGGCGGGCGAGGCGGCCCTCCTGGTGTGGACGACCACTCCGTGGACCCTCGTCTCCAACACGGCGGTCGCCGCGCACCCGGACGTCACGTACGTCGTCGCGTCGAACGGTGAAGAGAAGCTCGTGGTCGCCGAGCCGCTCGTCGAGAAGGCACTCGGCGAGGGCTGGGAGGTCACCGGGCAGAAGTTCACCGGCGCCGAGATGGAGCGCTGGAACTACCAACGCCCCTTCGAGCTGGTCGAGTTCCCGGCTCCGGCCCACTTCGTGGTCAACGCCGACTACGTGACCACCGAGGACGGCACCGGTCTGGTCCACCAGTCCCCCGCCTTCGGTGAGGACGACCTCAAGGTCTGCCGCTCGTACGGCCTCCCGGTCGTGAACCCGGTGCGCCCCGACGGCACCTTCGAGGAGGACGTCCCGCTCGTAGGCGGTGTCTTCTTCAAGAAGGCCGACGAAAAGCTCACCGAGGACCTCCAGGACCGCGGTCTGCTCTTCAAGCACATCCCGTACGAGCACAGCTACCCGCACTGCTGGCGCTGCCACACGGCGCTCCTGTACTACGCGCAGCCGTCCTGGTACATCCGCACCACGGCCATCAAGGACCGTCTCCTCCAGGAGAACGAGAAGACCAACTGGTTCCCCGACTCGGTCAAGCACGGCCGCTTCGGCGACTGGCTGAACAACAACGTCGACTGGGCGCTGTCCCGCAACCGCTACTGGGGCACCCCGCTGCCCATCTGGCGCTGCGAGGAAGGCCACTTGACGTGCGTGGGCTCGCGCGCCGAGCTCTCCGACCTGACGGGCACCGACCAGTCGGAACTCGACCCGCACCGCCCGTACATCGACGCGGTCACCTTCCCCTGCCCGACCTGCCAGGAGACCGCGACGCGCGTCCCCGAGGTCATCGACGCCTGGTACGACTCCGGTTCGATGCCGTTCGCGCAGTGGGGATACCCGTACAAGAACAAGGAGCTCTTCGAGAGCCGGTACCCGGCGCAGTTCATCTCGGAGGCCATCGACCAGACCCGCGGCTGGTTCTACACGCTCATGGCGGTGGGCACCCTGGTCTTCGACAAGTCCTCGTACGAGAACGTCGTGTGCCTCGGCCACATCCTCGCCGAGGACGGCCGCAAGATGTCCAAGCACCTGGGCAACATCCTCCAGCCGATCCCGCTCATGGACCAGCACGGCGCCGACGCGGTGCGCTGGTTCATGGCGGCCGGCGGCTCCCCGTGGGCGGCGCGCCGCGTGGGTCACGGCACCATCCAGGAGGTCGTCCGCAAGACGCTCCTCACGTACTGGAACACGGTCGCCTTCCAGGCCCTGTACGCCCGTACGTCGAAGTGGGCCCCCAGCGACGCCGACCCGGCGCCCGCCGACCGCCCGCTCCTGGACCGCTGGCTGCTCAGCGAGCTGCACGCGCTCACCGACCAGGTCACCCAGGCCCTGGAGGGCTACGACACCCAGCGCGCGGGCAAGCTCCTGTCCACGTTCGTCGACAACCTCTCCAACTGGTACGTACGCCGTTCGCGCCGCCGCTTCTGGCAGGGCGACAAGGCGGCGCTGCGCACCCTGCACGAGGTCCTGGAGACGGTCACCCGCCTGATGGCCCCGCTGACGCCGTTCATCACGGAGCGCGTCTGGCAGGACCTGGTGGTGCCGGTCGCTCCGGACGCCCCGGAGTCGGTCCACCTGACGTCCTGGCCCGAGGCCGATCTGTCGGCGATCGACCCGGACCTGTCGAAGCAGATGGTCCTCGTGCGCCGCCTGGTGGAGCTGGGCCGCGCCACGCGCGCGGAGTCGGGCGTCAAGACCCGTCAGCCGCTGTCGCGCGCGCTGATCGCGGCCACGGGCTTCGAGTCGCTCAACCCCGAACTGCACGCCCAGATCACCGAGGAGCTCAATGTCTCCTCGCTCGCGTCGCTCTCCGAGGTCGGCGGCTCACTGGTCGACACGACCGCGAAGGCCAACTTCCGCGCGCTGGGCAAGCGGTTCGGCAAGGGCGTCCAGGCGGTCGCCAAGGCCGTCGCCGACGCCGACGCGGCCGCGCTGTCCCTGGCCCTGCGCGAGGGCACGGCTTCGGTCGAGGTCGACGGCGAGACGGTGACGCTGGCCCCGGACGAGGTCATCATCACGGAGACCCCGCGCGAGGGCTGGTCGGTGGCGTCCGACTCCGGTGCCACGGTCGCCCTCGACCTGGAGATCACGGAGGAGCTGCGCCGGGCAGGCCTTGCCCGTGACGCGATCCGCCTGATCCAGGAGGCCCGCAAGAACAGCGGCCTGGACGTCGCGGACCGGATCGCCCTGCGCTGGACCTCCACGGACCCGGCCGTGATCACGGCCCTGTCCGACCACGACGGCCTCATCGCGGACGAGGTCCTCGCCACGGACTTCCAGCAGGGCGAGGCCGACGACGCGTACGGCGAGACGTTCACGGACGAGTCCCTGTCCCTGACGTTCCGCCTCCGCAAGGCATAGCCGAACCGGGTAGCCACGAAGGCCCGGTCCCGCCAAAGATCTTGGCGGGACCGGGCCTTCGGCGTTGTGTGCCCACGCACAGATGAACGTTTCTGCAAGCACCCGCCGGCGTGTACCCGCCGGCAAGCACCCGCAAGCAGGCACACAAAAGGGCGAGGCCCCCAGAAGATCCGGGGGCCTCGCCCTGAACGCTGCCGACGCCTAAGGCGTGGAAACGGCCGTCAGTTGTCGTCCTCGTCGATGAGGAAGCCACGCATCGGCGACGGAGCCTGCTGCATGGGCTGCGGGGCCTGCGGCCGCACGGGCGCCATCGGCTGGGTCATCGCCGGCGACATCTGCTGCTGGCCGCCGTAGGACGGACCGGCGTTCTGCTGGTTGCCGCCCATCGACTGCTGACCGCCGTACGACGGGGCGCCCGCGCCGGCCGGTGCCATGGAAGGCGCCGGGGACGGCGGAAGGGAAGCAGTCGCCGGGGTCCGCGGCGGGGCCAGCGAGTCGTCGGCCTGGGTCTCCAGCTGACGGAGCTGCGACTCCAGGTAGGACTTCAGACGCGTGCGGTACTCGCGCTCGAAGCCGCGCAGGTCCTCGACCTTGCGCTCCAGCGTGGCGCGTGCGGACTCCAGGGAGCCCATCGCGACGCGGTGCTTCTCCTGCGCGTCCCGCTCCAGGGCGTCGGCCTTGGCACGGGCGTCACGCTCGAGGCCCTCGGCGCGCGAACGGGCCTCGCCGACGATCTTGTTGGCCTCGGAACGGGCCTCCGCGATCGCCTGGTCCGCGGTCTGCTGGGCGAGGGAGAGCACGCGCGCGGCGCTGTCGCCACCGGGGCCCTGACCGGGCTGGGGCATCTGCGGACCGTGGCCGCCCATGGGACCACCCATGGGGCCGCCCATCGGGCCACCCTGACCCATCGGGCCGGGACCCTGCGGGCCACCCTGCTGGTGCTGCTGGCCGTGGCCGCTGGGGCCCGCGGGCAGCTGCGGCGCACCACCGGGCAGCTGCGGCGGACCGCCCATCTGCTGGTGCTGCGGGTGCTGCTGCGGCGGCACCGGCTGCGGACCTGATATTGCGGCGGGCACCGGGGCGCCGGGACCGCGCTGGTCCTGCGGTTCCGGAGGCTTGCGCATGCCGCCCTGCTGCTGGTTCTGCGCAGCGGCGCGGGTGGCTGCGGCCAGTTTGGCGCGCAGGTCCTCGTTCTCGCGGAGCAAGCGAGTCAGTTCGGCTTCGACCTCATCGAGGAAGGCATCGACCTCGTCCTCGTCATAGCCTTCTCGGAGGCGGACGGTCGTGAACTGCTTGTTCCGCACGTCCTCGGGGGTCAACGGCATCTCTTCACCTCAACGTAGTCGTCGGCATTCGGCAAGACCGTATCGTTCACACAGACACCGACCTGACGACGGTGATCAGGATGTAGACGATGATCATCAGTACGAAGAAGGACAGGTCGAGCGCCACGCCCCCGAGACGCAGCGGCGGGATGAACCGCCGCAGAAGCTTGAGCGGTGGATCAGTGACAGTGTAGGTGGCCTCCAAAATGACCACCATCGCCTTGCCGGGTTGCCATGAGCGGGCGAACTGGAAGACGTAGTCCATGACCAACCGGAAGATCAGCACGATGAGGAAGCACATCAGCGCGATGTAAAGCACCTGCCAGACCACGCTCATGTTCGCGGTTCCCTCTCCCCTGTTACTCGTGCTGCGTTTGCCGGTTCTGCGTTACTGCTTCACTTACGTCTCAGCTCTGGTTGAAGAACCCGCCCTCTGCGATGCGAGCCTTGTCCTCCGCCGTTACATCGACGTTAGCAGGCGACAACAGGAACACCTTCTGCGTCACTCGCTCAATGCTGCCATGGAGACCGAACACCAGACCGGCGGCAAAGTCGACAAGTCGCTTCGCATCCGTGTCATCCATCTCGGTCAGATTCATGATCACCGGGGTGCCTTCGCGGAAGTGTTCCCCGATGGTACGGGCCTCGTTGTACGTCCGCGGGTGCAGCGTGGTGATGCGGTAGGGCTCCCGCTCGGACACGACCTTGGGCATGATCACCGGTGCGTTCTTCTCCAGGCTCTGGCGTTCAGGTGTGATGGATGCCACGGGGGCGATTCGTGCCGGACGTCCGGATTCCGCGGCTAGCGAAGCGGAATGGGCGACCGGCTCACGCTGTGCGGGGGGCTGTACCACTCGTACCGATTCGTCCCGATCAGACGCGTGTGCCTGACGGGACTGGTGCGACTGGTGTGGCGGATCGTGCCGCCTGCGGTCCCGCTCGGGCTCCGGCTCGGGTTCGAATTCGTCATCGGGGTCGAACCCCGGACCGTCGTACCCGTCGTCCTCCACGAGGCCGAGGTAGACCGCCATCTTGCGCATCGCGCCGGCCATGCTCTGAGTCCTCCGCTCTGTGGTGGATCGGCTGTCGTCACCAACTGCCCGCGATCCACGAGGTCTCCCCGCCCAACAGCGAGAATGACCATATTTTCTGCTGTGGTCCGACTTCTTGGCGACGTTACCCGAGCCCGGGTCGGACTCCGAGTACCGCCGTACCGACGCGCACATGTGTCGCTCCGGCCGCCACGGCCTGTTCGAGGTCCGCACTCATCCCTGCCGACACCATGTTCGCAGCCGGATGAGTCGCGCGCATGAGGGTTGAGAATTCCATCAGCCGCTCGAACGCCGCCTGTTGCCGCCCCGCGTACGGACCGGTGAGCGGCGCCACGGTCATCAGACCGTCGAGCCGCAGCCCCGGAGCCTGCGCCACGAGTCCGGCCAACTCTTCGATGCCGCCGGGGCCCACGCCCCCGCGCTCGCCCCTGCCGTTCTCCTCGGCGTCGAGGGCGACCTGGATCAGGCAGCCGAGTTCCCGCTCGGCCCGCACGGCACCGTTCGACAGGGCCGTGACGAGCTTGGGGCGGTCCACGGACTGGACCACATCGGCATAACTGACCACAGAACGGACCTTGTTGGTCTGCAATTGACCGACAAAGTGCCAAGCAAGGGGAAGATCCGAGCAGTCGGCGGCCTTGGGGGCCGCGTCCTGGTCACGGTTCTCGGCGACATGGCGCACACCGAGCTCCGAGAGGATCCGCACATCGCTCGCGGGGTAGGTCTTGGTGACCACGATCAGGGTCACCTCCTCCCGCTTGCGCCCGGCCGCCGCGCACGCCGCGGCGATGCGCTCTTCGACCTTCGCCAGATTCGCGGCGAGTTGAGACTTACGGTCCGTCATGCCCTATCAGTCCAGCCAGACATAGCCCGCGAGACGACCGGTGGTCCGGTCGCGGCGGTACGAGAAGTGGTCACCGGATTCCAGGGTGCACACCGGCGACTGCTCCCGGTCGCGCACCCCGAGCCGCTCCAGCTGGGCGTGCGCCCCCGCGGTCACGTCGACCGCCGGAGTGCCCCAGCTCGTCTCGGCGTACGCCGCCGGCTCGATCGCGGCGGCATCGGCGCGCATCGCCTCCGGCACTTCGTAGCAGCGGCCGCAGACGGCGGGCCCGGTGCGGGCGACGACGCGGGCCGGGTCGGCGCCCAGCTTCACCATCGCCTCGACGGCGGCGGGGACGACCCCCGCCAGCATGCCGGGCCGCCCCGCGTGAGCCGCCGCCGCGACCTTGGCGACCGGGTCGGCGAGCAGGACGGGCGTGCAGTCCGCGGTGAGGACCACCAGGGCGAGGCCACGGCGGGCGGTCACCACGGCGTCGACCGCCGGGATCTCGGCCTCGGAACCCCAGGGTCCATCGACCACCGCGACATCGGGGCCGTGCACCTGGTTCATCCAGACGACCCGCTCCGGTTTGATGCCCAGCGACTTGGCGGCCAGCGCGCGGTTGGCCCGCACGGCCTGTGGGTCGTCGCCGACCGCGCCGCCGAGATTGAGCTCTTCGTACGGAACGGCGCTCACCCCGCCCCACCTGTCGGTGAAGGCGAAGTGCGCGCCGCTCACGGTGCTGTGCTGGCTTATCACTTCAGGAAGTCCGGCACGTCCAGCTCTTCGGCCTGGCTGTCCGAGTACGGACGGGCCGGCGGAACCTGCGGCGGGGCCACGGGCGCGGACGGGGTCTCGTTGACCGGAGTCGCCTCGACCGGCTCCGGAGCCGGCTTCTCCTCGTGCGGCGTGACGCTGCCGAGACCGCCGTACGTCGAACGGGACTCGGCCGGACGGCTCGTGGCCGACGGCTGCTCGTCACGCTGCTTGGTAGGCGAAGCCGAACCGAGGACGGTGTCGCGCTTGGACGGCGGCTGTCCCCCGTCGAAGCCCGCCGCGATGACGGTGACCCGGACCTCGTCGCCCAGGGCGTCGTCGATGACGGCGCCGAAGATGATGTTGGCCTCGGGGTGGGCCGCCTCGCTGACCAGTTGGGCCGCTTCGTTGATCTCGAAGAGGCCGAGGTCGGAGCCGCCGGAGATGGAGAGCAGGACGCCCCGCGCTCCGTCGATGGACGCCTCCAGGAGTGGCGAGGAGATCGCCATCTCGGCGGCGGCCACCGCGCGGTCGTCGCCGCGCGCCGAACCGATGCCCATCAGGGCCGAACCGGCCTCGGACATGACCGACTTGACGTCGGCGAAGTCGAGGTTGATCAGACCCGGGGTCGTGATGAGGTCGGTGATGCCCTGGACACCGGAGAGCAGGACCTGGTCCGCCGACTTGAAGGCGTCCAGAACGCTGACCTGGCGGTCCGAGATGGACAGGAGCCGGTCGTTGGGGATGACGATGAGGGTGTCGACCTCTTCGCGCAGCTCCGCGATCCCGTCCTCGGCCTGGTTGGCGCGACGACGGCCCTCGAAGGTGAACGGCCGGGTCACGACGCCGATGGTCAGGGCGCCCAGGGAGCGGGCGATGTTGGCGACGACAGGTGCGCCGCCGGTGCCGGTGCCGCCGCCTTCGCCGGCGGTGACGAAGACCATGTCGGCCCCCTTGAGGACCTCCTCGATCTCCTCGCGGTGGTCCTCGGCCGCCTTGCGGCCGACTGCCGGGTTGGCTCCGGCGCCGAGGCCGCGGGTGAGTTCACGGCCGACGTCGAGCTTGACGTCGGCGTCGCTCATCAACAGGGCTTGCGCGTCGGTGTTGATGGCGATGAACTCGACGCCCTTGAGACCGACCTCGATCATCCGGTTGATGGCATTGACACCACCGCCGCCGACACCGATGACTTTGATGACTGCGAGGTAGTTCTGCGGTGCTGCCACGTCGAAGGCCTCTCGCCTCGAGTTACGTGTCGCCGCCTCGCGGTCAAGCGCCGCGACGACTGATGCCGAATGGGACGGTCCGAACGCCGACCCGAACCCTAACGCTGAAGTTTAGGGTTACCAGTGTGTCTGTTCCTTGGACTCTCCGAACAGGACACTAAGTCGACAAGTGGCGCACGTTCAACGAACACGCCGAACCTCCCGTTTTTCTTTTCACCCTATGTGATCAGCCGTAGCGCTGCCGAACCAGGGTGCTGGCCTGCGACGATATGCGTCAACTCGCCGATGACGCAGGGGCGGTGGGGACACTCACATCGAAGTGCCGTGCCTTGGGGGCGGCTTTCATCAGGGCGGTGAGTGTGCTTGCCTTCGTCCGGCCCTTCTCACTGCTGCCCCACGCTACGGTGCGTCCGCCCCTCAACTCCAGCGAGATCGAGTCGTACGAACGGGCCTTGACGACACGTGTATCGCGGGCCACCACTGCGGGCAGCGCACCCGCGACCTGTACCGCCTCACGCCGCAGTCGGTGGGAGTCGAAACGGCGCAGACTCGCCGCCGCGTTCTCCTGATCCGGCCTCAATTCCAGCAGCGGAACACCCTTCGGCGCATGTCCGACCGTGGCGAATCGCACGCCCTTGGCGTCCACTTCGACGAACTTTCCGCCCTTTTCGATAAGGAGAACCGGCTTGCGTTCGGTCACTTTCAGACCGATTCCGTGCGGCCAGGAACGGACGACGTCGACCGAATCGATACGCGGAAGTCTCTTCCGCAGCCGGTCCTCGATCGCGTCGGTGTCGACCGAGATCAGGGGCGCCCCGACCGGGGCCGCGGCGGCTTCGCGTACCTCGCCGGGCGTCAGAATCCGCGTCCCGGACGTCGTCACGCGCTCCAGGCGCAGATACTGCGAGCCGTAGAGCAGCCAGACTCCACCCGCGCCGAGCAGCACGAGCGCGATCAGCGAGAGGACCAGGGTGCGCGGCCGCGGCATGCGTACGCGGGAGCGCGGGGGGCGGGGCGGGCCGGAGTCGAGCTTCTGCCGTTCGGCGGTGGTCGGTCCGGCCACGGTCCCTGCCTTCTTTGCCTTCTAGTGCCGTCTCACCCGTTGCGGCGGGACGCGATCGCCTCGTACACCATGCCGACGAGGAGGTCGTCGGCATCCCTGCGGCCGAACTCCGATGCGGCGCGGGACATCTCGTACAGCCGGTGCGGATCGGCGAGCACCGGGAGTACGTTGCCCTGCACCCACTCGGGCGTCAGTTCGGCGTCGTCCACGAGGAGTCCACCGCCCGCCTTGACCACCGGCTGGGCGTTCAGCCGCTGTTCGCCGTTGCCGATGGGCAGCGGTACGTACGCGGCCGGAAGCCCGACGGCGGAGAGTTCGGCGACGGTCATCGCGCCCGCACGGCAGAGCATCATGTCCGCCGCGGCGTACGCGAGGTCCATCCGGTCCACGTACGGTACCGGGATGTAGGGCGGCATACCGGGCATGTTCTCGACGTACGGCATTTCGTTCTTCGGGCCGACCGCGTGCAGGATCTGGATCCCGGCGCGCTGGAGCACCGGAGCGACCTGCTGGACGACCTCGTTGAGCCGCCGGGCGCCCTGCGAACCGCCGGAGACAAGGAGCGTCGGCAGGTTCGGGTCGAGGCCGAAGGCGGCGCGCGCCTCCGGGCGGACCCGGGCCCTGTCGAGCGTGGCGATGGTGTGGCGCAGCGGAATGCCGATGTAGCGGGAGTTGCGCAGCTTGCTGTCGGGGGTGGCAACGGCCACCCCGTGGGCGTACCGCGACCCGATCTTGTTGGCGAGGCCCGGACGCGCGTTGGCCTCGTGCACGACGATCGGCGTACCGGTCCGCTTGGCCGCGAGGTACCCCGGCAGCGCGACATAGCCGCCGAAGCCGACCACGCAGTCCGCCTTCGTACGCTCCAGGATCTGCTCGGCCGCCTTGATCGTGCCGCGCAGCCGCCCCGGGACGGTGATCAGCTCAGGGGTTGGCTTGCGCGGCAGCGGTACGGCCGGGATCAGCGCGAGTTCGTAGCCCCGCTCCGGTACGAGCCGGGTCTCGAGTCCACGCTCCGTGCCCAGGGCCGTGATGCCCACGGTCGGGTCCTGCCTCCGCAGGGCGTCCGCGAGGGCGAGCGCGGGCTCGATGTGGCCGGCGGTCCCCCCACCGGCGAGTACGACATGCACCGAAATTCACCGCTCTCCGGACGAACGCGCCTTGACGCGCCGTCTCATCGTGTTCCATCTCACCCGAGGTTGCCGCATGGCCAGGGCCGCCTTTGCCGCCGGCTCGTCCCGCGCGAAGGCGATGAGGAGTCCGATGGCGAACATGGTCGGCAGCAGGGCTGACCCACCGTAGGAGAACAGCGGGAGCGGGACACCGGCGATCGGCAGCAGACCGAGCACCGCACCGACGTTGATCACGGCCTGCGCCGTGATCCAGGTGGTCACGCCTCCCGCGGCATACCGTACGAAGGGGTCCTCCGTGCGTCCGGCCACGCGGATACCCGCATAGCCTAGAGCCGCGAACAGAGCGAGCACCGACAGTGTCCCCGCCAGGCCGAGTTCCTCCCCGGTGATGGCGAAGATGAAGTCGGTGTGCGGTTCCGGCAGTTGACCCCATTTTTCCACACTGGCGCCGAGGCCGGAACCGAAGAATCCGCCGGACGCCAGGGCGTAGATCCCGTGCACGGCCTGCCAGCACTGGTCGCCGGGGCCGGGATCCGTCGCGCCGATGCAGGCGAGCCTCGCCATGCGGTTGGGGCTGGTCTTGATGAGGATCACGCCGAGCAGGGTCGCGATCGAGAGCACCCCCGCGAAGAGCCGCGTGGGCGCCCCCGCGAGCCAGAGCAGGCCGAAAAGGATCGCCGTGAGGATGATCGCCGTGCCCATGTCGCCGCCCAGCATGATCAGGCCGAGCAGCATGAAGGCGACGGGGACGAGCGGCACCAGCATGTGTTTCCACTGGGTCAGGAGGCGCTTGTCCTGTTTACGGGCGAGCAGGTCCGCGCCCCACAGGACGAGGGCGAGCTTGGCGAACTCACTGGGCTGGAGCTGGAAGGGGCCGCCCAGATAGATCCAGTTCTGGTTTCCGTTGACGCTGCGCCCTATCCCCGGGATCTGCACGAGGACCATCAGGAAGACGGTCACCGCGAGGATGGGATAGGCGAGCGCCCGGTGCAGCTTGATGGGCATCCGCATGGCCACGAGCAGCAGGACCGAGCCCAGGACGGCCGCGACGAACTGCTTGCGGAAGAAGTACGCGGCGGGCAGGTCGAGCTGCAGCGCCTGGATCATCGACGCCGAGTAGACCATCACCAGGCCGAGCACGGTGATCAGCAGGCTGCTGCCGAAGATGAGGTAGTACGCGGTCAGCGGCCGGTCCCAGGCGCGCTTGGCGCGGGTGTAGGACCGCCGTACCGGGTTCTCCCGCGGCGGGCGGGGTGCGCCCGCGGAACGGATCGGCGCGGGCCGCTTGGCGAGGCGCGTGGGCGCGCGCCCACTACTGCCGGCCATCAGGACCCCCGAACGGCCACCACGACGCTGCCACGTGCCCTCCTAAGGGTGCCGGGCGCCCCCGGACCACCGGGGTCCGCGTCAGGCGCTCGCGCCGAGTTCGCGGACCGCGTCCGCGAACGCGTCACCACGCTTGTTGTAGTTGGTGAACATGTCCATCGACGCACAGGCCGGAGCCATCAGTACGGTGTCCCCCGGCTCGGCGAGCCGTGCCGCCTGCCGTACCGCCTCGGACATCGCCCCAGTGTCGGTCCGGTCGAGGTCGACGACCGGGACCTCGGGGGCGTGTCGCGCGAGGGCTTCGCGGATCAGCGCGCGGTCGGCGCCGATCAGGACAACACCCCGCAGCCGCTTGGCCGACTTGGTGACCAGCTCGTCGAAGGTGGCGCCCTTGGCGAGCCCGCCCGCGATCCAGACGATGGATTCGTACGCCGCCAACGACGCTTCCGCGGCGTGGGTGTTGGTGGCCTTGGAGTCGTCGACGTACGCCACACCGGCCACGTCGGCGACGTGCTCGATGCGGTGGGCGTCGGGACGGAACGCGCGCAGACCGTCGCGTACGGCCGTCGCCGGGACGCCGTAGGCGCGCGCGAGAGCTGCCGCGGCCAGGGCGTTGGCGATGTTGTGCGGCGCGGGCGGCTGCACGTCGGAGATCTCGGCGAGCTCCTGCGCCTGCTTCTGACGGTCCGGCACGAAGGCACGGTCGACCAGAATGCCGTCCACGACGCCCAGTTGCGAGGGCGCGGGCGCATTCAGCGTGAAACCGACGGCCCGGCAGCCCTCTTCGACGTCGGCCTCGCGGACGAGGTCTTCCGTCGCCTTGTCGGCGACGTTGTAGACGCAGGCGATCTGATTGCCCTCGTAGATCCGGCCCTTGTCGGCGGCGTACGCCTCCATGGAGCCGTGCCAGTCCAGGTGGTCGGGCGCGAGGTTCAGGACGGTCGCGGAGTGGGCGCGCAGCGAGGGCGCCCAGTGCAGCTGGTAGCTGGAGAGCTCGACGGCGAGGACGTCGTACGGCTCGTCGCCGGTGACGACGTCGAGCAGCGATACCCCGATGTTGCCGACGGCGGCGGTCCGCAGACCGGCCGCCTCCAGGATCGAGGCCAGCATGCGCACGGTCGTGGTCTTGCCGTTCGTGCCGGTGACCGCGAGCCATGGCGCGGCGTCGGGGCCGCGCAGACGCCAGGCCAGCTCGACGTCGCCCCACACCTCGACACCGGCAGCCGCGGCCGCCGCGAAGAGCGGCTTGTCCGGCTGCCAGCCGGGCGTGGTGACGATGAGTTCGGTGCCTTCGGGCAGGGTGGCCCCGTCGCCGAGGCGGACGCTGATGCCCTCGGACCTCAGCTCATCGGCCTGCGTACGGGAGCGCTCGTCGTCGCCGTCGTTGACGACCGTGACGACGGCGCCCAGGCCGTTCAGCACGCGGGCCGCCGGGATTCCGGAGACGCCGAGCCCGGCGACGGTGACGTTCTTCCCCTGCCAGCTGGTCACTTCTTGGCTGCCCATCCTGCGTAGAAGAGGCCGAGTCCGACGATCACGCACATGCCCTGGATGATCCAGAAGCGGACCACCACAAGGACTTCGGACCACCCCTTGAGTTCGAAGTGGTGCTGCAGTGGCGCCATGCGGAAGACGCGCTTGCCGGTCATGCGGAACGAGCCGACCTGGATGACGACGGACATCGTGATCAGGACGAAGAGACCGCCGAGCAGGGCGAGCAGCATCTCGGTGCGCGAGCAGATCGCGAGTCCGGCGAGCGCGCCGCCGAGGGCGAGCGAGCCGGTGTCACCCATGAAGATCTTGGCGGGCGAGGTGTTCCACCACAGGAAGCCGAAGCAGGCGCCCATCAGCGCGGAGGCCACCACCGCGAGGTCGAGTGGGTCTCTGACCTCGAAACACGCCTGTGGGTTGGTCAGCGTGACCGCGTTGGCGCAGGACTCCTGGTACTGCCAGACACCGATGAAGGTGTACGCGCCGAAGACCATCACGGAGGCGCCCGTGGCGAGGCCGTCGAGGCCGTCGGTGAGGTTCACGCCGTTCGACATCGCGAGGATCATGAACAGCGCCCAGACCACGAAGAGCACCGGGCCGATCGACCAGCCGAAGTCCGTGACGAACGACAGCTTGGTGGAGGCCGGGGTCTGGTTGCGGTTGTCCGGCCAGTTCAGCGCGAGCACGGCGAAGCCGATGCCGACGATCAGCTGTCCGGCCATCTTCGCCTTGGCGCGCAGACCGAGCGAGCGCTGCTTCACGATCTTGATGTAGTCGTCGAGGAAGCCGACGAGGCCCATGCCCGCCATCAGGAAGAGCACGAGGAGACCGGAGAGCGTGGTCTCCGTGCCCGTGATGATCTTCGTGAGGAAGTACGCGATGAGCGTGGCGAGGATGAAGGCGATGCCACCCATGGTCGGCGTACCGCGCTTGCTGTGGTGCTCGCGCGGGCCGTCGTCCCGGATGAACTGCCCATAGCCCTTGCGGGCAAGGAACTTGATAAGGAGCGGGGTTCCGACCAGGGTCAGGAAGAGCCCGATCACACCCGCGAAGAGGATCTGCCTCATCGGCCGGCGACCTGCCCCTCGGACGACGCGGAGTCATCGAGCAGCGCCGTGGCGACCCGCTCGAGACCGACCGATCTGGAAGCCTTCACCAGCACGACGTCTCCCGGGCGCAGCTCGCTGCGCAGCAGGTCGATCGCCGCCTGTGCGTCGGACACGTGCACCGACTCCTCACCCCACGAACCCTCGTTGTATGCGCCCAGTTGGAGCCAGGACGCTTCCCTGCCCCCGACTGCCACGAGCTTGCTCACGTTCAGCCGGACAGCGAGCCGTCCGACCGCGTCGTGTTCGGCGAGCCCGTCGTCACCGAGCTCGGCCATGTGACCGAGCACCGCCCACGTACGACGTCCCTTGGCCATGGCCGCGAGCGCGCGCAGGGCGGCTCGCATGGACTCGGGGTTCGCGTTGTAGGCGTCGTTGACGACCGTCACGCCGTCCGGGCGCTCGGTGACCTCCATCCGCCAGCGGGACAGCGTGCCCGCCTCGGAGAGCGCGCGGGCGATCTCGTCTGCGGACATGCCCAGCTCATGGGCGACGGCGGCCGCGGCAAGCGCGTTCGACACGTGGTGCTCACCGTACAGCCGCAAGGTCACGTCGCTGCACCCGGAGGGTGTGTGCAGCGTAAAGGCGGGCTGTCCGATCTCCGTGAGCCGGACATTCTCGGCACGTACGTCGGCGTCGGCGGCCTCTCCGAAGAGCAGGACGCGCGCCTTCGTGCGCGAAGCCATGGCGCGGACGAGGGGGTCGTCGGCGTTGAGGACGGCGGTGCCGTCGGCGGGGAGGCTCTCGACGAGTTCACCCTTCGCCACTGCGATCTGCTCGCGTCCGCCGAACTCGCCGATGTGGGCGGTCCCTACGTTGAGCACGAGGCCGATCTTCGGCGGGGTGAGGCCGGTGAGGTAGCGGATGTGGCCGATGCCGCGCGCGCCCATCTCCAGGACGAGGAAGCGCGTCTCGTCGGTGGCGCTGAGGGCGGTGAGCGGCAGGCCGATCTCGTTGTTGAGCGAGCCCGGCGTGAAGACCGTGGGCGCCTTGCTCCGCAGGACCTGGGCGAGCAGGTCCTTGGAGCTTGTCTTGCCGACGGAGCCGGTGAGCGCCACGAGCGTCGCGCCGAGCCGCTCCACGACGTGCCGCGCAAGGGCTCCGAGCGCCGCCTGCACGTCGTCGACGACGATGGCGGGCACGCCGACGGGGCGCGAGGCGAGGACGGCGGCGGCGCCCGCTTCGACCACGGCGGACGCGTAGTCGTGGCCGTCGACGCGCTCGCCGGCGAAGGCGACGAAGAGGCTGCCGGGCTCCACTTCACGGGAGTCCCTGACGACCGGTCCGGTGACCTGGACGGACGGATCCGGTATGTCGTACGTCTGCCCGCCGACGACAGTGGCGATCTCGGCGAGGGAGAGGGCGATCACAGATTCATCCCTGGGTTTGCTGGATTGCTTCGCGAAGTACCTGGCGGTCGTCGAAGGGACGCACCACCCCGGCGATGTCCTGTCCCTGCTCGTGGCCCTTGCCCGCGACGAGCACCGTGTCGCCCGGCTCGGCCCGTGCGACGGCCGCGCGGATGGCGGCGGCGCGGTCCTCGAACACGGCGACCTCGCCGCGCTCGTGGGCCGGCACGTCGGCGGCACCGGCGAGCATCGTGGCGAGGATCGCGAGGGGGTCCTCGCCACGGGGGTTGTCAGAGGTCAGTACGGCGGAGTCGGCGAGCCTGGCCGCCGCGGCGCCCATCGCCATCCGCTTGGTCTTGTCCCGGTCGCCGCCGCAGCCGAGGACGATGTGCAGCTTGTTGTCGGTGACCTTGCGCAGGGCGCGCAGGACCGATTCGACGGCGTCCGTCTTGTGGGCGTAGTCGACGACCGCGAGGTAGGGCTGGCCCTCGTCGATGCGCTCCAGGCGGCCGGGGACGCCCGGCACGGCCGCGACGCCGTCGGCGGCCTGCTGCGGGTCGATCCCTGCGACGGCGAGCGAGACGATCGCGGAGAGCGTGTTGGCGACGTTGAACGGCCCGGCCAGCGGGGACTTCGCGGTGATCCGCTCCCCCTGCGGGCCGACCACGACGAACGTGGAGTCGAAGGGCGTGACTTCGACGCCTTCCGCGCGCCAGTCGGCGTCGGGGTGGCCCTCGGCGGAGAACGTGGTGACGGGCACCTCGGACTCGTCGATGAGCCGGCGCCCGTACTCGTCGTCGAAGTTGACCACTCCGACCTTGGATCGCAGCTTGGTGAACAGCTGCGCCTTGGCCTGGAAGTAGTCCTCCATGTCGGAGTGGAATTCCATGTGCTCGGGGCTGAGGTTGTTGAAGACGGCAACGTCGAAGACGCAGCCGTCCACCCGGCCGAGCACGAGGGCGTGGGAGGAGACCTCCATGGCGACGGCCTCGACGCCGCGCTCGCGCATCACCGCGAACAGCGCCTGGAGGTCGGTCGCCTCGGGGGTCGTACGTTCGGACTTGATCCGCTCCTCGCCGATACGCATCTCGACCGTGCCGATGAGGCCGGTCGACTTGACGCCCTTGAGGCCGCCCTCGACGAGATACGCCGTGGTGGTCTTGCCGGACGTACCGGTGATGCCGATCTGGAGCAGATCGCGCCCCGGGTGGCCGTAGACCGTGGCCGCGAGCTCCCCCATGGAGCCGCGCGGTTCGTCGACGACCAGGACCGGCAGGCCCGTGACGGCCGCGCGCTCGGCGCCCGTCGGGTCGGTGAGGATCGCGGCGGCGCCGAGGTCGGCGGCCTGGGCGACGAAGTCGGCGCCGTGCAGCCGGGCGCCGGGCAGGGCGGCGTAGATGTCGCCGGGGCGGACCGCGCGGGAGTCGTGCGTGATGCCGCTGACCTCCCCCGTGCCCGGGGCGGCGACGCCCAGCTGATCGGCGATCCTGGCGAGCGGCGTCGCGGAGACCTGGACCGGCCTCGGCGGTCCCGGATATGTCACGGGAACGCCCTTCTGGGTGGTTTGGGACTGATCAGCGTGTGGCACGGCGGTGAGCGTACCGGGCGCACCGGGCTCAGGGCGAAGCGGGCGGTGTGGCGGGGGCTGGTTCCCCGGCTTCGGGGTGATCGTTGTCACGGGCTTGTCCTGGTGGGGCTCAGGGTTCGAAGGTGACGGGGAGCCTGGCCGCGCCCTTGCCGGTGGGCGGGACCTGGAGCGTCTTGAGGGCGAACTGCATGACTTCCTTGTAGATGGGACCGCAGATCTGGCCGCCGAAGTAGCTGCCCTTGGTGGCGTTCTGGATGGCGCAGTAGACGGTGACGCGCGGCTTGTCGGCGGGCGCGAACCCGGCGAACGACGAGGTGTAGCCCTTGTACTTGCCGGTCTGAGGGTCGACCCGGTTGGCCGTACCCGTCTTGCCCGCGACCCGGTAGCCGGCGATGCGGGCCTTGGTACCGGTGCCCTCTTCGTCGTCGACGACGGACTCCAGCATCCGCGACAGCGTCTTGGCGGTCTTCGCGCTCACCACGCGGGTCTTCTTGGGCTTGGGAGCGGGCGTGAAGCGGCCGTCGGGGCCCTTGGTGCCGCGCACCAGCGTGGGCTCGACGCGTACGCCGTCGTTGGCGATGGTCGAGTAGACGGAGGTCGCCTGCATCGCGTTGATCGAGAAGCCCTGGCCGAAGGGGATCGTGTACTGCTGCGAGGTGGACCACTTGTCGGCGGGCGCGAAGATCCCGGACGTCTCGCCGGGGAAGCCGAGCCCGGTCTCTCTGCCGATGCCGAACTTCCGCAGGTACGAGTAGAGCGACCGGTTGGCTTCCTTCTGGGTCTTGCCCAGCTCGCCGGTGGCCAGGATCGTGCCGATGTTGCTGGACTTGGCGAGCACGCCGTTGAGCGTGAGATGCCAGGTCGGGTGGTCGATGTCGTCCTGGAAGAGCCGGTCGCCGCGGTGCAGCCGGTTGGGGACCGTCACCCGCGTCGCGGGCGTGGCCGCGTTCTCCTCCAGGACGGCGGCCATCGACATGACCTTGGCGGTCGAACCCGGCTCGAAGGCGTCCTGGAGCGAGGCGTTGCCCAGTGCCGTGCCGTCGGCCTGCGAGAGGTCGTTCGGGTCGAAGCCCGGGGAGTTGGCCATCGCGAGGATCTCGCCGGTCTTGTTGTCCTGCACTATCACGTAGCCGCGGTCCGCCTCGGACTTCTCCACCTGCTCGGTGATGGCGTTCTGCGCGGCCCACTGGATGTCGCGGTCGATGGTGAGCTCGACGTCGGAGCCGGGCACGGCGGGCGTCTCCGTGCTCCCCGCGGTGGGCACCTGGTGGCCGCCGGACTGGGCGTACCTGATCTTGCCGTCCTTGCCCGCGAGCTCCTTGTTGAGCTGCTGCTCAAGGCCGCCCGCGCCCTTGCCCTCGGCGTTGACCCAGCCCAGTATCCCGGCGGCCAGGCTGTCGTTCGGGTACACGCGCTTGCTGCTGGGGTCCTGGAAGACGCCCGCCAGGACGTTGGCGCTCTTCTTGTCGGTGCTCGCCTTGTCCTCGAGCGCGCCGCGCAGGTCCTTGATCTGCTTCCAGACCTGCGGGGTCTGCCGGCGGGCCAGCAGGACGTAACGCGTCTTGGGGGTCTTCAGCTGCTCGGTGAGCCGGTCGACGTCCTTGTCGAGGATCGGGGCGAGGAGCGCGGCGGCCTGCTCGGGCGCGTCCTTGATGCCCATCTCCTTCGCGGTGAACAACGTGGGGTCGGCCGTGATGTCGTACGCGTCCACGCTGGCGGCCAGTTCGACGCCGCGCCGGTCGGTGATGCCGCCGCGCTCGGCGGTCAGGACATGGCTGAAGTAGCGGTTCTTCTCGGCCTTGCTGGTGTAAACACTGGCGTCGACCGCCTGCACCTGGAGGAGGCGTACGACGAAGGCCAGCATCACCAGGGTCAGACCGAGGCTCACCATGCGAAGCCGTGGCCGCGGGCTGCCGAGCCGGATGGTGCGGGCCTTGGTCGTGGTGCGCGGGCGGCGGGCGGCGGGGCGGGATCCCGCTCCCGGGCGGCGCTGCTGGCCGGGGCGGGCGGGGCGCGAGGGCCGCGCGGGACCCGGGACCCTGCGTCGCGGGGGTTGGCGGTCCGTCACTTACGTCACCTGCCGGAGGTCGTGGGGCCGGGCGTCGCGGAGAGGCCGGGCGCGGGCGGGCCGTCCGCGGCCGGGGCGGAGGGCGCCGGGGACGCCTGGGGCTCCGAGGGCGCGGGCAGCACCGGGATCGAGACGGAGGGCGCCGGGGACGCCACCTCCTGGGGGCGCGGGTCGGGCTCCAGCGCGGAGGACTGCTCGGCGGCTCCGGGAACGCCGCGCACGGTGCCGTCAGGGTTCAGGAAGGCCGGGTCGCCGCCCGGCACCATGCCGAGCTCACGGGCGCGGCGCTGGAGGGCGTCAGGAGCGGCGTAGGCGTCCACGTCCCGCTGGAGCTCCTGCTCCTGGTCGGTGAGCTCCGTCGTCTCCTTCTTGAGCTCGCTCAGCTGGAACGAGCCTTCGTTGAGCGAGGAGTTCAGGATGAGCAGCGTGATCAGACCGCCGCCGAGCAGCAGCACGACGAGGAGCACGAACGGCGTGCGCGCCGCCTGGCTCGGCCCCGACGGCAGCAGCCGCGCGAGCCGGGCCGCCCTCCCCCGCAGCTCGGGCTTCTTGCTCATGGGGCCTCCTCAGGGACGCCGTTCACGGGTCCTCCCGGCGGGCGCGCTTCACAGCGTCTCCTCGCGGATGCGCTGCGCACCCCGCAGCCGTGCCGGGGCCGCCCGGCGGTTCTCGGCGACCTCTTCCTCGGTGGGGAGCTCCGCGCCGCGCGTGAGCAGCTTGAGCCGGGGCTGGTAGCGCTCGGGGACGACGGGCAGGCCGGGCGGCGCGGTCGTCGCGGCGCCGGCCGCGAAGACCTGCTTGACCAGCCGGTCCTCAAGGGAGTGGTACGACAGGACGGCGATGCGGCCGCCGACGGCGAGGGCCTTCACGGCGGCCGGGATGGCCGCCTCCAGGACGCTCAGCTCGCCGTTGACCTCGATGCGCAGGGCCTGGAAGGTGCGCTTGGCGGGGTTGCCGCCGGTGCGCTTGGCGGCCTGCGGCAGCGAGTCACGGATCAGCTCGACGAGCCGGGCGCTGTTGCTGAACGGCTCCTTCTCGCGCTCGCGGACGACGGCGCTCACGATCCGCTTGGCCTGCTTCTCCTCGCCGTACTGGCGCAGGATGCGCACCAGTTCGCCCGGTGCGTACGTGTTGAGGACCTCGGCGGCGCTCATGCCGGTCGTCTGGTCCATGCGCATGTCCAGGGGCGCGTCCTGGGCGTAGGCGAAGCCCCGGTCCGCCTCGTCGAGTTGCATCGAGGAGACGCCGAGGTCGAAGAGCACGCCCTGGACCTTCGCGATGCCGAGCCGGTCGAGCACGTCGGGCAGTTCGTCGTAGACCGCGTGCACCAGTTCGGCGCGGTCGCCGAAGGGGGCGAGCCGCTCTCCGGAGAGCCGCAGCGCTTCCTTGTCGCGGTCGAGGCCGATGAGGCGGGCCGACGGGAAGGTCGACAGGAGCGCCTCGCTGTGGCCGCCGAGTCCGAGGGTGCAGTCGACGACGACCGCGCCCGGCTGGGCGAGCGCGGGGGCCAACAGGTCCAGGCATCGCTGGAGCATCACCGGGACGTGTCGGGTCTGGCTCAAAGGGCCCTCTCAGGTCCGGCGCGGAGCGCTGTGCGCACGGCCGGGTCCCCGCCCGCTCGAGAAGGGGAATGGCCTGCTGGCGCCGGGGAAGTGGCGTCAGCCGACCGGGAGCGGGAGGAGGCCGAGCCGTACGTACGCGCCGCGCACGTGGGGGGATTCAGGGAATCTCCGGGTGAACAGTCCAGCTGGGAGCAGGGTCACGGCTCCCACTTCGCGTCACTTTAGTCCACCGTGTCGCCCGGTCAATCAACTGGCCTGCGCGTCGCGTACGGGTCGTCGGCGGGCCGCGAAAGACGCCTCGTCACCCGTTCGGGGGTAGGCGCCGCACCCCTGTGGGTTAGCTCACAACAAGCCTCATTGACGTTCTTTGTCCCTTCTCACAGCGGGCCCGGGCGATCAGTGCCGACTACCGTCATAGCCATGTCGACTTCCGCATCCTCCACGGGCAGCTCCCCCGCAGAGCCGAACGGTGGGATAACCGCCGACGGCACCGTCACCGATCGCCTCGTCGAGGCGAACAAGCGGTACGCAAAGGCATTCACGGATCCTGGTATGGACGCACGCCCCGTCCTCGGGGTCGCCGTCGTCGCCTGCATGGACGCCCGCATCGATCTCCACGACGCGCTCGGCCTCGAACTGGGCGACTGCCACACCATCCGCAACGCGGGCGGCGTAGTCACCGACGACGTCATGCGTTCTCTGACGATCAGCCAGCGCGCCCTCGGCACCCGCAGCGTCGTACTGATCCACCACACCAGCTGCGGCCTGGAGAGCCTCACCGAGGAGTTCCGGCACGAGCTGGAGCTCGAGGTCGGCCAGCGGCCCGCCTGGGCGGTGGAGGCCTTCCGCGACGTCGACCAGGACGTACGGCAGTCGATGCAGCGGGTACGGACCTCGCCGTTCCTTCTGCACACCGACGATGTGCGGGGATTCGTCTTCGATGTCACCACAGGTCTGCTGCGGGAGATCGACCCTGCGTGACGGGGTCCGGACCGGACCTTTCCGGACCGGCTCGGCTGCCAAAAGGCCGTAAGACCCGACATATCGCCGCCAGTTATCCGCGGGCGAGTGACACAACCCGGTATGCCCAACAAGAATGCGGGGTGGGGCATCACGTTGAACCATTCACGCGTGGTGTCCGTGATTCGGGGTGGGCCGGGCCGCACACAAATGCGTCGGCCCGGAGAACGTGTCCGAGGAGGGCCGGGTGACGACCTATGACGATCGAGCGAGCCTCACAGATCTGACCGCCACAGCGGAACGTGTCCGCAGGTCGGTCGAGGGTGTGATCGAGGGCAAGCCAGAGGTCGTACGGCTTTCGCTGACCGTGCTCCTCGCCGAGGGGCATTTGCTGATCGAGGATGTACCGGGCGTGGGCAAGACCATGCTCGCCAAGGCGCTCGCGCGGTCCATCGACTGCTCCGTGCGGCGCATCCAGTTCACGCCCGACCTGCTGCCGTCGGACATCACTGGTGTGTCCATTTTCGACCAGCAGCGCCGGGACTTCGAGTTCAAGCCCGGCGCGATCTTCGCGCAGATCGTGATCGGCGACGAGATCAACCGCGCGTCTCCCAAGACGCAGTCCGCGCTCCTGGAGTCCATGGAGGAGCGCCAGGTCACCATCGACGGGCAGACCTACGAACTGCCGAGCCCCTTCATGGTGGTGGCGACGCAGAACCCCGTCGAGATGGAGGGGACCTATCCCCTGCCCGAGGCGCAGCGCGACCGCTTCATGGCGCGCGTCTCGATCGGCTATCCGAACGCGGAGGCCGAGCTGCAGATGCTGGACGTGCACGGCGGTGTCTCGCCGCTGGACGACCTCCAGCCGGTGGCGCACGCACACGACATCGTGAAGCTCATCGACGCGGTCCGCACGGTCCACGTCGCCGACTCCGTGCGGCGGTACGCCGTGGACCTGGTGGGGGCGACCCGCAACCACCCGGACCTGAGACTCGGGGCGTCGCCGCGCGCGACGCTGCACCTGCTCCGTGCGGCCAAGGCCTCCGCGGCGCTCAGCGGCCGGGAGTTCGCCCTGCCGGACGACGTCCAGGCCCTCGCCGTGGCGGTGCTCGCGCACCGGCTGCTGCCCACGGCCCAGGCCCAGTTGAACCGGCGTACGGCTGAGTCGGTCGTCCTGGAGATCCTCCAGCGCACGCCCGTCCCCGCCGCCGCCCAGCCGAACAGCGGCTACTTCAACCAGCAGCCGCCCGGCGCACGGAGGCTGTGATGGCGGCCGGGGGGCCGCAGCCGGCGCAGGCCGAGGAGGGCAAGGGCGGACTGCGGACCGCGCTCGCGGGTCTCACCACACGCGGGCGTTCGTTCCTCGCGGCCGGGGTCGCCGCCGCCATCTGCGCGTACGTCCTGGGGCAGAGTGATCTGCTCCGGGTCGGGCTGCTGCTCGCCGTCCTTCCGCTGGTGTGCGCGACGGTGCTCTACCGCACCCGCTACCGCGTCGCGGGCAGCCGCAGGCTCTCCCCCGCGCGCGTGCCCGCCAGTTCGGAGGCGCGTGTCCATCTGCGGATGGACAACGTCTCGCGGCTGCCCACGGGGTTGCTCATGCTCCAGGACCGGGTGCCTTACGTCCTGGGGCCGCGGCCCCGGTTCGTGCTCGACCGGGTGGAGGCGGGGGGCCGCCGTGAGGTGTCCTACCGCGTCCGCTCGGATCTGCGGGGGCGCTATCCGCTGGGGCCGCTGCAACTGCGCCTGACGGACCCGTTCGGGATGTGCGAACTGACCCGCTCCTTCTCGACGTACGACACCTTGACGGTCATCCCGCGGGTGGAGGCGCTGCCTCCGGTGCGGCTCACCGGCGAGGCCAAGGGGTACGGCGACGGGCGGCACCGCTCGCTGGCCCTCGCCGGCGAGGACGACGTGATCCCGCGGGGCTACCGCCACGGCGACGACCTGCGCCGCGTCCACTGGCGCTCCACGGCCCGCTATGGAGAGCTGATGGTGCGCCGCGAGGAGCAGCCGCAGCGGGCCCGCTGCACGGTGCTCCTGGACACCCGGGCGCACGCCTTCCGGGGCGCAGGGCCCGACTCGGCCTTCGAGTGGGCGGTGTCGGGCACGGCGTCCGCCCTGGTGCACATGCTCGAACGGGGCTTTTCGGTACGGCTGTTGACCGACACCGGCAACTCCGTGCCCGGGGAGGGCTCGGACGGTTTCGCGGGCGCGAGCCAGGAGTCGGCGGACGCGGCGGGACTGATGATGGACACCCTCGCGGTGATCGACCACTCGGACGGCGCGGGGCTCTCACCCGCGTACGACGTGCTGCGCGGGGGCAACGAAGGCCTGCTGATCGCCTTCCTCGGCGACCTCGACGAGGAGCAGGCGACGGTGGCCGCCAAGATGCGGCAGCGCAGCGGCGCCGCGGTCGCCTTCGTCCTGGACAGCACGGCCTGGGCCCAGGGCCCCGGCGGCGCTCTGCCGGGCCCCGGCGACGAGCGGGTCCGGATGCTGCGCGAGGCGGGCTGGACGGCCGTGGCGGTGCCTCCTGGGGTCCCTCTGGTGGACCTGTGGCGCCAGGCGGACCATCTGCGGGCCGGCACGGGCCCGGCTCCGGCGGCGGGGACGACGACCGGGGGCTGGGGATGAGCGGCTGCCGGTCCGGCAGGACGACAGCCACGACAACAGGGGGACGTTCATGAGTGGGCGCGCGCGACTCGCGCTCTGTGCCACGGCGGCCACGCTGATGGCATCCGGGGCGCTGCTGCCGCTCGTCGATCCGGCGACGTGGTTCATCCAGGCGGCGATCCTGCTCGCGCTGCAGAGCGGCGTGGGCGCGCTGACCCGGCGGGTCCCGCTGGCCCGGCCGGTCACGGTCGCCGTGCAGGCCCTGGTGACGCTGCTGCTCCTGACGCTGGTGTTCGCCCGTGAGCAGGCGATCGGCGGGGTGCTTCCGGGCCCCGACGTGTTCCGGGAGTTCGGGCTGCTCCTCGAGGCGGGCGGCAACGACGTCGGGCGGTACGCGATCCCGGCGCCGCTCAGTGAGGGCATCCGGCTGATGCTGGTCGGCGGCGTCCTGGTGATCGGCCTCGCGGTGGACGCCCTCGCGGTGACGTTCCGTACGGCGGCGCCAGCGGGTCTTCCGCTGCTCGCGCTGTACTCGGTCGCCGCGGGGCTCTCCGGGGACGGGGCCGGGTGGCTGTGGTTCCTGCTCGCGGCCGCCGGGTATCTGCTGCTGCTCCTGGCGGAGGGACGGGACCGGCTCTCCCAGTGGGGGCGGGTCTTCGGGGGCGCCGCGCGTGCGCCCGGCCGGATCTCAGGGGGCCTGGAGACCGACAGCGGCGCGATCGCGCCGGTCCGCACAGGGCGGCGCATCGGCGCGGTGGCCCTGGGCATCGCCCTGGTGGTGCCGCTCGCGCTGCCCGCCCTGGACGGCGGGCTCCTGGACGGTTCCGGTGGCGCCGGAGGTTCGGGTTCCGGCGGTGGCGGCACGATCTCCGCGGTGAATCCGCTGGTCGCGCTCCAGGACAGCCTGAACGAACCGGACGACCGCGAGGTCATCTCGTACAAGACGAACGCCAAGGAGACCGAGAACCTCTACCTGCGGATCGTCTCCCTCGACCAGTTCGACGGCACGACCTGGAAGACCACGGTCCGCAGCATCGAGGACGTACCGCCGCGCCTGGAGGACCCGCCGGGGCTCTATCCGGACGTCCGCAGGAGCGAGATCCAGACGAACATCTCGGCCGCCGACAGCTACGCCCAGAACTGGCTGCCGATGCCCTATCCGGCGAGCGAGGTGAAGATCAACGGCCGCTGGCGGTACGAGCCGGTGGGGCGCGCCCTGGTGGGTGACCGCGGGCAGACGACGCGCGGCGCGCAGTACGAGGTCAAGAGCCTCATCGTGGAGCCCACGGCCGAGCAGCTCGCGAACGCGTCCGAGCCGCCCAGGCAGATCGCGGAGGAGTTCACCAAGGTGCCCGGCTCTCTGCCGCCCGTGGTGGCCTCCGAGGCCCGGAAGATCACCAAGGGCGCCTCGAACGACTACGAGAAGGCGGTCAAGCTCCAGGACTGGTTCGCCTCGGAGGGCGGCTTCACGTACAACACGCAGGTACGGGCGGGCAGCGGCCCGGCGGCGATCGCCCGCTTCCTGGAGCAGAAGGAAGGCTTCTGCGTCCACTTCTCGTTCGCGATGGCCTCGATGGCGCGGACGCTGGACATCCCGGCGCGCGTCGCGGTGGGCTTCACACCGGGCGCCGCGCAGGCGGACGGTTCGATGTCGGTCGGTCTGCGGGACGCGCACGCCTGGCCCGAGCTGTACTTCGAGGGCGTGGGCTGGACCCGCTTCGAGCCGACCCCGAACCGCGGCACGGTGCCGGACTACACGCGCCCGGACACCCCGTCCGACGGCGCGAGCGACCCGGCGGCGCCCGAGTCGAGCTCGTCGGCGGCGCCGTCCGACGAGCCATCGGCCTCCGCGAGCTGCCCGCCCGACCAGCAGAAGCAGGGCGGCTGCGCGAGCACGGCCCCGGCGATCGCGGGCGGCTCGGGCGGTGATGGACCGCCGATCGGCATGATCGTGTCCGTGACTCTCGGAGCCCTGGTGGCCCTGGGCCTGCCCCTGCTGCCGATGCTGTGGCGCAAGCGGGTCCGGGCGGTGCGCCTGGGCTCGCCGGGCCGTACGGAGGCGGACGCGGCCGCGCGGACTCTCGCCGCCTGGCTGGAGGTGACCGATACGGCCTGGGACCACGGGATCACGCCGGACGAGTCGCAGACCCCGCGCAAGGCGGCGGCCCGAATCGTACGCATCGGGCAGCTCGCCGCGGCGCCCGCGGAGTCCGTCCATCGCCTGGCGGCCGCGGTCGAACAGGTGCTCTACGCGCCACGGCCCCAGCCGACGGCGGGCCTGGCCGACGACGTGCACCGCGTGTCCGAGGGGCTGTGGGCCACGTCGAACCGTTCGGCCCGGCTGCGGGCGACGTTCGCCCCGCGTTCGGCCGCACGAGTGGTGTGGGCGGTCTCGGACCGCTGGACGGCGGTCAAGCAGCGGTGGTCCGAGCGGATCGCCAAGCGGTGGGCGGCACTGCGGGGGCCTTCGGGACCGTCGCAGCCGTCGCAGCCCTCGCAGCAGGAGGGCTAGAGAGCACGTAAGGGGTGACCGCCTGGGCGGTCACCCCTTACACACTGCTGAAAAGTCAAGCACTGCTGAAAAGCTGAGAACTCATTGGCCCTGTTCGTCGCGGCGGCGCTGCCAACGCTGCTCGATCCGGTCCATCATCGACTTTCGCTGCCGGGTCTGCCGACGGGCCGGGGTGCCGCCCTGTGTCGTGGGCGTGCCGGCGGCCGGCTGTTCACCTGGCTTGGGCGCTTTGCGCCATCCGGTGACGGCGAGCACCGCACATCCCAGCATGACGAGGAATCCCACCACGCTCACCCAGATCTGCTGGGCGACCATTCCGGCCATGAGAAGGGCGATACCCACAAGGAAGCCCGCGACCGCTTGGTAGACCCGTCGCCGGGTGTACGTACGCAGCCCGCTTCCCTCGAGCGCTGTCGCGAACTTGGGATCTTCGGCGTACAGCGCTCGCTCCATCTGCTCGAGCATGCGCTGCTCGTGCTCCGAGAGCGGCACGGAGTCCTCCTCATCGTGCAGTCGCCGGGGCGACCGGGGGTCCCCTTCAGGATAGGCAGGGAATCGCCCCCGTGAAACCCGCCCCTCTGCGCCAACTTCGCCAAACCGGACCACCCTGCCGCTCCGGCTCGCTGAAGCGTGCATTCCCCAGCAGCCGGCCCGGCATGCCGGACGGTCTGCCTCGATCATACGGCGCCCATAGCCCGTTCGGGGGGTATGTGCCGTACTCCATGTGCGGCTGCGTCGCTGATCAGCGGGCGGCGGGGCCGGACATCAGGTCTCGTCGGCATCCCGGGTCTCACCGAGCACATGCAGCTGGGTGGCCACGGAGTGGAAGGCGGCGAGCTCGGCGGCGGCCGCCTCCAGCTTGAGCAGGGCCTCCAGGGCGCCGGGCTCCGTGTCCACCAGAACCCCGGGAACCAGGTCGGCGAAGACCCGCACCCCGTGCACCGCGTCGACCCTGACGCCCGCGCCCTCGACCAGCTCGGTGAGCTGCTCGGCGGTGAAGCGCCGGGGCACGGGGTCGCCGTCGCCCCAGCGTCCGGCCGGGTCGCCGAGGGCCTGCCTGGCCTCGGTGAAGTGCCCGGCGAGCGCCCTGGCGAGCACGGCTCCGCCGAGTCCCGCGGCGAGCAGGCTGAGGGTGCCGGAGGGGCGCAGCGCGCTGACCGCGTTGCGCACGCCCTCGGCGGGGTCGTCCACGTACTCCAGGACGCCGTGGCACAGGACGGCGTCGAACCCGGCGCGCTCCACGACGTCGAAGAGGCCGTGTACGTCGCCCTGGACGCCGCGCACCCGGTCGGCGACGCCCGCCTCGGCGGCCCGGCGCTCGAGGGCGAAGAGGGCGTTCGGGCTGGGGTCGACGACGGTGACGCGGTGGCCGAGGCGGGCGACGGGCACGGCGAAGTTGCCGCTGCCGCCTCCGGTGTCGAGCACGTCGAGGGAGTGTGACTCCCGGCCCGTGGCCTTGACCCGGCGGTCGAGAGCGTCCTTGAGGACCTCCCAGACCACGGCGGTACGGAGAGAAGCGCGGGGGCGCATCGGGTCCGACACGGCAGTTGACTCCTCGGCGCGTCCACCGCATGTCCGCGGCGGAGCTAGGGGGTTCCCTCCCCCTGCTCTTGCGGCAGCCGGGAGGGTGCGGGCGCTCCCACCCTATTGCCTTCGGCCGACTGCCCCGTCATCCGTCTCGGCCTGCGTCCGGCGGCTCCTGCCTGGGCTGGGGCAGCACGGGCTGGAGCACCAGCATCCGCTCGACGAGGCGTAAGAACATCGCCACGTCACGCAGCAGGTCGTCCGCGTCCCGGACGGTGGCCGCGCCCTGTATGCCCGCCTCCGCGCGGGCCCTGCGCGGCGCGCCGGAGGCGAACAGGGCGCTCCACTCGGTCAGTTCGGGTGCTATCTCGGGGAGCACTTCCCAGGCGCTGCGGATCCGCTGCCTGCGTCGCGGGGACGTCTCGGGCCTGCCGCGGGCGGCGAGGACGGCGGCCGCGGTGCGCAGGGCCGCGAGGTGGGCCGTGGCGTAGCGCTCGTTCGGAGTCTCCAGGTGCGCGGCCTCGTCGATGCCGGCGCGGGCCTGGGCGAGCAGTTCGAGTGCGGCGGGCGGGGCCGTGGCCCGGCGGAGGACGGGATGGACGTCGCTCGCGGGACCGGTCGTTACGGGGGTAGGGCCGACGGGGCGGTGGCGACGTGCGGCTGCTGCGGAAGTGCTGGCCATGACGAACCTCCTGTCGTCGCGTAACGGCTATGTGGCCGTATGTGCACATCGTGTAGTACGCCACTGACAATCGGCTCTGACCTGCTCTTTTGCCTCGATCGCCGGTTCGCGTTAGTTTTTGCACTGACCAGTCAGTTCAAAAGAGTGGGTGCGAGGGGGAACTGTGGACGGGCCGAACGACGGCGCGCGGGGAGCCGCCGTCACAGCGCGGGAGTTGGGGCTCAAGGGACCGCGGGGCTGGGCGTTCCGCGGGGTCGGGGTCGAAGCCGAGCCGGGGTCGCTGATCGCGATCGAGGGGGCTTCGGGGTCGGGCCGGACCTGTCTGCTGCTCGCGCTCACCGGGCGGATGCGCCCCACGGATGGCGAGGCCTCCGTGGGGGGCTTCCGGCTGCCCAAGCAGCTCGCGGCGGTCCGCCGGATCAGCGCGCTCGGGCCCGTGCCCGGCGTGACGGATCTCGATCCGGCGCTGACCGTCGCCGAGCATCTGCACGAACGGGCGCTTCTGGAGCGGCGGTTCGGCGGCTCGCTGCGGGGTCTGCTGAGGCCGCGCGCCGAGCGGGCCGCCGAGGCCCGGCTGCGGATCGACACGGCGCTGTCCGCCGCCGGGCTCGACATGGAGTCGCTGCCCAAGGGGCGGCGGACCTCCGTACGCGATCTGGAGCGCCTGGAGGCGCTGCGGCTCTCCGTGGCCCTGGCCCTGATCGGGCGGCCCCGGCTCCTTGCCGTGGACGACGTCGACCTCAAGCTGTCGGACGCCGAACGGGGCGAGGCCTGGGCCCTGTTGAGGTCTCTCACGGAGAGCGGCATCACCGTCGTGGCCGTGTGCAACGAAGCCCCCACGGGTGCGATCGCCGTGTCCACCGACCGCAGCAACGACGACGACAAGGAGACGGCAGATGCGCTCGCCGAAGCTGGCCGCGCTTGAGCTCAAGCGGTTCGGCAGGGGGAAGCTCCCGCGCATGGCGCTCGTCGCGCTCCTGCTGCTGCCCCTGCTGTACGGCGCGCTGTACCTCTGCTCGTTCTGGGACCCGTACGGCCGTCTCGATCGCATACCCGTGGCGCTCGTCAACGACGACAAGGGAGCCACGGCCGCGGGCAAGAAGCTCGCGGTGGGCGACGGCATCGTCGACGGGCTCGAGGACAGCAAGACCTTCGACTGGCACGAGGTGAGTTCCGCCGAGGCGCGCAAGGGTGTCGAGGACGGGACGTACTACCTGTCCCTGAGGATGCCGTCCGACTTCAGCGAGCGCGTCGCGTCGAGTTCCGGCGACTCTCCGGAGACGGGCGCTCTCCAGGTCCGGACGAACGACGCCAACAACTACATCGTCGGGCAGATCTCCCGGACGGTCTTCTCCGAAGTGCGCACCGCGGCCTCGACCAAGGCCTCGCGCTCCTTCCTCGACAAGATCTTCATCTCGTTCTCCGACATCCACGGGGCGACCGAGAAGGCCGCCAAGGGGGCGGACAAGCTCGACAGCGGCATCGGCGAGGCCAAGAAGGGCTCGAAGAAGCTCGCGACCGGCCTCAAGGACGCCAAGAACGGCAGCAGTGACCTGGCCGGGGGCATCAAGAAGCTCGACAAGGGCGCCGGCAAGCTGGAGACCGGCTCGAAGAAGGTCTCGGACGGCACCCAGAAGCTGGCCGACAAGGTCAACGGCACCGCGGACCAGGTGCGGCCCTTCCTGAAGGACAACGGCAAGACCATCGGGGACACGGCCCGGCTCGTCGCCGACTCCTCCAAGGCTCTGCGGGGCAACCTGGACACCTGGGTCAAGCTCGCACCCGTGGCGGCCGACGGTGCCAAGAAGGGCTCCGAGACCATCAGCGGCCTCTACACGGAGCGCTGCGTGGACCTCCCCGTGCCCGACCCGGCCTGCCCGCAGCTCAAGAAGGCCAAGACGGCCGCGGAGAACGTGTCGACCATCGCGGACGACATGAACACCGTGGTCGAGGACCAGAACAGCGACGTCAAGAAGCTCGACAAGCACCTCGCCACGCTGCAGAAGAAGTCCCAGGCACTCGCCGAACGCGCACCGCACCTCGACGAGGACCTGAACAAGGCCGTCACCCAGATCAACGACCTCAACACGGGCGCGGGGAAGGTCGCCGACGGCGCCAAGAAGCTGCACACGGGCCTCGGCACCGCCAAGACCGGCGCCACGGACCTCGACACGGGTATCGGCAAGCTGGAGACGGGCGCGACCGACCTGAAGGGCGGCATGTTCAAGCTGGCCGACGGCTCCGAGAAGCTGTCCGGCGGGCTGCACGACGGCGTCAAGAAGATCCCCGACTACGACAAGAAGGACCGCGACCAGCGCACCGACGTCATGGCCGACCCGGTGCAACTCGCCTCCCAGTCGATGCACAAGGCGCCCAACTACGGCACGGGCTTCGCCCCGTACTTCATCCCGCTGTCCCTGTGGGTCGGCGCGATGGTGGCGTACATGCTGATCCAGCCGCTCAACCGGCGCGCACTCGCCGCGGGCGCTTCCGCCTGGCGGATCGCGTTCGCGGGCTGGCTGCCGGTCGCCGCCCTCGGTGTGCTCCAGACGGCCGCCCTGATGTCGGTCCTGCACTGGGGACTTGGCCTGCAGATGGCGCGGGCCGCCGGGACGGTGGGCTTCCTCTGCCTGGTGACGGGCTGCTTCGCGGCGATCGTGCAGTGGCTGAACGCGCGCTTCGGAGCGGCGGGCCGGATCCTCGTCCTCGCGGCCTTGATGCTCCAGCTGACCTCGGCCGGCGGCACGTACCCCGTCCAGACGAGTCCGTCCTTCTTCAGCTGGATCCACCCCTTCTTGCCGATGAGTTACGTCGTCGACGCCCTGAGGAGGCTCATCACGGGCGGCGGGCTCGGCCCCGTATGGCAGGCGTGCGTGGTCCTGACGGCCTTCACGGCGGGCGCCCTGGCGCTCACCGCGCTCTCCGCGCGCCAGAAGCAGGTGTGGACCCTGGACCGTCTGCACCCGGAGCTGACCCTGTGAGACCCGCGACCGCGCCTGTGCGGGCGCCAAGACCTGTGAGAATCGGGCCCATGGACAGCAGCGCAACCAGCACCCGGCGTGAGGCCACCCGGCAGAAGCTCTACGAAGCGGCCGTCACCCTCATCGCGGAGCAGGGCTTCTCGGCCACGACGGTCGACGAGATCGCCGAGCGGGCCGGGGTCGCGAAGGGCACGGTCTACTACAACTTCGCGAGCAAGTCGGTCCTCTTCGAAGAGCTCCTTCGGCACGGCGTCGGCCTGCTCACCGCCTCCCTGAAGGAGGCGTCCGAGAAGGTGGCGGGGGGCGGCGGCAGCCAGGTCGACGCGCTGGACGCGATGATCCGGGCGGGTCTGGTCTTCATCGACCGCTATCCGGCCTTCACCCAGCTGTACGTCGCCGAACTGTGGCGCACCAACCGCGCCTGGCAGTCCACCCTGATGGTGGTCAGGCAGCAGGCGGTCGCCGTCGTGGAGGACGTCCTGCGCGCGGGCGTCGAGAACGGCGAGCTCAGCGAGGAGATCGACATCCCCCTGACAGCCGCCGCGCTCGTCGGGATGGTCCTGGTGGCGGCGCTCGACTGGCAGGCCTTCCAGCCGGAGCGTTCCCTCGACGACGTGCACTCGGCGCTCTCGCGGCTGCTGCAGGGCCGGGTGAGCGGCGGGCGCTGAGCCGCCCCCCGACCCGCACACACAAAGGCGCCGGGCCGGTGTCACCTGATCTCCAGGTGGCACCGGCCCGGCGCTTCTTGCGTTCCCCCGCAGTCCCCCGTTCGGCCCCTCGGGTGGTCATCTCCCGAGCGGCCGCCCGTCTCCCCGTGTCTCGCTCCCACCTTCGGCGGGGTGGGAGGAGCGGCCAAGGGCGCCGCGCCGTTCCGCCGCCCCGTGTCGGCGGTACGGGCGCTGCGCCCTTCTCCGTGTCCCTCACTCTTCCGTCTTCGCAGGTCGGGACCCATCCGCGCTGATACTCATCTCCATCACTAGGTACGGATACTCAGGCCTGGGTGCTCATCCCCAGGCCGAGCCGTTCCCGACTGGTTACGATCGCGTCCGTGTCCGTACTCCCCCTGGTCTTCACCAGCGGCTGGGCAAGCGGGATCAACGCGTACGCCGTGGTCCTGCTGCTCGGTGTCTTCGGCGCGACCGGGATCTCCGACGAGGTGCCCGAGGCGCTGCAACGTCCTGATGTGCTGATCGTCGCCGGTGTCCTCTTCGCCTGCGAGGCCGTCGCCGACAAGATCCCTTACGTCGACTCGGTGTGGGACACGGCGCACACCGTGATCCGGCCGGTGTCCGGCGCCGTGGTGGGCGCGCTGCTCGCCGGGCAGAGCGGTTCGCTGTCCGACCTGGCCGCGGGCGCGGTGGGCGGTTCGACGGCGCTGGCGAGCCACTTCGTGAAGGCCGGGACGCGGATGGCGATCAACACCTCGCCGGAGCCGTTCAGCAACGTCATCGTGAGCACGGCGGAGGATCTCGGGGTCGGCGGGATCGTCAGCTTCGCGATGTTCTATCCGGAGGCGGCGGCGATCATCGCGGCCGTGCTGCTGGTGCTCGGTCTGATCCTGCTGTACTTCCTGATCTCGCGGATCCGGCGGTTCCTGCGGCGCAGGGCGCAACGGCGCGAGGAGAAACGGCTGGCTGCGCACTCGGGTCGGCCGCCGGACTGAGGGCTCCCGGCGTGACTGTCAGTGGTGGCCGATAAAGTCCCTCGCATGGCACGGATTGTGGTGATCGGCGCCGGGATGGGCGCGATGGCGGCCGCGGCCCGGCTGGCCGTCGCGGGCCACCGGGTGGTGGTCCACGAGCGGTCGGGGACGTACGGCGGCGCGCTCGGCAGCGTCGAGCGGGACGGCTTCGCCTTCGACACGGGTCCGGGTCTCCTCCAGCTCCCGGCCGTCTATCGCGACTTGTTCGTCAAGACGGGCAAGGAGCCGCTGGAGAAGTGCGTCGATCTCTCCCAGGTGGAGCCCGCCGTGCGGCACGTCTTCGCGGACGGCACGACGGCCGATCTGCCGAACGCCTCTCGCGCGGGCGTCGGCGATGCCCTCGACGCGGCGCTCGGCAGCGGCGCGGGCGCCCGCTGGTCGGCGTACATGAACCGCGCCCGTGAGGCGTGGGACCGCACCCGGCGCCCCCTCCTGGAAGAGCCGCTCTGGCCGAACTGGCAGGTCCTGGCCGAGCGCGAGCCCTACCCCTCGGTGCCGCACAAGCGCCTCCTGCGGCGCGAGCGGCGCGCGAGAACCCTCACCGAAGTCGCTGAACTCGAACTGGGCGGCGACGCACGCCTCCTGGCGCTCCTGGAGCAGTACGCCCTCGTGTGCGGCCTGGACCCCCGGGCGACCCCGGCGAGCGCGGCCGTCCTGCCGTACATGGAGCACACCTTCGGCGCCTGGTCCGTGCGCGGCGGGATGCGCGCGCTCGCCCGGGCCGTGTACGAGCGATGCCTGGCCCGGCGGGTCGAGTTCGCGTTCGACTCCCACGTCACCCGGATCATCGAGAAGGACGGCCGCGCGGCGGGCGTCGAGCTCGCGGACGGCACGGCGCACGAGGCGGACTTCGTGGTCGCCGGTGTCACGCCCGGCGCACTGGACGGCTTGCTGTCCGGTGTATCCGCCTTGCCCGGCGGATCCGGTGTGAACATACGGCCGGAGGGTGAGGTGCAGCCCCGTTCCGGACTGCCCAGCCGCCTCATGGTCTTCCTGGCGCTGACCGGCGCGAGGCCCGAGGGCACACCCCACCGCACGGTGCTGCACACACCCGACCGCGGGGACGAGCTCGACCGGCTCTTCGGGGACCGCCCCGGACTGCCCGCCGCCCCCACCCTGACGGTGCTGCGCCCGGCCGACCCGGCCCTCACGCCCGACGCCGGGCACGAGGCGGTCACGCTCACGGTCACGGTGCCCGCGCACACGGAGGTCACCGAAGCGGACGTGCAGCGGTTGCTCGGCCGTGCCGAGGCGGTGGTGCCCGGACTCCGTGGCCGCCTGCTGTGGCACGAGGTCCGCACCCCCGCCGACATCGCGGAGGCCACCGGCGCCGACGGCGGCGCGGTCCCGCCCCCGTCCCTCGCCGCGGGAGGGGGCCGGCTGCTCCACCCGGCCAACAGCACACGCCTGCCGGGGCTCTTCGCGGTCGGCGGCTGGGCGCATCCCGGCGGCGGTCTTCCGCACGCGGGCATGTCCGGCACGCTGGTCGCCGGACTGATCGTGGAGGGACCGGAGTTCCGGGGCTCGCAGTGAGCGGCAGCGGCCTGCGGCGCCGACCGGCACCGCAGGCCCCGGATCAGTACCGGTACTGCTCGTTGTACCCCGGGTCGTAACCGTTCCCCGGGGCCTGCTCGCCCTGGTAGGGGTAGGGCTGCTCCGGCGGTAGTTCGCCGCCGTACTGGCCGTAGGGGTCCTCGACGCTGCGCTGCTGGGGCACCCAGACCCCGCCGGGCGGCGTCTCGTTGTACGTCCCGGCTCCGCTGCCGTAGGGATCGGCGGCGGGATAGGGCGCGTACTGCTGCTGGTCGCCGTACGTGTCGTAGCTCTGCTGGCCGCCGTACGTCTGCGTCCCGATGTACGGGTCGGAGTACGCGGCGTACTGCTGCTGCCCCGTCTCGCCGTACGCGTACGGCTGCTGGGGGTCATAGCCCGCGGTGGCGTACGTGTCGTAGCCGTAGCCGCTGTCCGCGGAGGCCGGCTCCTGCTGTGCGTACGCCGTGTCGCTGTAGATGCCGTACTGCCCGGTGTCGTCGGGCAGCGGCTCCGGCGCGTAGACCCCGGCGCCGGGCGGCGTCTCGGGCGGCGGCCCTGCCGGGCCCGCCGCCTCGTACTCCAGGTCGGAGACCTGGAGCGTCGGGTCCTGCGAGGCTTCGGTGCCGCGCGGATTCGTCTTGCGGCGCTTGCTCAGGCCGGGCTGGCCGCCGAGCGCCCAGCCGGTCGAGAAGCCGCGGCGGAACGACAGCGTCACGTACGTCTGCCCCGTGGCGAAGGCGATCGCGCCCGCCCCGATGACGATCACCGACGGCAGCAGCACGCCGATCACGACGCCGAGGAAGCCGCCGAAGGCGAGCAGCCGCCAGCGCAGCCGTGCCTTGTACTGCAGCAGTACCTCGCCGAGCAGCCACAGCGCGACGCATCCGAACGCGATGTAGAGGACCGTCCAGCCCATGTACGCCCCTCTCCCCACGGCCGCCGCCCCAGGGGTACGGCCGGTCAGGCCTGCGGGTGATGCAGACCCAGATTCTCGTAAATTTCCAGCGTCGCCGTGGAGTTGTTCAGCGTGATGAAGTGCAGCCCCGGCACACCCTCGTCAAGGAGCCGCGCGCAGAACTCCGTCGCGAACTCGATGCCAATGGAGCGTACAGCCGCCGGATCGTCTTTGGCTGTGAGGATGCGCTCTTTGAGCGCCGGCGGGAAGGAAGCGTTGCTGAGCTGGGGCAGCCGCTCCAGCATGCGCACGTTCGTCACCGGCATGATCTCCGGGATGATCGGCGTCGAACAGCCCGCGGCCTCGACCCGGTCGCGCAGGCGCAGATACTCCTCCGGGTAGAAGAACATCTGTGTGATCGCGTAGTCGGCGCCGGCCCGGCACTTGTCGACGAAGTGCCGGACGTCGGTGTCCCATTCCTCCGAGCGCGGATGCATCGCGGGGAAGGCCGCGACGCCCACGCAGAAGTCACCCGACTCCTTGATCAGCTGGACCAGTTCGGCGGCGTAGGTGAGGCCCTCGGGGTGCTTGACCCAGTCGGCGAGGGGGTCGCCGGGCGGGTCGCCGCGGACCGCGAGCATGTTCCTGATGCCCGCGTCCGCGTACTGCCCGATGATGTTGCGCAGTTCGGCCACGGAGTGGTCGACCGCGGTCAGGTGGGCGACCGGCGTGAGCGTCGAGTCGGCGACGATCTGCTGCGTCTCCTTGACCGTGCCCGCACGCGTCGAGCCGCCCGCTCCGTACGTCACGGAGACGAAGCTGGGGGCCACCGCCTCGACCCGGCGCAGGGCGTTCCACAGGTTCCGCTCGCCCTTCGGGGTCTTCGGCGCCGAGAACTCGAACGAGTACGTCGTCTTGCCGGTCGCGAGCATGTCGCGCACGGTGCGTGCGCGATCAGTTCTGGTGGAAGCAGTGCCTAGGGCCATACGGGCAGGTTAGCCACGGGGCACCGATACCGGCTAATCCCCGTCCACCCTGCGGACAGCCTCCCCGAAGGTTGGCCGAAGATCGCCGATCAGGCCGTACGCAGCCGCTTCGCGAAGTCGGCCGCCGCGGCCCCCGGGTCGTCCGCCTCCGTGATCGCCCGTACGACGACGACGCGGCGGGCGCCCGCTTCGAGCACCTCGTCGAGGTTGCCCGCGTCGATGCCGCCGATGGCGAACCACGGGCGGTCCGTGCCGAGCGAGGCCGTGTACCGGACGAGGTCGAGCCCGGGGGCGTGGCGGCCCGGCTTGGTGGGGGTCGGCCAGCAGGGGCCCGTGCAGAAGTAGTCCACGCCGTCCTGCGTCGCCGCAGCCGCGGCCTCGGTGTCGGCGTGGGTGGACCGGCCGATGAGGACGTCGTCACGGCCGCCGAGGATCGCGCGGGCCGCGGGGACGGGCAGGTCGCCCTGGCCGAGGTGCAGCACGTCGGCGCCGATGGCGTGCGCGATGTCCGCGCGGTCGTTCACCGCGAGGAGCTTGCCGTGTCGGCGGGCGGCGTCGGCGAAGACCTGGAGGTGTTCGAGCTCCTCGGCCGCCTCCATGCCCTTGTCCCGCAGCTGCACGATGTCGACGCCGCCGCCGAGGACCGCGTCGAGGAACTCGGGGAGGTCTCCCTGGCGCTTGCGGGCGTCCACACACAGGTAGAGACGGGCGTCGGCGAGCTGCTCGCGGGCAGGCTTGGTGGCCATGAAGAGGTCCCCCCGGGTCGTCGGTGGCCTACGGACCGCGTGTCCCCGGGGACACGCGGTCCGTACGCAACGGTTTTCCGTTTCGGTCAGACGTGATTCCGTCGGACGCGTTCCGGTCAGACGGCGAGCGCCTGGGCGCGGCGCTTCACCTCCGTGCCGCGATTCTCGCTCAGGGCCTGCGCGGGGGTGCCGGGCAGGGTCGGGTCAGGAGTGAAGAGCCACTCCAGCATCTCTTCGTCGTTGAAGCCGTCGTCCCTCAGGAGCGTCAAGGTGCCGGTGAGGCCCTTGACGATCTTGTCGCCGTCGATGAAGGCGGCCGGCACCTGAAGCGCGCGGTTCTCACCACGGCGTACGGCGATCAGCTGGCCCTCCTTGACCAGCTGGCGCACACGCGTCACCTCGACGTCGAGCATTTCTGCGATGTCGGGGAGGTGGAGCCACTCGGGGACGAGAGCATCAGTCTTTGCGTCAATCTCGGTCACGGGGTCAAGCGTATCCCCGGGCACCGACAGCGGCCGGGCAGCGGCCCTCGGTCAGGGCAGTACGGCCTTCTTCAGGGGCACTGCGGGGTCCGACGCCAGCTCGGCCGACAGGTGGGCGCCCGCCACGATCAGCTTGCGGCCCTGCGCCAGGTCCCTGGGGCGGCCCACCGCGAGGACGGCCACCAGGGCGCCCCGGCGCAGCCAGCACACGGTCCAGGCAGCGCCCGCGGGGTCGCCGCGCCACACCAGCTCGTCGGCGGAGGCGTGGTGTCCCGCGTACTGGACGAAGCGGCCGAACTGCTCGGACCAGAAGTACGGGACGGGGTCGTACGCGGCGGGGGCCTCGCCGATGATGTTGGCCGCCACCGTGCGCGGGCCCTGGAGGGCGTTGTCCCAGTGGTGGACGAGAAGGCGCTCGCCATACCTTCCCGAAGGGAAGGAGGAGCAGTCTCCGACCGCGTACACATCGGGTTCCGACGTCCGCAGGTGGTCGTCGGCGACGATCTCCCGGTGGGCGCCCAGGGTGATGCCGGAGTCCGCGAGCCAGCCCGTGGCGGGGCGGGCTCCGATGCCGACGACGACCGCGTCCGCGGCCAGCCGGGTGCCGTCGGCAAGGAGGACGCTGCCGGGCTCGACGCGGTCCACGCGCGCGTGGGTGCGCAGTTCGGCTCCGGAGTCGGCGTACCAGCCCGTCATGGGCGCCGCGACCTCCGCGGGCAGCGCACCGGCGAGCGGCCGCTCGGCGGCCTCGACGACGGTGACCGAGCAGCCCGCCTCGCGCGCGGCGGTCGCGAACTCGGCGCCGATCCAGCCCGCGCCGACGACCACGATGCGGTGCTGCTCGGCGAGCACGGGCCGCAGCCGCTCGGCGTCGTCGAGGGTGCGCAGCAGATGGACGCCGGGGACTCCGGCCGCGCCGGGCAGCCGGATCGGCTCGGCGCCGGTGGCGATGACGAGGGCGTCGTACGGAACCGGGCCCCGCTCCGTGTCCAGTTCGTGGTCCGCGGGGCGGACGCCCGTGACCTCGTGGCCCAGGCTCAGCTCGATGCCGAGCGCCTCGAAGTCGATGTCGAAGGCGGAGCCCTCCGCCTTGCCGAGCAGGACGGCCTTGGACAACGGCGGCCTGTCGTACGGCTGGTGGGGCTCCGCGCCGATCAGGGTGACCGCACCGGCGAACCCCTGCTCGCGCAGGGCCACGGCGGTCTGCACCCCGGCCATCCCGGCGCCCGCGATGACGACCCTGCGCTCTTCCTGCCTCCGCTGCTCACTCACCCGATCACTGTAGGGCGGCGGGTGATGCGCGCCTGAGGGCGCGGCGAGGAGATCTCTGACACACCGTCACTGCCCATGACCGCACAGCTGCCCTACCTATCCCGGGGCGCCAACGGCTAGGGTTGCCGTGCAGAGCACTCGCGGGAGCCCGGACGCACCGGGCTGAGAGGGAGGCTGGACGGCCTCCGACCGTACGAACCTGATCCGGGTCATGCCGGCGAAGGGAGGGGCTGGACACCCATGCATCCACATACACCACCCCACGAGACGACGCGGACGACCGACGTCCTTGTCGTCGGGGGCGGCATCATCGGCCTGGTCACGGCCTGGCGGGCGGCCCAGCGCGGCCTGTCCGTGGCGGTCGTGGACCCCGAGCCCGGCGGCGGCGCGGCGCAGGTCGCCGCGGGCATGCTGGCCGCCGTCACCGAGCTGCACTACGGGGAGCAGACGCTGCTCGCCCTGAATGTGGCCTCCGCACAGCGCTATCCCGACTTCGCGGCCGAGCTGACGGAGGCGAGCGGCCGCGATCTCGGCTACCGCGCGTGCGGCACGCTCGCCGTCGCGCTCGACTCCGACGACCGCGCCCACCTGCGGGAGCTGCACACCCTTCAGCAGCAGTCGGGACTCGCGTCGGAGTGGCTGAGCGGGCGCGAGTGCCGCCGCCTGGAGCCGATGCTCGCGCCGGGCGTCCGGGGCGGCCTTCGGGTCGACGGCGATCACCAGATCGACCCGCGCAGGCTCTCCGCGGCACTCCTCGTGGCCTGCGAGCGCGCGGGCGTGATCTTCCACCACGCGTGGGCGGAGCGCCTCTCGGCCGCGGGCAACCGGGCCACCGGGGTCGTCCTCGCCGACGGCACCGCGCTGGAGGCCGGTCAGACCGTGCTCGCCGCGGGCAGCCTCAGCGGGCGCATCGCCGGGGTCCCGGAGGGCGTTCTGCCGCCCGTGCGCCCCGTGAAGGGGCAGGTCCTTCGGCTCACGGTGCCGGAGCGGTACGCGCCGTTCCTGAGCCGCACCGTGCGCGCCGTCGTGCGCGGCAGCGACGTCTACCTGGTGCCGCGCGAGAACGGCGAGCTCGTCGTCGGCGCGACCAGTGAGGAGCTCGGCTGGGACACGACGGTCACGGCCGGCGGCGTGTACGAGCTCCTTCGGGACGCCCACGAGCTCGTACCGGGCATCACGGAACTGCCGCTGACGGAGACCCGCGCGGGCCTGCGCCCCGGCTCCCCCGACAACGCGCCGATGCTCGGCCCGACCGCGCTCCCCGGCCTCCAGCTGGCCACCGGGCACTTCCGCAACGGCGTTCTCCTGACGCCGGTCACCGGTGACGTGATGGCGCACGCCCTGACCACCGGTGAACTGCCCGACGAGGCGCGGGGGTTCACCCCTCTGCGCTTCGCCCGCACCCCCCTTACGCAGCGCTTCATGGAGCAGCCCGCATGACTCTCCCAGCCGTTACCGCCGTCTCCGTGAACGGAGAAGCACGCGACGTGGCCGCGGGCACCACGCTCGAAGCCCTCGTCGCCACCCTCACCGCGGCCCCTTCCGGAGTCGCCGCCGCACTCAACGAAACCGTGGTCCCGCGCGCGCGGTGGTCCACCACACCGCTGACCGACGGGGACCGCGTCGAGGTCCTCACCGCAGTCCAGGGAGGCTGATCCGACATGGCAGACGACCCCTTCGTCATCGGCGGGCTCACCCTCTCCTCGCGCCTGATCATGGGTACGGGCGGTGCGCCGAGCCTGGACGTCCTCGAACGTTCCCTAGTCGCCTCCGGTACGGAGCTGACGACGGTCGCGATGCGCCGCCTGGACCCCGGAGTGCAGGGCTCGGTGCTCTCCGTCCTCGACCGGCTCGGCATCCGCGTCCTGCCGAACACGGCGGGCTGCTTCACCGCGGGCGAGGCCGTCCTGACCGCCCGGCTCGCGCGGGAGGCGCTCGGCACCGACCTGGTCAAGCTGGAGGTCATCGCGGACGAGCGCACGCTGCTGCCCGACCCGATCGAGCTGATCGACGCCGCCGAGACCCTGGTCGACGACGGTTTCACGGTCCTCCCGTACACGAACGACGACCCGGTCCTCGCCCGGAAGCTGGAGGACGTGGGCTGCGCGGCGATCATGCCGCTCGGCTCCCCCATCGGCTCCGGGCTCGGCATCCGCAACCCGCACAACTTCCAGCTGATCGTCGAACGCGCGGGCGTGCCGGTGATCCTGGACGCGGGGGCGGGGACGGCGTCCGACGCGGCGCTCGCCATGGAGCTGGGGTGCGCGGGTGTGATGCTCGCCTCCGCCGTGACGCGGGCGCAGGAGCCGGTCCTGATGGCCGAGGGCATGCGGCACGGGGTCGAGGCGGGGCGGCTCGCGTACCGGGCCGGGCGCATTCCCCGGCGGCACTTCGCCGAGGCGTCGTCGCCTGCGGAGGGCATGGCCCGGCTCGATCCGGAGCGGCCCGCGTTCTGAGCGTCGCACGCCTGTTACAGCTCGGCTGCAGTCGGGGCCCGAGCCAACCCGGGCGGGCGACCGTGTCAGCGGTGGCTCGTAGACTCCCTGCGTGGACACGACCCTTCAGGACCCGCTCGTCGGGCAGGTGCTCGACGGCCGCTATCGCGTGGACGAGCGGATCGCGGTCGGCGGGATGGCCACGGTCTACCGGGCCGTGGACACCCGCCTCGACCGCGTGCTCGCGCTCAAGGTGATGCACCCGACGCTGGCCGCCGACGTCTCCTTCGTCGACCGCTTCATCCGCGAGGCGAAGTCGGTCGCCCGGCTCGCGCACCCGAACGTGGTGGGGGTGTACGACCAGGGCGCCGACGGTGCGTACGTCTATCTCGCGATGGAGTACATCGCGGGCTGCACCCTGCGTGACGTGCTCCGCGAGCGCGGCGCCCTGCAGCCGCGCGCGGCCCTCGACATCCTGGAGCCGGTCCTCGCCGCGCTCGGCGCCGCGCACCGCGCCGGCTTCGTGCACCGCGACATGAAGCCGGAGAACGTCCTCATAGGGGACGACGGCCGGGTCAAGGTCGCCGACTTCGGGCTCGTGCGCGCGGTGGACACCGTCACGAACACGACCGGCACGGTCCTCGGCACCGTCTCCTATCTCGCTCCCGAGCAGATAGAGCACGGCACGGCCGACACGCGCGTGGACGTGTACGCGTGCGGCGTCGTGCTCTACGAAATGCTGACCGGCGCCAAGCCGCACTCCGGCGAGTCGCCCGCCCAGGTGCTCTACCAACACCTCCACGAGGACGTGCCGCCCCCTTCGGCGGCCGTCCCGGGGCTCGCCGTCGAGCTCGACGACCTGGTGGCCTCCGCCACCGCCCGCACGCCCGACGTCCGCCCGCACGACGCGGTGGCGCTCCTCGGGCAGGCCAGGGCGGCGCGCGCCGCGCTCTCCGTGGAGCAGCTGGACGCGGTGCCGCCGCAGGCGCACACGACGGAGCACGGACACCACGACAACTCGGACGACCGTACGAGCGTGATCCCGCGCGCGGGGCGGTCCGTGCAGCTGCCGCTCCCCACGGACGGCGACGAGGACCAGCAGCACCGGCAGGACCAGCTCAACCGCACGAGCGTCCTGGCGACGCCGCCGCCCGCTCCACCGGCCGCCCCCGACCGCAGGCGCGCCAACCCGCGCGGCCGCGTGCTCGCGGTGGTCGCCGCCGTCCTCCTCGCCCTTGGCCTCGGTGCCGGTGTCTGGTACATCAACTCAGGCCAGTTCACGAAGGTCCCGCCGCTCCTTGCGAAGACCGAGTCGGCGGCCAAGAAGCGCCTCGGTGAAGCCGGGCTCGAGGTCGAAGACGTCAAGCGCGCGTACAGCGACACCGACAAGCGCGGCACGGTCATGGCCACCCGTCCCAAGGCGGGCGAGCGCATCCGCGACAACGGCCGGGTGACGCTGACCGTCTCGATGGGCCCCGAGATCGTGAAGGTCCCGAGCCTCAAGGGCAGCCCGCTGGCCGAGGCGAAGAACAAGCTCAAGGACGCCGGGCTCGCTCCCGGGATGACGACGAAGGCCTTCAGCGACGAGGTGCGCAAGGGCTCCGTGATCAGCACGGACCCCAGGACGGGCACCAAGCGCAAGGCGGGCTCCGCCATCACGATGGTCGTCAGCAAGGGCCCCGAGGTCGACGTCCCGGACGTGACGGGCGATTCCCAGGCCGACGCGACCGCCGAGCTCGAGGACCTGGGCCTCAAGGTGAAGATCGCCACGAAGCGGGTCCACTCCGAGGAGGACAAGGGCACGGTCGTCGACCAGTCCCCGAGGGAGGACGCGAAGCGGCTCGCCGAGGGCGACACGGTCACGCTGACGCTGTCCAAGGGCCCGGAGATGATCGAGGTCCCGGACGTGGAGGGCATGAGCGTCGACGACGCCACGCAGAAGCTCGAGGACGCCGGGTTCGAGGTGGACGAGGACCGCGGCCTGCTCGGCATCTTCGGGGACACGGTGAAGGGCCAGTCGGTGGAGGGCGGCGAAGAGGCCGCCAAGGGGTCCAGCATCACCATCGAGATCCGCTGATCTTGGCCGGGGGCCTGTGGCATACGTCCCGGGCCTCCGGCGCGGGCCCGCGGACGTGCGGGGGCGGCCTGCATGTTCCGATCTGCGGGACGTCTGTGGCTGGTCGCGCAGTTCCCCGCGCCCCTGCGGGGCCCGGCCGACCGGGATCCGCCGGCGAACCCTTCGCGCTCACGTGCCACCCTTGAGCGCGTGAGCAGCAACAAGTCCCCCAGCACCCCGCCCCGCGTCGCCTCGTCCCGCAACCCCGTCGGCGGCCACGTCCCCGTGGCCGGCGGCCTCGCCTCCGTCGGACTCTCGTACGCCCGCGACCTGGGCGCCGAGGCCGTCCAGGTCTTCGTGGCCAATCCGCGGGGCTGGGCCACGCCGCCCGGCAACCCGAAGCAGGACGAGGAGTTCCGCGCGGCCTGTGCCGCCGAGGGGATTCCCGCGTACGTCCACGCGCCCTACCTCATCAACTTCGGCTCGCACACCGAGGCGACCGTCGAGAAGTCCGTGGAGTCCCTGCGCCACTCGCTGCGCCGGGGCCGTGAGATCGGCGCGCTCGGGGTCGTCGTGCACACCGGCTCCGCGACCGGCGGCCGGGACCGCGCCGTCGCGCTGAAGCAGGTGCGCGACCGGATGCTGCCGCTGCTCGACGAGCTGACGCACGACGACGACCCGTTCCTCCTCCTGGAGTCGACCGCAGGCCAGGGCTTCTCGCTCTGCTCCCGCACGTGGGACTTCGGGCCGTACTTCGACGCACTCGACGCCCACCCGAAGCTGGGCGTCTGCCTGGACACCTGCCACATCTTCGCGGCGGGCCACGATCTTGCCGGTCCCGGCGGCATGAAGCAGACGCTGGACCTCCTTGTCGACACCGTCGGCGAGGGGCGCCTGAAGCTGGTGCACGCCAACGACTCCAAGGACGTGGTCGGCGCCCACAAGGACCGCCACGAGAACATCGGCACCGGCCACATCGGCGAGGAGCCCTTCCGCGAGCTGATGGCCCACGCCGCGACCGAGAACGTACCCCTGATCATCGAGACGCCCGGCGGCAAGGAGGGGCACGCGGCGGACGTGGCGCGGCTGAAGGAGCTCAGGAGCAGCTAGAGACCCAGAGATCCCTTGAGGAATACCCCCTAGGGGTATACGGTTCTTGTCGAGCGACAGAAACCGTCATCCGACGTTGGGGGCTTCTCATGCAGCACGGTCACGACACTCATGAAGGCCACGGGACGCACGCCGAGCACGCGCACCACGGCCACGAAGGGCATCACGGCATGGGCAAGGTCAGCTGGCGCACGGCGGCCCAGGCGACCCTGCACTGCCTCACCGGCTGTGCCATCGGCGAGGTCCTCGGCATGATCATCGGTACCGCACTCGGCTGGGGCAACGTGCAGACGATGATCCTCGCGATCACCCTGGCCTTCTTCTTCGGATACGCCCTGACCCTGCGCGGCATCCTCAAGGCGGGCGTCGATTTCAGGACGGCGTTCCGGGTCGCGCTCGCCGCGGACACCCTGTCCATCGCGGTGATGGAGCTGATCGACAACGGCGTGATCGCGTTCTGGCCGGGAGCCATGGACGCCCACCTCTCGGACCCGATGTTCTGGTGGATCCTCGCCATCGCGCTGGCCGCCGCGTTCGTGATCACGGTCCCGGTCAACAAGTGGATGATCGGCCGCGGCAAGGGCCACGCCGTGGTGCACCAGTACCACCACTGAGCACAGCTACCACCACTGACCACAGCCGCCAGGAGATCAGAGCTCGGGGCCGTCCCCGGGCTCTTCCTGGTACGAGTAGCGCTGCTCGGTCCAGGGGTCGCCGACGTTGTGATAGCCGCGCTCCTCCCAGAAGCCGCGGCGGTCGGCGGTCATGTACTCGACGCCGCGGACCCACTTGGGGCCCTTCCAGGCGTACAGGTGGGGCACCACGAGCCGCAGCGGGAATCCGTGCTCCGCGGTCAGCAGCTCGCCCCCTTTGTGGGTGGCGAAAAGCGTGCGCTCGTCCATGAAGTCGGCCATGCGCAGATTGGAGCTGAAGCCGTACTCGGCCCAGACCATCACATGGGTGGCGTCGGGCGCGGGCGGGGCGATCTCGAGCAGCGCTCGCGCGGGCACACCGCCCCATTCGGCGCCGAGCATGCTGAACTTCGTGACGCAGTGCAGATCGCCGACCACGGTGGCGTACGGAAGAGCCGAGAACTCCTCGTGCGTCCAGCAGTGCTTGGCCCCGTCGGCGGTGGCCCCGAAGACCCTGAACTCCCAGCGCTCCGGGCGGAACTTCGGCACCGGGCCGTAGTGGGTGACCGGCCAGCCCCTCTGCAGTCGCTGCCCCGGTGGGAGCTCCGGCTCCACTGCTTCCCGAGATGCGCGATCCGCCGACTGACCCATGTGTCCATCCTGACAGACCCGGGTAGGTGGACGTGACCAGGAGGCCGCCGACAGAGGCCGCCCGGACGCCGATTGGGGCAACTCCTACTAAGCGTGCACTTACTGGACGGTCTCTCGCACCGGTGCAAGGATGCGCGGAACCTGCCCAGTTACCACGTGGAAGGAGCCTCTGCGATGCAGGGCGACCCCGAGGTCATCGAGTTTCTCAACGAGCAGCTGACCGCCGAGCTCACGGCGATCAACCAGTACTTTCTCCACGCCAAGATGCAGGAGAACTTCGGCTGGCCCAAGCTCGCCAAATACACCCGGTCCGAGTCGATCGACGAGATGAAGCACGCGGAGATCCTGACCGACCGGATTCTCTTCCTCGACGGCCTGCCCAATTACCAGCGGCTCTTCCACGTACGCGTGGGTCAGACCGTCACGGAGATGTTCCAGGCCGACCGGCAGATCGAGGCTGAGGCGATCGACCGCCTCAAGCGCGGGATCGAGGTGATGCGCGGCAAGGGAGACATCACTTCCGCGAACATCTTCGAGTCGATCCTGGAGGACGAGGAGCACCACATCGACTACCTCGACACTCAGCTCGAACTGGTCGAGAAGCTGGGCGAGCCGCTGTACATCTCGCAGCTCATCGAGCAGCCGGAGAGCTGACGCGGGCCAGGCGGGCTAGGCGGCCTCGTCCAGGCCTGTGTCCAGGCCGGTATCCGGGCCTGCGTCCAAGCCGGTGAGGACGGGCTGGCCCTGGTCGGCCAGCTCCCTGCGGGGGCACGCGCCCCGGCCCAGGAGCGCCTGAATGCTCCGTACGCACGAACCGCAGTCGGTGCCCGCCTTGCTGGCGGACGCTATCTGGCGGGGTGTGCAGGCACCGTCGGCCGCGTGCTGCTTCACCTGCGCCTCGGTGACCCCGAAGCAGTTGCAGACGTACACGCGGTTCACCTCCCGGACAGGATTTATCGGCGGCGCCGTCCCGATTAATCGGTGAGGCTAACCTAACCTTACCCACGCCCCCGGGTCCACAAAAGCCCCGATACGCCGGTGGGGCACGGATCACATGGATCCGTGCCCCACCGCCGCGTCCTACGGGAATACCTACTGGTCGCGGTACATCTCCGCCACCAGGAACGCCAGGTCCAGGGACTGGCTGCGGTTCAGGCGCGGGTCGCAGGCCGTCTCGTAGCGCTGGTGCAGGTCGTCGACGAAGATCTCGTCGCCGCCGCCCACGCACTCGGTGACGTCGTCACCGGTGAGCTCGACGTGGATGCCGCCCGGGTGCGTACCCAGGCTCTTGTGGACCTCGAAGAAGCCCTTGACCTCGTCGAGCACGTCGTCGAAGCGGCGGGTCTTGTGACCGGAAGCCGCCTCGAAGGTGTTGCCGTGCATCGGGTCGGTGACCCAGGCGACGGTCGCGCCGGAGGCGGTGACCTTCTCGACGAGGTCCGGGAGCTTGTCCCTGACCTTGTCGGCGCCCATGCGGACGATGAAGGTCAGCCGGCCGGGCTCGCGGTCCGGGTCGAGGCGCTCGATGTACTGCAGCGCCTCCTCCGGGGTCGTCGTCGGGCCGAGCTTGATGCCGATGGGGTTGCGCACCTTGGAGGCGAACTCGATGTGTGCGCCGTCCAGTTGACGGGTGCGCTCACCGATCCAGACCATGTGGGCCGAGGTGTCGTAGAGCCGCCCGGTGCGCGAGTCCACGCGGGTGAGGGCCGACTCGTAGTCGAGGAGCAGCGCCTCGTGCGAGGCGTAGAACTCGACGGTCTTGAACTCCTCCGGGTCCGTCCCGCAGGCGCGCATGAAATTGAGCGCGTTGTCGATCTCGCGCGCCAGTTGCTCGTACCGCTGGCCGGACGGGGACGACTTCACGAAGTCCTGGTTCCAGGCGTGCACCTGGCGCAGGTCGGCGTAACCGCCGGTCGTGAAGGCGCGCACGAGGTTGAGCGTCGACGCGGACGCGTTGTACATCCGCTTCAGGCGCTCGGGGTCCGGGACGCGGGACTTCTCGTCGAAGTCGAAGCCGTTGACCGAGTCGCCGCGGTACGTCGGCAGGGTCACGCCGTCGCGGGTCTCGGTGCCCTTGGAGCGTGGCTTCGAGTACTGGCCGGCGATGCGGCCGACCTTCACGACGGGCACGGAGGCCGCGTACGTCAGGACGGCGCCCATCTGGAGCAGCGTCTTCAGCTTGTTGCGGATGTGGTCGGCCGACACCGCGTCGAAGGCCTCGGCGCAGTCGCCGCCCTGAAGCAGGAACGCCTCTCCCTTGGCGACGGAGGCCAGTCGGGCGCGCAGCTGGTCGCACTCGCCCGCGAAGACGAGCGGCGGATACGACTCGAGGTCCGCGATCACATCGCGCAGAGCCTCGGCATCGGGGTACTCGGGCTGCTGCGCCGCGGGAAGGTCTCGCCAGGTGTTGCCACCGGTAGTGGTGGTCTTAGCGTTCACGGTCACCCCCACAACATTACGGGGTGATGTCCGCCGTCCATTCACCCGCTCACCAAGTGAGACGGACCCGACACAGCCGAGCGCCGGCGCTCCAGATCCCGCTCGCCCGCGTGCGGCGTCGCCAGGGCGAGCTCGCGGTGCGTGCGGCGCATCATCATGCGGGCCATGAAGGGGTGGACGCGCTTGACCACGCTCCAGTAGGCCCGGCTGCGCAGGGCGTCGGCCCGCACCGCGGTGCTGAGCGTGACGTGGCGGCCGTCGACCAGGATCGAGGCACGGGCGGTCAGGCCCGCGGCCTCCACCTCCAGGAGCAGTTCCCCGCCCTCACGGGCGATCACGGGGAAGGCGTCGCGCAGGATGCCGGTCCAGGCCTCCGGGTCGCGCGGCTGCCCGGGGAGCAGTTCCATGCGGTACGCGTCCTCGTAGTCCGGGCGGTCGACGGCGGTGCGGATCAGGCGGGCGGCCTCCGGAGTGCCGACGGTCTCGGGGCGGCTCCACATGAGCCGGTTGCAGAGCCGCACCCTGGGCGACCACCGGACGGGGCGTGCGCAGCCGCCCGCGGCTGCGCGCTCGATGTTGTCGAAGACCTCTTCGATGATCGTGTCGTGCAGGGGCCGGACGACGACGGGCCACAACAGCCGGTTCCTGCCGAGCAGTTCGGTCTCCAGGACGTGGCGGACGCGGCAGCGCCCCTCCCCCATCGGCTCGACGGTCAGCTCGTGGAAGCCGTTGTCCGGCGGCGTGAAGGCGAAGCGCACGCGGCGCCCCGGCTCGTACTCCGTGACGCTGTAGTGGACCGGGCCGTGGCCGCCGGTCGCGCCCACGCCGAGCGGGCGGTCGAAGGTCATCGCCGCCCAGGCCGGTGTCGGGAAGATCGGGTCGTCATCGGCGGAGAGCCGGTCCAGCAGGGCGCCGACGACCTCCGCCGGAGCCTCGATCACGCGCTCGTGTTCGTTGAGTACCGTGCTCATCGCGCACCTCCATACGCTGGCGTATGGTCGACCATACGGTACCGTATGGCCATGGTGCAACGGCAGCAGAAGAAGCCCGCGGCGAAGCCCCGCCTCACCGCTCAGGACTGGGCGGACGCCGCCCTCACCGCGATCGGCGAGGGCGGTATCGCCGCCGTCGCCGTGGAACCCCTGGCCGTCCGCCTCGGCACCACCAAGGGGAGCTTCTACTGGCACTTCGCCAACCGTGCCGCGCTCATCGAGGCCGCCCTGAACCGCTGGGCGGAGACCAACACCGAGGAGATGATCGAGGAGGTCGAGGCCGAGCCCGACCCCCGGCGGCGCATCCGCCTCCTCTTCGGCGAGGCCATCGCGTCGGCCACCTCCGACCCCCTGGAGGTCGCCCTCCTCGCGACCGCGTCACACCCCCAGGTCGCCGAGGTCCTGCGCCGCGTGACCGAGCGCCGGGTGGCGTACGTCGCCGGGCTCTTCGCCGGGCTCGGCTTCCCCGAACCTGAGGCACGGCGCCGCGGGCTGCTCGCGTACACGGTCTATCTGGGGCACGCGCAGCTCGGGCACGCGGCGCCGTCGGCGCTGCCCGCATCCGACGAGTTCGACGCGTATCTGGACGAGGCCCTGGACGTCCTGATGATGCGCTAGGGTGCGGAACATGCACGCGCAGACGATTCGTAACTGGTGGTGGCCCGCTCATCCGGCGGCCCACTGATTCTGCGCGTATCGAGACTCGCGAAGGCCGCCCGAGGGGCGGCCTTCAGTGTTTTCCGGAGCAGGTTCTCCGGGCCGGGCCGTTCCTCTCCGAGTGAGAAGGAACAAGACCCGATGGACATCCCGAACCAGCTCGCGGGACTGCTGACGGACGACCGTCCGTTCGCCGTGCTCCGCCGCCGCACGCCCGGCCACGACCACGACACGGTCGAGGTCCTGATCGGCGCCGTCGGCACGTACGACCGGCTCGCCGACATCCCCGACCAGGGCCTCGCCCTGATCCCCTTCCGGCAGATCAGAGAGCGCGGATTCGACGTACGCGACGACGGCACGCCGCTCGCGGTCCTGACCCCCGACGAGACGTACGAACTCCCGCTCGCCGAAGCCCTGTCGACGCTGCCCACCCATGACGTGCGCGTCGAGGGCGGGGCCTTCGACGTCGACGACACCGCGTACGGAGAGATCGTCGGACGGGTGCTGCGCGAGGAGATCGGGCGCGGCGAGGGCGCGAACTTCGTCATCCGGCGTACGTACGAGGGCGAGATCCCCGGCTTCTCCAGGGCGGACGCCCTGGCCCTCTTCCGCAGGCTGCTCGTGGGCGAGCGTGGCGCCTACTGGACGTACGTCGTGCACACCGGCGACCGGACGCTCGTCGGGGCGAGCCCCGAGGTGCATGTGCGGATGTCCGGCGGGACGGTCGTGATGAACCCGATCAGCGGGACCTACCGCTACCCGGCCGAAGGGCCCACGGCGGACGATCTGCTCGGCTTCCTCGCCGACGGCAAGGAGACCGAGGAGCTGTCGATGGTCGTCGACGAGGAGCTCAAGATGATGTGCACCGTCGGCGACATGGGCGGTGTCGTCGTCGGGCCGAGGCTCAAGGAGATGGCCCATCTCGCGCACACCGAGTACGAGTTGCGGGGCAAGTCCTCGCTGGACGTGCGGGAGGTCCTGAAGGAGACGATGTTCGCGGCGACCGTCACGGGCTCGCCCGTGCAGAACGCCTGCCGCGTCATCGAGCGCCACGAGGCGGGCGGGCGCGGCTACTACGCGGGCGCCCTGGCCCTCATCGGCCGCGACGCGGGCGGCGCCCAGACCCTCGACTCCCCCATCCTGATCCGCACCGCCGACATCTCCGCCGACGGAAAGCTGCGGGTCCCGGTCGGCGCGACGCTGGTGCGGGGCTCGGACCCGGCGGGCGAGGTGGCCGAGACGCACGCGAAGGCGGCGGGCGTCCTCGCCGCCCTCGGGGTGCGGCCAGGGCGCCCCCGCGACGAACACGTACGCCCTGCTCTGGCCGACGATCCGCGGGTGCGGGCAGCCCTGGACAGCCGACGGGCCGGGCTCGCGCCGTTCTGGCTGCGGATGCAGGAACAGATGGCTGAACTGACCGGGCACGCGCTGGTGATCGACGGCGAGGACACGTTCACGGCGATGCTGGCGCATCTGCTGCGCTCATCGGGCCTCACCGTCTCCGTACGCCGCTACGACGAGCCGGGCCTGCGGGAAGCGGCGCTCGCCCACGAGGGCCCACTGGTCCTGGGGCCCGGCCCCGGCGACCCGTCGGACCCCGCCGACCCGAAGATGACCTTCCTGCGCTCGCTGACCGCCGAGGTGATCAGCGGCCACCGCCACGGCGTCCTCGGTGTCTGCCTCGGCCATGAGCTCCTGGCCGCCGAACTGGGCCTGGAGATCGTCCGCAAGGAGGTCCCGTACCAGGGCGCCCAGACGCGCATCGACCTGTTCGGGCGGCCGGAGACGGTCGGCTTCTACAACAGCTTCGTGGCCCACTGCGACGAGGAGACGGCGCTGGAACTGGCCGCGCACGGTATCGAGGTCAGCAGGGACACGGCCACGGGAGAGGTGCACGCGCTGCGGGGTCCCGGTTTCGCGGGCGTCCAGTTCCACCCGGAGTCGGTGCTCTCGCTGCGTGGGACGGCGATCGTGCGGGAGCTGCTGTCCGGCGTACTGGTCTAGGACCGGGCTAGGAGGCGGGGGCCGCCGGGACCAGCACGTTCTCGCTGCGGCGGCCCTCCTTGTAGTCCAGGACGTTCTGCACCGTGGTGTCGATGATCTGGCCGACCGCGTCCACGGTGTAGTACGCCTGGTGCGAGGTGACCACGACGTTCGGGAACGTCACCAGGCGGGCCAGGGTGTCGTCCTCGATGGCTTCCAGCGACTTGTCGAGGAAGAAGAGTCCGGCCTCCGCCTCGTACACGTCGAGCCCGACGCCCGCGAAGCGCCCCATCCGCAGCTCCGAGACCAGGGCATCGGTGTCGATCAGGCCGCCGCGGCTGGAGTTCACCAGGATCGCGTCGTCCTTCATCATCCGCAGCGCGTCGGCGCCGATGATGTGCTGCGTCGCGGGGAGCAGCGGGACGTGCAGGCTGATCAGGTCGGCCTCCGCGAAGAGCTCGTCCTTCGGGACGTACTTCATGCCGAGTTCGACGCACGCGGGGTTCTGGGCGACGTCCCAGCCGAGCAGCTTCATCCCGAAGCCGTGCGCGATGCGGGTGAACGCCTCGCCGATCTTCCCGGTGCCGAGCACGCCGACCGTGCGGCCCCGCAGATCCCGGCCCATGAGTCCGTCGAGCCTGAAGTCGAAGTCGCGGGTTCGGTTGCTGGCGCGGACGATGCGGCGGTTGACGGCCATCGCGAGGGTCCAGGCGAACTCCGCGACGGAGTACGGCGAGTAGTACGAGACGCGGGCGATGGTGAAGCCGAGGCGCTCGGCGACCAGGAGATCGATGTTGTTGAACCCGGTGGAACGCTGGGCGATCATCTGCGTCCCGCCCGCCGCGAGGGTCTGCAGGACACGGTTGCCGAGATCGGCGTTGACGCTGGTGGAGACGATCTCGTAGCCGGCGGCGATGGGGGCGGTGTCCTCGGTGAGGAAGACGTCCAGACAGCGGACGTCGTGGTGCGCCTCGAAGGCCTTCTCGATCAGCGGCTTCTCATCGGCCTGCACGCCGAACGCCAGGATCTCCATGCGCCGAGTGTATGTACCGCCCGGTGGGACGGCACCCGGGAGCGTGAGCCGGCCGGGAGCCGTCCTGTCGTGGTTCTTCTGCGGGTTGTGGGGGCTGGTCGCGCCCACGCGGCGGAGCCGCAAATGTCACAGCCCCGCGCCCCTTCGGGGCGCTCAGCTCAGCCGAAGAAGACCCCGACCTCCTGGTACAGCGCCGGGTCCACCGTCTTCAGACGGGCCGTCGCCTCCGCGATAGGAACCCGCACGATGTCCGTCCCCTGCAGCGCGACCATCTTCCCGAAGTCGCCGTCCCGCACGGCCTCGATCGCGTGCAGCCCGAAGCGCGTGGCCAGCCAGCGGTCGAAGGCGCTGGGCGTCCCGCCGCGCTGGACGTGCCCGAGGACGGTGGTCCTTGCCTCCTTGCCGGTCCGCCCCTCGATCTCCTTGGCCAGCCACTCCCCCACACCCGAGAGCCGCACATGCCCGAAGGAGTCCTGCGTCCCGTCCTTGAGGACCATCTCGCCGTCCTTGGGCATGGCCCCTTCAGCGACGACGACGATCGGCGCGTACGACGCCTTGAACCGCGAGGTCACCCAGGCACACACCTGCTCCACGTCGAAGCGCTGCTCGGGGATGAGGATGACGTTCGCGCCCCCGGCGAGCCCGGAGTGCAGCGCGATCCAGCCCGCGTGCCGCCCCATGACCTCGACCACCAGGACCCGCATGTGCGACTCGGCGGTCGTGTGCAGCCGGTCGATCGCCTCGGTAGCGATGCCCACCGCGGTGTCGAAGCCGAAGGTGTAGTCCGTGGCGGAGAGGTCGTTGTCGATGGTCTTGGGTACGCCGACGACATTGATGCCGTACTCGTCGGTGAGCCGCGCGGCGACGCCGAGGGTGTCCTCGCCACCGATGGCGATGAGGGACTCGACCTCGTACTTGGCGAGGTTCTCCTTGATCCGGCGGATGCCGTTCTCCGCCTTGAGCGGGTTGGTGCGCGAGGAGCCGAGGATGGTGCCGCCCCGGGGCAGGATGCCCCGCACGGCCGGGATGTCGAGCGGGACGGTGTCGCCCTCAAGCGGACCGCGCCAGCCGTCCCGGAAGCCGACGAAGTCATAGCCGTACTCCTGCACGCCCTTGCGGACGATGCCCCGGATGACGGCGTTGAGCCCGGGGCAGTCGCCGCCTCCGGTCAGTACTCCGATTTTCTTGGCCGCCATGGAAACGTCCCTTCGCCTCAGTGACCTGTATGCGAGCCACGCTAATGGTGATACAGGTCACTCAGGGACGGTCCGTATGGTCAATTCCTGGCCGGTACAGGGGAGTTGATCACGCGAGTTCACCCTTATGAGGGGTCGGCCGAGGGGCTGCCCGAGGGCTCACGCGTCGTCGAGACCCCGCTCGATCGCGTACCGCACGAGCTCCACGCGGTTGTGGAGCTGGAGCTTGCCCAGGGTGTTCTGCACGTGGTTCTGCACGGTGCGGTGCGAGATGACCAGGCGCTCGGCGATCTGCTTGTAGCTCAGCCCCTTGGCGACAAGACGCAGCACCTCGGTCTCGCGGTCGGTCAGCTGCGGTGCCTTCGGCTCGTCCGGGGCGCCGGGCGCCGGATCGGACGCCAGACGGCGGTACTCGCCGAGGACGAGGCCCGCGAGGCCCGGGGTGAAGACCGTGTCGCCGACGGCCGTGCGGCGCACCGCGTCGGTCAGCTCGGCGGTGGAGGCCGACTTCAGGAGATAGCCGGTGGCGCCGGACTTGACCGCCTCCAGGACATCCGCGTGCTCGCCGCTCGCCGAGAGGACGAGGACGCGCAGGGCGGGGTTGGCGCCGACGAGTTCCTTGCAGACCTGGACGCCCGGCTTCAGGGGCAGGTTCAGGTCGAGTACGAGGACGTCGGGTGCGGCGGCCTGTGCGCGGCGCACGGCCTGGTCGCCGTCGCCCGCCGTGGCGACCACGTCGAACCCTGCCTCGGCGAGGTCGCGGGCGACCGCGTCCCGCCACATCGGGTGGTCGTCGACGACCATGACCTTGACCGGGTCCGTGCCGCCGTCGGCACCCCGCAGTCGCTGCTCGTTCATCGTTCCTTTCCTGCCTTCCCCCGTGGGACTCTCAGTTCTACTTCCGTGCCCTGGCCCGGCACCGAGATCAGCTCCGCCGTGCCGCCGATGTCCCGCAGCCGGCCCCTGATCGACAGGGCGACACCGAGCCGCCCCTCGCCCTCGGCCTCGGCGAGACGGCCCTCGGGGATGCCGGGGCCGTCGTCCCGCACCGTCACGATCACGGCGTCCGGCTCGTCCTCGACCAGGATCCAGGCCGCGGCGTCCGGGCCCGCGTGCCGGTGGACGTTGTCCAGGGCGGCGCCGACCGCGGCGGCCAGTTCCCGCGCGGCCTTCGACTCGAGGGTGACCGGAGCGCCCGGCTCCGAGACGGTCACCCGGGCGCCCGCGTACGGGAAGAGCAGGGACCTCAGGTCACAGATGTCTCCGTCGTCGGCGTCGCCGTCCGGCTCCTCCACCGCGCGGACGACGGCCCCCATCGAGGCGTCCTCCGACTCGTGCGACGTCCTGACCAGGCCGCCCGCCACCAGCGTGCGCAGTGCGACCTCCTGCTCGCCCGCCATCCTGCCGAGCTCCGCCGCCTCGCCGCCGATCGCGCTGCCGCGCCGCTGCACCATCGCGAGGACCTGGAGCACGCTGTCGTGGATGTCGCGCGCCAGGCGCTCCCGCTCGCGGGTCGCGGCCTCGATCTCCAGGGCGCGGGCGAGGGTGCGCTCGGAGGCGCGGGCCACCTCGACGACGTATCCGATGGCGATGGAGGCGATGCACACGAGCAGGACGTTGTGGAGCGTGTCCTGGGTGGGCCTGCCGCGCTGCGCGATGTTGGCGGCGCCGACGAGCGCCGAGGCGAACGCCGCCCACCGCCAACCACCCTTGATCGCGAAGGCGAGCACCGCGCCCGCCGTCCATATCGACGGCAGCGTCGGGCCGTCGTGGACGATCCGCTGGTGCGAGTCGGCGACCGGCGTGAGCAGGATGCCGACCAGCGCGATGGTCAGGTCGGCGATCAGGAACCGCTTGGTGCAGCTGGCCGCGTTCGCGACCTTCGGCAGCGTGCCGATGGTCCATCCCGCGAGCACCACGTAGTACCCGATGGCCACCCAGGGGCGGTCGAACTTCTGGTGCGCCGCCACGAAGAGGCCGATCGCGTACAGCATCGTCAGTACGCGGTAGCCGGTCAGGGCACGCCACAGCGGCTGCTCCACCGACATCCTCATGACGCGAACGCGCTTGGTCATGTCCCCCACCCCCTTGGGTCGCCCGGCCGTTCCCCCCGCACCCGGCTCCCCTTCACAGCGACGCGATTACGCGCCGGACCGTTCCTTCTCGGCCGCCGCGGCCGCCTTCTCCGCCTTCTTCTCCGCTTCCTTCTCGGCCTTCGCCGCGTCCGAGAGCCGGCGCTTGGCGGCCGTCGCGTACTCGTCGACGTACTCCTGGCCGGACAGCTTCATGATCTCGTACATGACCTCGTCGGTGACCGCCCGCAGGACGAACCGGTCGTGCTCCATGCCGTGGTACCGGCTGAAGTCGAGCGGCTTGCCGATCTTGATGCCGGGCCGCATCAGCTTCGGCACCACCTTGCCCGGCGGCTGGATCTTCTCCGTGTCGATCATCGCCACGGGGAGCACGGGCGCCCCGGTGGCGAGGGCCACGCGCGCGAGGCCGCCGGGCTTGCCACGGTAGAGCCTCCCGTCGGGCGAACGCGTGCCTTCCGGGTAGATGCCGAAGAGCTCGCCGCGCTCCAGGACCTCGATGCCGCTCTTGATGGCCGCCTCGCCCGCGCCGCGGCCGCCGGAGCGGTCCACGGGCAGCTGGCCCACGCCCTTGAAGAAGGCGGCCGTGAGCTTGCCCTTCACGCCCGGAGACGTGAAGTACTCCGCCTTCGCGATGAAGGTGACCTTGCGGTCGATGACCGCGGGCAGGAAGAAGGAGTCCGAGAAGGAGAGATGGTTGCTCGCCAGGATGGCCGGTCCATCGGCGGGTACGTTCTCAAGGCCTTCCACCCAGGGCCTGAAGCCGAGCTTCAGCGGCCCTCCGATGGCGACCTTCATTGCGCCGTAGATCAAACCGTGTGCCTCCTGTTATGTGTGGATCAGACCTTAACCCGCAGTAGGCCCAAAGGGCCCGACGGCCCTGGTCGGTGTCAGTCCGGTCGCGTACGGTGAAGTACTCCCACCCCGCAGCCACATCTCACGAAGGAGACCGAAGTGCCGGTCCTCCCCGGAGCCGAGCCGTACCGCCACGAGGGCGGCGAGGTCGGCGTCCTCCTCTGTCACGGCTTCACCGGATCCCCGCAGTCCCTGCGCCCCTGGGCGGAGTACCTCGCGGGGCAGGGCCTGACCGTCTCGCTCCCGCTGCTTCCCGGGCACGGCACGCGCTGGGAGGACCTCCAGGTCACCGGCTGGCAGGACTGGTACGCGGAGGTGGAGCGCGAGCTGCGCGGGCTCCTCGAGCGGTGCACGGATGTCTTCGTCTTCGGCCTCTCCATGGGCGGCGCGCTGGCCCTGCGGCTCGCCTCGAAGCACGGCGACGAGGTGCGTGGCCTGGTCCTGGTGAACCCGGCGAACAAGGTGCACGGCCTGGCCGCGTACGCCCTGCCGTTCGCCCGGCATCTGGTGCCCACGACGCCGGGCATCGCCAGCGACATCGCCCTGGAGGGCTCGAAGGAACTCGCGTACGACCGGGTGCCGCTGCACGCCGCCCACTCGTTGCGCCGGTTCTTCCAGCGGCTCGACCGTGAACTGCCGCAGGTGACACAGCCGTTGCTGGTGCTGCACAGCCCTCAGGACCATGTGGTGCCGCCGGCCGACTCGGCCAGGATCCTCAGCCGGGTGTCGTCCGCGGACGTCACCGAGACCATCCTGGAACAGAGCTACCACGTCGCGACGTTGGACCACGATGCGGACCGGATCTTCGAGGAGAGCTACGCGTTCATCGGCCGGCTCGCCCCCAGTGTCGGTAAGGAAGGGACGGCCACCGGTGGCTGAGCAGGACCGAATCGAACCCGACGGCGACGAGAGCCGCGAGCCCGAGAAGCGCCAGGAGCCCTCCGAGGGCCAGGGCCTGCCGCTCGACGAGGACGCGGCCTGGCAGGCGATCGTCGCGGGGTACGGCCAGGAGCCGGCGGACCCGCCGGGTGCCAAGCCGTTCAAGTCCATCGAGGACCTGGCGCTGCTCGAACCGGAGACGAACGAGAAGCCCGGCTCGGGCGACACGAGCGTGAAGAACCCCACGGCCCCCGAGAACCCGGACGACTCCGGGTCCAAGAAGCCGCTCGGCGGCTCCGTCTCCTTCGCCCCCGGCGTCGGCAGCGGCCCGCGTGACTACGACGCCCCCGAGGCGTCGGACGACGACCTGGGCGCGGACGACGAGGGCCACTTCGTCCCGCCGGAGCCGCCGCCGCTGCCCGCCGCGGACGTCACGGCGAAGTTCGCCTGGCTCGCCGTGCTCGGCGGCCCGCTGCTGCTCCTGCTCGCGGTGCTGCTCGGCTGGCAGATGACGTGGTGGCTGACGACGCTCAGCATCGGCGGCTTCCTCGGCGGCTTCGGCACGCTGGTGGCGCGGATGAAGGGTGACGACGACGAGGAGGACGACCCGGGCCGCGGCGCGGTGGTCTGAAGGGGCTAGGCGCCCTGGGTGGCGGGAATCCTGAGGGCGGCGAGCACCGGCAGGTGGTCGGTGGCCGCCCGCAGATCCGCCTCGCTGACCCCGTCGAGCTCCAACGGCACGCCGCAGCCGAGCACTTCGACCCCCGGCGTGGTGAAGACGGCGTCGATGCGCTGATGCGGGTCGCCCGGCGTCGAGGTGTTCTCGCCGCCCCAGGGCGCGGTCGCCCAGCAGTCCCGCAGCTCCGAGGCGATCCTGCGGAACGTACGGCCCTTGGGCCTTTCGTTGAGGTCACCGCCCGCGACGGCGTGCTCCACGCCCATCCCGGCAAGACGGTCGAGCAGCATCCCGCCCTGTTCGTACCGCTCGTCGGTCTGCAGGCTCAGATGGCAGCTCAGGACGCCGAGCCGGGCGCCGCCGAACCGCACGACGGCGGTGGCGAAGCCGCGCCGGTGCAGTCCCGGCGTCAGCGGAAGGAGCACGTCCTCGGTCCGCTCGACGGTGGCCCGCAGCGAGCAGAGCAGCGCGGGCCCGGACGCGGTGGCGCCGCCCGAGAGCATCACCAGATCGGCGGCGCGGGCGAGCCGCGCCAGCTTCTTGCGCCACCGGAAGAACCGGGGCGCTTCCTGGACGAGTACGAGGTCGGGCGCGCAGGCGGCGATGACCCGCGCCAGCGCGTCGGTGTCGTCCCGCATGGACCGGATGTTGTAACTGAGCACCCGGACCACGGCTGAACCGTCGTCTTCGGTCCGGGAGTTGGGCAGCGTCACCATGGAGATCAAGATACGCGCTGCGGGGTGCCGTCACGACGAAACCCGCCGCCCCCGGAAGGGGACAGCGGGCCTCGTACGAAACGCGGGATCAGCAGCGACTCAGCCCTGCCGAGCCAGGTCAGCGGCGCCCACGAGCCCCGCCTTATTACCCAGCTGAGCTGCAAGCACTTGCGCATGCGGACGCCACTGCCCGCCGATGAGCCACCGGCGGAAAGACTTGCGGATCGGGTCGAGCACCAGTTCGCCCTCGTCGGAGAGGCCGCCGCCCACGATGAACGCGGAGGGGTCGAAGAGCGAGGCCAGGTCGGCCAGGCCCGCGCCGACCCAGCGGGCCAGCTCGCGGTAGGAGTCGACGGCGACGGGGTCACCCTGCCGGGCCGCCTCGCTGATGTGCTTGCCCTCGATGCCCTCGACGGTGCCGTCGCCCAGGCCGAGGAGCAGCTCCGCGGCCTCCGGCGTGGCATTGGCCCGCTGTCGTCCGTACCGGACGAGGGCGCGCCCCGACGCGTACTGCTCCCAGCAGCCCTGGCTTCCGCAGCCGCACAGGAGCCCGTCCGGCACGACCCGGATGTGCCCGAACTCGGCGGCCACGCCGAAGCGTCCGCGCCGCAGCTTGTTGCCGATGATGATGCCGCCGCCGAGGCCCGTGCCCAGCGTGATGACGATGACGTCCTCGTGGCCCGCGCCCGCGCCGAAGCGGTACTCGCCCCAGGCCGCGGCGTTCGCGTCGTTCTCCACGACGACCGGAAGGCCGACCCGCTGCTCGACCTTGTCCTTGAGCGGCTCGTGGCGCCAGTCGATGTTCGGTGCGAAGAGAACGGTGGCGCGCTTGTCGTCCACGTAACCGGCGGCGCCGATGCCGACGGCCTCCACGTCGTTCCCCTTGCCGGCCCCGGACACGGCGGCACAGATCGCGTCCACGATGCCTTCGGCGGTCGGCGGCGTGGGCACCTTGTGGGTGTCGAGAATGGTGCCCTCTTCGTCGACCACTCCGGCCGCGATCTTCGTGCCGCCGATATCGACGCCGATGGTGAGTCCCATGTGTCCCTCAGTTTCGGTCGAGCCCCGCTATGGGCAACCGTACCCGAGGGGTAGTCAGTCCAGGTCGATGTGTTCCGCGGGACCAGGGCCCTCGTCCCGCGGGTCGGGACCCTTCGCCGCGTCGCTCCCGCGGGTCCAGCGGCCCTCCTGGCCCTCGACCGCGGAGCGGTACGCGGCGAGCAGTTCGCCCCCGGCGGCGGCGAGGTGGTCGAAGACGTCGGGGTTGCGCTCGATGACCGGTTCGACGGCGGCCTTCGCCTGCTGGACGACCTGCCGGACGGTCTGCTCGACGGCGCCCTGGGCGACCGCGCCGAGCAACGGCGTCTGAAGTCCGGACAGCTTCTCCGACACGGCGTCGACGAGCTTGCGCAGCTCCTCGCCGGCCGAGCCGGGCGGCGGCCCGTACTGGGCACGGCGCCGGGCCTTCTCCGCCGCGAGGTCCTCGGCGCACGCCTTCGCCCACGCGTCGGCGTCGGCGCTGGCCGCTTCGGGTTCGGGCACTTCGCGCTCGCTGGCATCGCTCATGACGGACAGACTCCCGCGGAGGACGGTCTATGGATTCGTACTCTCGACGTTACCCGAACGGCGGTAGCCCGTTCACCGTGTCCGCGGCCACAGATCGGGGTCCGGCGCGAACCGCACCCGCAGCTCGCCCTCGCGCAGCCCGGCCCCCTCGACGGTGCAGCGGCGCAGGGCGGACGGCAGGGTCACCATGCGCCGGAAGGGTCCCGCGGTGACGACGAGTTCGTCCCCGCGCCGGATCAGACCGAGCTCCTCGCGTACGGCGCCGGGGAGAGGGATGTGCCAGATCAGTACGCCGTCGTCGGCGAGGGCGTCGACGACGGGCCACCGCACGGCCTCCGGGGCCGCGGCGGGAGCGGGCACGCCGAGGGCGGCCAGGTCGTCGGCGCCGCGGGCATCGCGGCCCAGGTGCGGGAGCGGGAGAAGGCCGTCGCCGTACGTCTCTTCCCACTCGGCCAGCGTCTTGCGCTGCTGGGCGATGAGCTCGGCGAGCCAGGTGTCGGGGGTGTCGTCGGGCAGGACGCGGTTGGCGTGCACGGCGTCGGTGCGCAGGCCCTGCAGCGCGAGGCCGGTGGCGGCGGCGCGCACGGCGTCGGCGCCGGCGGGTCCTGGCTCGGCGACCAGGCGGACCGTCGTTCGCGGGTCCTCGATCACGGCCTGCGCGGCGGCGAGTTCGGTGTCCCAGCGGTCCGCGGTCTCGTACAGCCAGGAGGCGGGCATCGGGACGCCCGCGATGCGGCCGAGCATGGGCCGCAGGGCGCGGGCCGCCTGCCGCTCGGGGGGCAGCAGCCTGCGGAGGTAGCGGCGCAGCTGCTCGGGGAGCGCGAGGAGCGAGAGGGCGCGGGGCGCCGGGGGCAGGTCCACCACCACGGTGTCGTACGCGGCCTGACCCGCGTCGCGCAGGGCGCGCAGCAGGGCCAGTTCGTCGCTGCCGGGCAGGGGCGTGAGCTCCTCGCCTTCGAGGCGTCCGGCGCCGAGCAGGTCCAGCGCGGAGGCGGCACGGTTCTGCAGGGCCAGGAGGTCGTCCCGGAACTCCTCGCCGGGGGTGAGCCGCTGGACGGTGAGGCCTTGCTCTTCGCCGGTGTCGACCCGGTCGGCCGTGATCAGCAGGGCCCGGCGTCCCTCGCGGGCGGCGGACAGCGCCGTGGCCGCGGCGACAGTGGTTCGGCCGGAGCCGCCGGGGCCGGTGACGAGGAGTGTGCGCATAAGGGTGAACGTTAACCCCCCGTGGTCTCAGGCCTTGGGGCCCGACTCCACCCGCTTCTTCAGGCCCGCCAACGCCCGGTCGATGATGACCTTCTCCGCCTTGCGCTTGATCATCCCGAGCATGGGGATCTTGACGTCGACGGTCAGCTTGTACGTGACCTCGGTGCCGGTACCCGCGGGCCTCAGGAGGTACGAGCCGTCCAGCGACCGCAGCATCTGCGACTTGACGAGGGTCCAGCTGACCTCGTTCTCGCCGGTCCACGTGTACCCGAGGGTCTGGTCGTCCTTGATCGCGCCCGCGTCCATGACGAGGCGGACCTGCTTGGCGCGGCCCTGGTCGTCGGTGTCGAGGACCTCCGCCTCCTTCACCTCACCCGTCCAGTCCGGGTAGCGCGCGAAGTCGGCGATCACTCCCATCACCTCGGCCGGTGCCGCCTCGATCGTGATGCTCGAGCTGGTGTGTTCCGCCATCGCTGTGGCTCCTCCAGATGCGGTCAGGTACGGGGGGTGGTGTCTACGTGTGTGACGCGTGAAGGCTACCGCGCACGAAGTGGGCCCCCGTCACCACTCCAGGGCCCACGGCCTGCCCGAGCTCGCGAAGTGCCCCACGTTCACACACTCCGTCGCCCCGATCCGCATCCGCCGCGTCAGGGGCTGGTGGACGTGGCCGAAAAGTGCGTATCGCGGGCGGGTCTTGTGAATGGCCGCGAGCAAGGCACGGCTGCCGCGTTCGAAGCGGCGCGCGACGGTGTCGTACACGAGCTCGGGCACGTCCGGCGGGATGTGCGTGCAGAGCACGTCGACCTCGCCGACGGCCTCGATCTTGGCCGCGTACTCCTCGTCGCTGATCTCGTAGGGCGTCCGCATGGGCGTGCGGAGGCCGCCGCCGACGAACCCGAAGACCCGGCCGCCGATCTCGGCCCGCGCGCCGTCGAGGACGGTGGTGCCGGGGCCCGCGTACTCGGCCCAGAGGGTCGGCATGTCGACATTGCCGTACGTGGCGTACGTCGGCGTGGGGAAGGCGGCGAACATCTCGGCGTACTGCTTGCGTACCGCGCTCTCGATGGCGGGCCCGCGGTCTATGCCTGCCCACAGCCGCGCGCCCAGCTCCCTGGCCTCGTCGAAGCGGCGGGCGGTGCGCAGCTCGACGAGGCGGTCGGCGTTCTCCTCGCCGAAGAGGTCGGGGAAGATGCCGCGCGAGTGGTCGGCGTAGTCGAGGAAGAGGACCAGGTCACCGAGACAGACGAGCGCGTCGGCTCCCTCGCCCGCGCGGGCGAGATCCTTTGTGTTGCCGTGCACGTCACTGACCACATTGACCCGGAAACCTGGCATGCCGATCACCCTAGAACGAGCGGGCAAACGTGGGTAGAGGCACTGAGAAGGGGGCGGACCTGCGGTTACTTCCGAGTCGGGAATGGCGTGGCGTACTGTGCGGTTCAGACCACAACGACGTGTGACGCACCGAACATCTGGCCCGGACCCCCTACCGAACAAGCCATACCCATGGGTAACGTCCGGGCAGTCCAGTAGTGCTCCAGCCCTCTTTCCCCCCAGTTTCCACGGAGCACCTGCCCGATCTTGGACCGCACCGTCGCATCGCACAACGTCGTGGCGCCGGCGCCCTATGTAGGAGCAGCAGTCTTGCGCGAGTTCAGCCTTCCGGCCCTGTACGAGGTCCCTGCGGACGGCAATCTGACCGACATCGTCCGCAGAAATGCCGCGCAGCACCCGGATGTCGCCGTCATCGGCCGCAAGGTGAACGGCACCTGGCAGGACGTCAACGCCAAGACCTTCCTCGCCGAGGTGCGCGCCGCGGCCAAGGGGCTCATCGCCTCCGGGGTGCGCCCCGGCGACCGCGTAGCCCTGATGTCCCGCACCCGCTACGAGTGGACGCTCCTCGACTTCGCGATCTGGAGCGCGGGCGCGGTCACCGTGCCGGTGTACGAGACGAGTTCGGCCGAGCAGATCCAGTGGATCCTGGGCGACTCCGGCGCCGTGGGCATCATCGTCGAGCTGGACACGCACAGCGCGGCCGTCGAATCGGTGCGCGACCGGCTCCCCGACCTGGTCAACGTCTGGCAGATCGACCGCGGCGGCGTCGACGAGCTGAACCGCGCGGGCGCCGACGTCCCGGAGGAGACCGTCGACGAGCGCGGCGCGGTCGCGGGCGCCGACGACCCGGCCACCATCGTCTACACCTCGGGCACCACCGGCCGCCCCAAGGGCTGTGTGCTCACCCACCGCAGCTTCTTCGCGGAGTGCGGCAACGTGGTGGAGCGCCTGAAACCGCTCTTCCGCACCGGCGAGTGCTCCGTCCTCCTCTTCCTCCCCGTCGCGCACGTCTTCGGGCGCCTGGTCGAGGTCGCCGCGCTGATGGCGCCGATCAAGCTGGGCCACGCGCCCGACGTCAAGAACCTCACGGACGAGCTGGCGTCGTTCCGGCCGACGATGATCCTGGGCGTCCCGCGCGTCTTCGAGAAGGTCTACAACTCGGCGCGCGCCAAGGCGCAGGCCGACGGCAAGGGCAAGATCTTCGACAAGGCTGCGGACACGGCGATCGCGTACAGCCGCGCGCTCGACACCCCGAGCGGTCCTTCGCTCGGCCTCAAGATCAAGTACAAGACGTTCGACAAGCTGGTCTACAGCAAGCTGCGGGCCGTCCTCGGCGGGCGCGGCGAGTACGCGATCTCGGGCGGCGCACCGCTCGGCGAGCGCCTTGGCCACTTCTTCCGCGGCATCGGCTTCACCGTCCTTGAGGGGTACGGCCTGACGGAGTCGTGCGCGGCCACCGCCTTCAACCCCTGGGACCGCCAGAAGATCGGCACGGTCGGCCAGCCGCTGCCCGGCTCGGTCGTCCGGATCGCCGACGACGGCGAGGTGCTCCTGCACGGCGAGCACCTGTTCACGGAGTACTGGAACAACGAGGGCGCGACCGAAGAGGCGCTGGCCGACGGCTGGTTCCACACGGGCGACATCGGCACCCTCGACGAGGACGGCTACCTCCGGATCACCGGCCGCAAGAAGGAGATCATCGTGACGGCGGGCGGCAAGAACGTCGCTCCCGCGGTGATCGAGGACCGCATCCGCGCGCACGCGCTTGTCGCGGAGTGCATGGTCGTGGGCGACGGGCGGCCCTTCGTGGGCGCGCTGGTCACGGTGGACGACGAGTTTCTCGGCCGGTGGGCCTCGGACCACGGGAAGCCCGCCGGTTCCACGGCGGCGTCGCTCCGGGACGACCCGGATCTTCTTGCCGCGATCCAGACCGCGGTGGACGACGGCAACGCGGCTGTCTCCAAGGCGGAGTCGGTGCGTAAGTTCCGTGTCCTCTCGTCTCAGTTCACGGAGGAGTCGGGTCACCTGACGCCTTCGCTGAAGCTGAAGCGGAATGTTGTGGCCAAGGACTACGCGGACGAGATCGAGGCGATTTACCGCGGGTAGCGTTGGTTGCTCGCGCAGTTCCCCGCGCCCCTGACGGGGCGCCCCGTCAGGGGCGCGGGGAACTGCGCGCTCAGCCCATGACGGCAGTCAGTCGCGCAACAAGCCACGGCGGCTACCCGTAAGGCGCTACAGCAACTCCCGCAGCCTCTCCGCCAGGAGATCCCAGCGCCACCGCTCCTCCACCCACTCCCGGCCCCGCTCCCCCATCCGCGCCCGCAGCTCCGCGTCACCCAGCAGGGTGACGATCCGGTCGGCGGCGGCTTCCGGGGAGCCGCCCCGGACGACCCAGCCGGTCTCACCGTCAAGCACCGCGTCCGGCGCCCCGCCGGAGTCACCGGCCACCACCGGGAGCCCCGTGGCCGAAGCCTCCAGGTAGACGATGCCGAGGCCCTCCACGTCCAATCCGCCCCGCCGGGTCCTGCACGGCATGGCAAAGACGTCACCCGCGCCGTAATGCGCGGGAAGTTCCTCCCACGGCACCGCCCCCGTGAACCGCACGGAGTCCGAGACTCGGGTCTCGGCGGCCAGCTTCCGCAGCTCCTTCTCGTAGGGCCCGCCGCCCACCACGAGAAGCACGGCCTCCGGCTCCGCCGCCAAAATCCGGGGCATTGCAAGAATCAGCGTGTCCTGCCCCTTGCGCGGCACGAGACGCGAGACGCACACCACGACAGGGCGGTCCGTCAGGCCGAGGCGGGCCCGCACGGCGTCCCCGCCCGAGCCGGGGTGGAACGTCTTCTCGTCGACGCCCGGCGGCAGTTGGACCATCCGCCCGGCCGCCGCGGGCGACAGCGCCGCGGCGATGCGGGAGCGCGTGTACTCGCCCAGATAGGTGATCGTGTCCGTCGAGTCGCCGATGCGGCGGAGCAGTTGGCGTGAAGCGGGCAGCTGCGCCCACCCCGCCTCGTGCCCGTGCGTCGTGGCGACGAGACGCCGCGCGCCCGCCTTGCGCAGCGCCGGTGACATGAGCCCCAGCGGCGCCGCGGCCCCGAACCACACCGACTCGCAGCCGTGTTCCCGCAGGAGCGAGACCGCGCGCCGCGTGACGCGCGGGGTCGGGAGCAGCATCGTCGTGGGGTCGCGTACGACCTTGAAGGGTTGCTCCGCGTCGAAGGCGGCCGTGGCCTCGGCGCCCTCGCGTCCCCGCTTCCACGTGGAGGCGTAGACGACGAGCTGTTCGGGGTCCAGGCGCAGCGCCATGTTGTGCAGGAACGCCTGGATGCCACCGGGCCTGGGCGGGAAGTCGTTCGTGACGATCAGGGTCTTGTGCATCGTCGCCGACAGTACCGAAAGCCCGGCAGGGCGTGGGACGGCCTCGCCTCCCGGACGGCCCCGCCTCTTGGCCCCCGCACGACCGCGCCCGGCATCATGGCTCCCCGAACCACAATGAAGTATCCGAAAAGGGGCGTGGTGCGCGTGGCGCGGATCCTGACCGTGTGGGTCCTGACCAGGACCGTGCTGCTGCTCTGCGTCTTCAAGGTGCTCACCGCCCCCGGCCCCGACGTGACCAGTGACGTCGCCGTCATCTACCAGGGCTGGTACGAGGTCCTGCGCACCGGCACCTTCCCCCTCGACGACGTCACCTGGCAGTACCCGCCCGCCGCCGCCCTCGCGGTCCTCTCCCCCGCCCTGCTGCCCTTCGTGGACTACACGTCGGCGTTCTTCGTGCTCGCCCTACTCTCCGACGCGCTCGTCTGCGGACTGCTCCTGTATGCGGGCCGCCGGCCCGGCAAGTCCCTCCGGGGGGCCTGGGTGTGGGTCGTGGGCGTGGCGCTGCTCGGGCCGACCGTGTACGCCCGTTACGACGTGATGGTGACGGCCGTCGCGGTCGCCGCGCTGCTCGCCGGGGCGCGCCATCCCCGCACGATGGGGGCGCTCGCGGGGTGCGGCGCGCTGCTCAAGGTGTGGCCCGCCCTGCTGCTCATCGGCATGCCACGCGCGCGTGCCACCCGGAGTTCCTGGGGCGCGGCGGTCGCCACCGCCGCCGGTCTGACCCTCGCCTTCCTGGTGACGATGCCCGGAGCGCTCGCCTTCCTGACCTTCCAGCGCGACCGCGGCACCGAGGTCGAGTCCCTTGGCGCGCTCGTCTTCCATGTCGCACGCCACCTCGGCTGGCAGGGCGAGGTGCAGCTCAACTACGGCTCGGTGGAGTTCCTCGGCCCGTACGTCCCGCTGGTCAGCACCCTGGCGCAGGGGCTCTCCGTGGCGGCCTTCTGCTGGCTCCTGGTGTGGCGGCTTCGCGCGCGCGTCTGGTCCGCCAGCACGGTGGCGGACGCGGCCTTCGTCGCCGTACTGCTGTTCACGACGACGAGCCGGGTGATCAGCCCGCAGTACCTCCTGTGGCTGGTCGGGGTCGCCGCCGTGTGCCTGGCGTTCCGCGCGAGCCGCATGGCGCTGCCCGCGCGCCTGGTGCTCGCGGCCACGTTCGTCACGTTCCTGGAGTTCCCCATCTGGTTCTCGCACGTGGTGGCGAGCGACCCGCTGGGCATCGCCCTGCTCTTCGTACGCAATGGTCTGCTCGTCGCGGCGGCACTGCTCGCCTGCCGGAACCTGTGGCGGCAGACGGTGTCCGAACCACGGGCACGTGAACGCGCGTCGGCGCCCGCAGAGGTCAGCCGAGCTCCGCGCGAAGATACGTACGCCACCGCGCCGTGAACTCCTGCGGAGTGATGTCCAGGACGTCCCGCAGCGCGTCCTCCACCGCGCCCGGCCTCTTCTTGTGCTCGCCGACCGCTTCGTAGAAGCGCGTCAGGCGCTCCTCGCCCCACTGGTCCGCGATCATCCGGCAGGCCAGCCACGACCCTTCGTACGCCTGGGCCAGCTTCCCCGCGTCGCCGCTGAAGCCGAAGGCTTCGTCCTCGGGGAGCGCGCCGGGCAGTTGCTCCCGCTGGACCGCGCGGCGCAGTTCGGGGGCGGCCTGGGCGGCGGTGCGGCCCGTGCCGCGGTAGCCCACCCAGTCGGCGAAGCCTTCGGAGAGCCACAGGGGGGTCGCAGGTGAGGTGTGCGCGCGGGTCGCGACATGGGTCGTCTCGTGGGTGAGCACGACCTGCTTGCCGAAGTCGCCGAGCACGCCGTACGCCTCGGGGTTGACGATGATCCGGTCCGCGGGCGCCGCCCCGGAGCCACCCGTCTCCCCCGTGGTCACCGCCGCGATCCCCTGGTACCCGGAAGCGGGTGCCCCGAGAAGACCGGCCATGCCGTCCAGGGACTTGGGCACCATGACGACGACCCGCTGCGGCCACTTCTCCCGCCAGGCGTCCCGTACGAGGGGGACCGCCCGGTCGGCGAGGTGCGCGTACTCGCGCAGCGTCGTCTCGTTCCGCTCGCCGCGCCCGACGCCGAGCACGAGGCTGTGAGCGCCCCGTACGGACGTGACGGGCCCCTGGTCCCAGAGTTGCTGCGTGGCCTTCTTCGCGGGCCGTTCAGCGGCGACGTACCACTGTCCGTCGCGCTCCTGAAGCGTGAGCGCGCGCGACGTGGTGAGCGGCTCGCTGTCGTAGCCCTTGATCCGGTAGCGGAGGTCGGCGGTCGCCGTGGCCCGCGTGCCGGTCCGCTCGAAGGTGGTCAGGCGGTACTGCCAGGACTGGAGCGGGACCTCGCGGAGGTTGTCGTAGGCCTCGGCGGCCCCGGCATCGCGGCCCGTCGCGCGGTACGCCTTCGCGTCCCGGTCGAGCAGCGCCTCCGCGCGCCGGTCGAGCAGTCTGCGCACGTCGCCGGGCGCGGCGTCGGGCGCCGATGGACCACCGCACCCGACGAGCAGGGCGAAACAGATTACAAGGACCCACGACCCACGCCCGCGACCAGCCACGTTTCAGATCGTACGGGCAGCGGGCCGCGGGCCGCCGGTCAGATCCGCGTCACGGACGACACCGGCATCATGCCGACCGGGTCGTAGCGCACGGGGGCGCCGGGGTAGGGCGCGTGCACGACCTGGCCGTTGCCCATGTACATCCCGATGTGGCTCGCGTCGTCGCGGTAGGCGACGAGGTCACCGGGCTGCGCCTGGGCCAGCGGCACCTGGCGCCCCGCGTGCCGCTGGGCCTGCGAGGTGCGCGGCAGGCCGACGCCCGCCTGTGCGTACGACCACTGCATGAGGCCCGAACAGTCGAAGCCGGACGGGCCGTTGGCGCCCCACACGTAGGGCTTGCCGATCGCCGACCGTGCTGCCGCGATGGCGGCGGCGGCCCGCGCCGAGGACGGCCCGGCGCTCCCGAGGTCCGGCATCCCGTCGCGTCCCGCGCGCGATGTCCTGTCGTACTCCTCCCGGTCCTGCGAGGACAGCGAGTTGAGCAGCTTGCGTGCCTTGGCGAGCTTGTGCTCGACGCTGCGCTTGTGGCGGGCCACGGCGGTGCGGCTCTTCTCCAGCTCGGAGAGCTTGCGCCCCGCCTCCGTGCGCTCCTGGGCGAGGCTGCGCTGGGCCCTTTGCAGATCGGTCAGTTCACCGGCCTGCCGGGCGCTGATGCGGTCGAGCGCCGCCGCCGTGTCCAGGTAGCCGTCCGGGTCGGAGGAGAGCATCAGGGCGAGGGAGGGGTCGATGCCGCCCGAGCGGTACTGCGCCCCGGCGAGCGAACCGAGCGCGCCCCGCATCGTGTTGATGCGCTCCTGGCCGCGGGCGACGCTGTCCTTGGCCCGCTCGACCTGCCCGCGCAGCGTGTCCGCGCGCTCGTCGGCCTTGTTGTACGCCTCGGTGGCCTTCTCGGCCTGCTCGAAGAGGCGGTCCACCTTGGCCTTGGTGGTCGCCGGGGTGTCCTGCGGTGCGGCGCCCGCCGGTGTGGCGGCGAGGGCGGCCGCGGCGGTTGCCGCGGCGGCTGACAGGACGGTTACGCGCGTGCTCCGGTCCGGGCCGGACTGCGCGAGACGACGATGGGACCCCACGGGAAGCCGCTCTCCCTTCGCTGACGGACCCCCGGACAGAAGGACGAACCGGGGGAAAGTCCCCCCGATCCGTCGGGGGATGCGCGCGACAGTAGCCGTGGGATCACGTCACGGCCAAAGACCCTGCCGTGCACACAACGTGACGCCCCGCCGGAGACGCAGGTCACCGACGGGGCGCGGGGTCAGCTGGAGTTGCCGGAATTCGCCCGTTCGGACGGCACGCCGGTCGTTTCAGATGCGGACGCCTGAGGTCGAACCCCTCAGATGCGGACGCCGAACTGGAAGGAGCCGATTGTGGACATCGACTCGTAGCGCACGACGGCGCCCGGCTTCGGGGCGTGGAGCACCTGGCCGTTGCCCGCGTAGAAGCCGACGTGCGCGAGGCTGTTGAAGAACACCAGGTCGCCGGGCTTCAGCTCGCTGCGGCCGATCTTCGTGCCGTCGTTCTGCTGGGTGTACGTGGTCCGGGTGATCTGGACGCCGGCCTGGTTGTAACCCCACTGCGTGAGACCGGAGCAGTCGTAGGAGTTGGGGCCGCTGCCGCCGGAGACATAGGGCTTGCCGAGCTGCGTGGCGGCGGCGCTCAGGGCGGCCTGGCCGCGCTGCGACGCCGGGGCCTCCTTGCCGAGGTCCACGCGGTCGCCGGCGTCGCGGCTCGCGCGGGTCTCCTTGGCGGCGAGCTCCTGCTTCTCCTTGGCGGTGAGCGTGTTGAGCAGCTTCTGGGCGGCGCCGAGCTTGCTCTGGACTTCCTTCTTCTTCTTGCCCAGTTCCTTGCGCGTGTCGGCGAGGTCCTTGAGCTTGTCGGAAGCCTCCTTGCGCTCCTGCGCGAGGGTCCGCTGCTTCTCCTGGACCTTCTTGAGCGCCTCGACCTGCTGGCCGCTCAACTGGTCCATGGTGGACGCCTTGTCGAGGTAGTCGTCCGGGTCGGCCGAGAGGAAGAGCTGGACGGAGGGGTCGAGGCCGCCGGAGCGGTACTGCGCGCTGGCCATCGAACCGAGGCCGCCGCGCAGGTCGTTGAGGTCCTCCTGGCCGCGGGCGACCTTGTCCTGAAGCTCGCCGATCTCCTTCTCGAGCTTCTCCTGCTTCTCCTTGGCGCCGTTGTACCGGTCGGTGGCCCGGCCCGCGTCCTCGTAGAGCTTGTCGACCTTGGACTTGACCTCGTCCTTGCTCGGCTTCTCGCTCGGCGTCGCGTTGGCCGCCTGGGAGGTGAGTGCGACGGCAGCGGCGGCGGTGGCGGTGAGCACGGTCACGCGCGCGCGGCTCGGCTGCTTGGGTCGACGGTGGGACGCCACGAAGGCGGCTCCTTCTTCCTCCAGCCGCCTACCGAGACCCGGTCGGCGGGTACCACCGCTGTCACCCCGGATGGGTGATCAACCGAGCGGAGGTTCGAGGCGAGACCCTAGTGACCTTCTTGTGATCAGTTCAAATCCTGACCGGCAAAAAGAGGGGTGCGGGACGCATATTTTACCGATAACGCACAGGCGGTGATGATCGGTTGACGCTGCGTCGCGCAGGCGGCGCCCCAATTCGGGCATAGAGAACAGGAGTTACTTGCGCACCCTTATCCCCGCGGAAGCGGCGTACGTCAGCCGCGCGAAAGCCGCTTCAGAAGCACGGCCGAAGCGACGGGCCGCGCGCCCGCCTTCGCGATCCCGTCGGCCACTTCGCGGTCGGTCGAGACGACGACCACGGGGCGCCCGGGAGGCTCGGCACGCACCAGCTGGCGGATCACTTCGTCCGCGGTGACGCCCGGCTTGGAGAACAGCACCCGCACGCCGCGCGGCGGCGCGAGCAGCACGGGCGCGGCGAGTTCGGCACCGTCGAAGACACAGGTCATCTCGGCGCCCGTCTGCGCGGCGAGCTGCGAGAGCGAGCCGAGAAGGCGCAGCCGCTGTTTCTCCAGGGGCATCGTCGGATAGCCGGTCTTGGTGACGTTGTAGCCGTCCACGACCATGTGCGCCTGCGGCAGCGCGAGCAGCTGGTCGAGGATCGCCGGGTCGTTCTCGGAGAGCGCGCGGGCCGCGATGTCCTTGGGTGTCATCCGCCCCGGCTCGACGGCGTCCACGGTCTCGGCGGGCCGCACGGAGACGGGCGGCAGGGCCAGTTCGCGGCGCAGTCCCTGGGCGGACTCCAGGACCGTGTCGAGCAGCAGCCGCACCCGCATGTCCTCGACGCTGCGCCCCTCGCGCGCCGCCCTGCGGCTGGCCTCCAGGGCGGCCTCGGTCTCGCTGAGCCGCGCCTTGAGCCGCCTGGTCTCGCTCTCGGCGGCGGACAGCTGTGCCTGGCCCTCGGCCCGCGCGGCGTCGGACTCGGCCGCGGCCTTGCGCAGGGCCGCCTCGCCGCGTTTGACGTCGCTGAGGGCGCCGCGCAGCTTGCGATGCATCGATTCGGCTTCCTTCTTCGCCGACTCGAGCTCCGCGCGCAGCCGTTCGGTCTCGGCCTTCGTCTGACCGCGGGCTGCGGAGAGTTCCCCGCGCAGCCGTTCGAGCTCGGCGCGGGTCTCGTCGTCCACACGCTCGGCGTCGGCCCGCAGGGCCTCCTCGCCGGCGGCGGTCACCAGCTTCACCCAGCCGGTGGGACGCAGCACATAGGCCGCGGCCGCCACATCGAGGGGGTCCGCGGCCGGGGGTGGTGAGCCCGCGTCCAGGGCGCCGGTGAGCTCGGGCTCCGCCTCTCTGAGACGTTCGCCGATGCGCTGACGGAAGAGCGCGTCGCCCTCCAGGGCCGCCGCCATCGCGTTGCCCGCGAACTTCGTGCGACGGTTCGGCGTGAAGCGGGCGTACTGCCGCAGCTGTGCGGGCAGTTCGCTGACTGTGAGGCCGCCGAAGCCGTCCGAGACGATCTGGACGACCCGTCGGCGTACTCCGTCGGGCAGCGGGCGGTCGAGCACCTCAGCGGCGCCGTCGTCCGGCTCCCCGCTTGCGCTCTCCACCATCCGTCACCCCACTAGCTGTGCGGGGCCCGCTCCCTCAGGAGCCGGCGCCCGGCCTGTCCACGAGTTCCACCTGGTCCACCGCGTTGCACCAGCGGCAGCGCACCGACTCGATGGTCTCACTGACCACCTCGCGTTCCTCGACGTTCGACTCACCGGCCAGGTCGAGGTGCACGTATTCGACGACCTTCGAACTGCGGGTCACGTCGAAACGCGTGAGGTTGCCGCAGAGCTGGCAGCGCCACCTGGTGGTGTCGGTCGGCAGAGGAACCGTCATCGTGGCTGTTCGCTTTCCTTCGGAATTCCATGGTGCGTGGTGCCCGTAACCCTAAGGCCTGTAAGGGTCTCCATGCGGCGGCCCTCCACGCGGCGGGGCGGTCTGTACGGTTTGCCGCCCTTACGTCATGCTCTGTTCATGATCACGACGTGGGGTACGACGGCGGGCCGGATGCTCAGGGGGCAGTCCGCCCCGGTGACGTATGGCCTGATCGCCGTCTGCTGTCTGGTCTTCGTGATCTCGCCGGTGTCCGGGCTCAATCCCGTGCACGGCACCGGCGATGAGCTGCTCGCCGCCCAGCAGGCCTACTTCGAGCGCTGGGGCGTGGTCCCCACGGAGTTGTTCAGCGGGGCGATGCGGCCGCTGCTCGCCCCGGCCACCGCGCTCTTCGTGCACGGCAGCTGGCTGCATCTCCTGGGCAACATGCTGTTCCTCTTCGTCTTCGGGGCGATGGCCGAGGAACGGATGGGGCACCTCCAGTTCGCGCTCTTCTATGTCGGCTGCGGCTATCTCGCCCTGTTCGCCTACGCGGTCGCGCACGCGGGCTCCGACCAGACCCTGGTGGGCGCGTCGGGGGCGATCTCCGCGGTGCTCGGGGCCTTTCTCCGTCTCTTCCCCAAGGCGCGGGTCACCAGCCTCTTCCCGTTCCTCTTCTTCCTGCCGCTGCGGTTTCCTGCATGGGTGGTGCTGCCGTTCTGGGTGGTGCTGCAGTGGCTTGCGGCCTGGCAGGGCGCGGCTGGGCCCGGAGTGGCGTATCTGGCCCACCTGGTCGGGTTCTCCCTGGGCTTTCTGTACGCGTGGGGGCGCTACAGGGGGACAGCTAGAGTGAAGAAGCAGAAGCCAGCACCGGCTACCGAGGGAGACAGTCAGCCGTGATCACCGCGATCGTGCTCATCAAGACCAGCGTGGACCGGATCCCGGAGATCGCCGAGTCGATCGCCGCCCTCGACTGTGTCAGCGAGGTCTTCTCCGTGACCGGCACGTACGACCTGATCGCCATGGTGCGCGTCGCGCGCCACGACGACCTGGCCGACGTCATCCCCGGCAAGATCAGCAAGATCCCGGGAGTGGAGGCGACGGACACGCATGTCGCGTTCCGTACGTACTCGCAGCACGACCTCGAAGCGGCGTTCGCGATCGGCCTCGACTCCTGAGTCGCCCCTCCCGGGCGCCGGATGAGGGTTTCTTCATCCGCCGCTCATGCTTCTGACGCACCGCGCCCGGCACGCTCACCGTCATGGTCTTCACCCACCGCATGGCCGCCCTGGCGGCCGTCGTGGCGATCCCCCTCGGCATCGCCGCGACCAGCTACGCCCTGACCGACAGCCCCGAGCCACCCAAGGCCCCGCCCAAGGTGGAGCTGGAGAGCGGCTCGCCGTCAGCCCCGTCAGCCCCGTCGGCGCCATCACCGTCCTCGCCCTCCGCCAAGCCCACCACCCCCCGGCCGACTCCGAGCGACGAGACGGTGTCCCCGCCGCCGGTGAGCGAGAATTCCTCGGGCGATGACAACGACGACGACGGCAACGAAGGAAGCGGCGGCGGCCAGGGCGACAACGACGACGACGGCCCCGGTGACGACGGCTGAGCGCCCGCACCGCTGGATATCCGCCCGTGTCCGGATCCTGCTCTGGCTGCTCGTGGTGATGACCGTCGCGCTCACCGCGGTCGCGGCCACCACCCGCTCCGTCCTGCTGCGCGACGTCGACCACCGCATCGACCGGCTGCTCGCCCAGGAGACCGCGGAGTTCACCAACCTCGCCCGCGAAGGGGTCGATCCCCAGACGGGCGAGAAGTTCAGCGCTCCCGACCCACTCCTGCGGCTCTTCCTCTCCCGGCAGTACGCCGACCCCGACGAAGAGCTCCTCGGCCTGGTCGGCCGCCCCGGCAAGGCACCCGCGAAGAAGGAACAGTCACGCGAGGCGCGGATCGACCATCCGCTCGCCGAGGACACCGCGGCACTGCGAGCGGTCTTCGAGTCCCCGGACGCGACCGGCACGCTGCACCGTGACCGGGGCGAGGTCCGCTGGGCGAAGGTGGAGATCGCGGCGAGCGGAGGCCATCCGGCGGCGGCGTTCGTCGTCGCCTTCCACCCGGCGGGCGAACAGGCCAAGGCGGGTGACGTGTTCACGATGCTGCTCGCCATCTCCGGGGTCGCGCTCCTGATGACGACCGGCATCGGCTGGGCCGTCGCCGGCCGCATCCTCAAGCCCGTACGCCTGGTGCGCACGACCGCCGCACAGCTCACCGAACAGGATCTGACCCAGCGCATCCCGGTGCAGGGCAGGGACGACATCGCGGCCCTCGCCGAGACGTTCAACGGCATGCTCGACCGCCTGGAGCGGGCCTTCGCCGCGCAGCGCGAGTTCGTGGACGACGCGGGCCACGAGCTGCGTACGCCCATCACCATCGTCCGCGGCCATCTGGAGCTGATGGGCGACGACCCGGGCGAGCGCGAGGAGACGATCCGGATCGTCATGGAGGAGCTCGACCGGATGAGCCGCATCGTCGAGGACCTCCTCCTCCTCGCCAAGGCCGAGCGCCCCGACTTCGTCACCCCCGAGCCGGTACAGCTCGCCGAGCTGACCGCGGACGTCTTCGTCAAGGCGCGGGCGCTCGGCGACCGCGACTGGCAGCTGGCCGAAGTGGCCGAGGGCGAAGCGGCTCTCGACCCGCAGCGCATCACCCAGGCGATGGTGCAACTCGCCCAGAACGCCGTCCAGCACACCGTCCCCGGCCAGCGCATCGGCATCGGCTCGCGCAGTTCGGCGGGCCTGATCGAGCTGTACGTCGCCGACAGCGGGCCCGGCGTCCAGGCGCAGGACGCCTCGGTGATCTTCGAGCGCTTCCGGCGCGGCACCGCACGCCGCGGCTCCCGCGCCACCGGCGCCGGACTCGGCCTCGCCATCGTGCGGGCCATCGCCGAGGGGCACGGCGGCCGGGTCGAGCTGCGGCCCACGATGCCGGGCTCCGGCGGCGCCACCTTCGTACTCGGCTTGCGAGAACAGGAACCAGGACAGCCATGAACAACCGGATTCTCATCGTCGAGGACGAGGAGCGCATCGCCTCCTTCGTCGAGAAGGGCCTGCGCTCGAACGGCTTCACCACCAGCGTCGTCGGCGACGGAGAAGCGGCCTACGACTACGCCCTGACCGGCGGCTTCGACCTGGTCGTCCTGGACATCGGCCTGCCCGGCAAGGACGGCTTCACGGTTCTGCGGCAGCTGCGCGAGGCCCGCGTGACCACACCGGTCATCGTGCTGACGGCGCGCGACTCGGTCCGGGACACGGTGGCGGGCCTCGAAGGCGGAGCCGACGACTGGATGACCAAGCCGTTCCGCTTCGAGGAGCTGCTCGCGCGGGTGCGCCTGAGGCTGCGTACGGCGGCGGGCGCACCGGAGGTGACGGTGCTGCGCGGCGGGGATCTGACGCTGGATCTGCGTACGCGCAGGGCGCGTTCGGGCGAGCGGACCGTGGATCTGACGGCACGTGAGTTCGTGCTGCTCGAACTGTTCCTGCGCCACCCGGGGCAGGTGCTCTCCCGGGAGCAGATCCTCTCGCACGTGTGGGGATACGACTTCGACCCCGGGTCCAACATCGTGGACGTGTACGTACGGGCGCTGCGCAAGAAGCTGGGCGCCGAGCGCGTGGAGACGGTGCGCGGGATGGGGTACCGCCTTCCGGGGTGACATCCGGGGCAGCGGGTGAAATTCCTTTCATCCGCGGCTCATTGAGGGCTCACGGCCGAGGCCGAGTCTCGATGCGTGACCCTGAATCCCCGCCAAGCCATCACCCTCTGCATAGCGCTGAGCCTGTGCGCGCTGCTCGTGGTGCCCGGCAACTTCCCCGGCCTGAGCGGCGACGCGCGGGTCACCCTCGCCGTGTTCGCCCTGGCGACCTGTGCGTGGATCGGTACGCCGATCGACGACACGTACATCGCGCTCGGCGCCGGGCTCGCGCTCACCGCGACCGGCGTGATCAGCAGCGACACGCTCTTCGGCACCCTCGGTGACGAGACGGTCTGGCTGCTGATCTGCGCCTTCGTGCTCGCGGCCGCGGTGGCCCGCAGCGGTCTCGCGGGCCGGGCCGCGGCCTTTCTCGTCAGCGGGGCGCGCGGCGTACGGCAGTTGACGCATCTGACGACGGCCGCCCTGGTCGTGACGGCCTTCGCGGTGCCCGCCACGTCGGGCCGCGCCGCGCTCGCGCTGCCGGTCTTCCTCGCGCTCGCCAAGGTCCTCGCCGACCGGAAGCGCCTGGTGGTGATGCTGGCGCTGCTGTTCCCGACCGTCATCCTGCTCTCCGCGGTCGCGACCTTGATCGGCGCGGGCGCGCATCTGATCACGGTGTCCGTGCTGTGGGAGGCCACCGGGGAGCGGATCGGCTTCACGCAGTGGCTGCTGCTCGGCCTGCCGCTCGCCGTCGCCTCGTCCCATCTGGCGGCGGAGGCCGTCCTGTTGACGACGACCCGGCGGGCCGATCGCGAGGGCCCGGTCCTCATCACCGTCGAGCAGCTCCAGGAGCACAGCGAGCAGCCGGTCTCCGGGCCCTGGGAGCCCGCCGAGACGCGCTGCGCCCTCCTGCTCGCCACGGTCGTCGCGCTGTGGTGCAGCGAGCCGTTGCACCAAGTGCCGCCCGCCGTGGTCGCGTTGATCGGCGCGGTCGTCGCCTCGTCCCCCGCTCTTGGCACCGTACGCCTGAAGGACGCGCTGAAGACGGTGCCGTGGTCACTGCTGCTCTTCATGGCCGCGACCATGGCGATGGGCGTCGCGCTCGCCGAGTCGGGGGCGGCGAAGTGGCTGGTCGGCGGGGTTCCGCTCGACGTGTCGCCCTGGCTCTTCCTTGCCGTCGTCGTGGCGGTCAGCACGGCCGCGCACCTGGTCCTGCAGTCCCGCTCGGCCCGCTCGTCCGTCCTGGTCCCGCTGGTCGTCGCGGCGGCCGTCGGCGCGGGCGTCAACCCGGTCGCGGCCGCCCTCGCCTCCACGGCGGCCGCCGGCTTCTGCCACACCCTGCCCGCATCCGCGAAGCCCGTCACGCTCTTCGCCGACATCCCCGGCACCCCCACCTACACCCCGCGCGACCTGCTGCGCCTCTCCGCGGTCCTGGCACCGCTTTCCGCCGCCCTCGTCCTGCTCTTCGCCGTGGCGCTCTGGCCGCTGCTCGGCGTACCCGTCCGCTGAACCCGCCCTTGAACCCGCCCTTGAATCCACTCTGGAGACCCACGTGCTGACCCACTTCGCCATCGCCCCCAGCGGCTTCAAGGAGTCCCTGTCCGCGCAGTCCGCGGCCGAGGCCATCGCCGAAGGAGTACGCCGTGTCGTGCCGCACGCCGAGACCGATCTGATCCCCCTGGTGGACGGCGGCGAGGGCACCGCGCGCGCCCTGGCCACCACGGGCGGCGGCCGCCTGGTCGCGCTGCCCGCCACCGGCCCGGTCGGCCAGCGGATCGGCACGCACTTCGCGCTGCTTCCGTCCGGCACCGCCGTGGTGGAGATGGCCGCGGTCGCCGGGCTCTCGCTGGTCCCGCGCGATCTGCGCGACCCGGGCGCCACGACGACGTACGGCGTGGGCGAGCTGATCCGCGCCGCGCTCGACGCGGGTGCCCGCCGCATCCTGGTGGGCTGCGGCGACTCCGGCACGTCGGACGGGGGCGCGGGGGCGCTCCAGGCGCTCGGCGCCCGGCTCCTGGACGCGGACGGCTGGGAACTGCCGTGCGGCGGCAGCGAGTTGACCCGGCTGAGCCGCATCGACCCCTCGGGCCTCGACCCCCGCCTGAAGGTCACCGAGATCCGCGTCGCCTGCAACCCCTTCAACGTCCTGACCGGCGAGCGCGGCGTCGCCCGCGTCTTCGGCCCGCAGAAGGGCGCCACCCCCACGCAGGTGGAACAGCTGGCGGCGGGCCTGGAGCACTGGGCGCACGTCCTGACCCGCGACCTGCACGTCACCGCGGACCTCTCCCTCGGCCCCGGAACGGGCGCCTCCGGCGGCCTGGGAGCCGGTCTCGCGGCGCTCGGCGCCCAGCTCCTCCCCCGCTTCGACGTCCTGCTCGACCACCTGGACCTGGACGCCCGCCTGGCCCGCGCCGACCTCGTCGTCACCGCCGAGGGAGCCCTGGACCACCAGACGCCGCGCGGCAAGGTCCCCGCCGAAGTGGCTCGGCGCGCCAAGCTCTCCGGCCGCCCTGTCCTGGTCCTCGCGGGCACGATCGGCCAGGGCGCGCACCACGTACGGGAGGAGGGCGTGGACGCCTACAGCGCGATCCTGCCCGCTCCGGTCTCGCTGACCGAGGCACTAGGGAGGGGGGCTGAGTTCCTCACCGACGCGACCGAGCGCGCCCTGCGGATGATCGTCCTGGGGTCACGTCTGAGGGGACGGCCCAAGGCTCAGGCCGCCGTGGTGTCCGGCACGCAACGCCCGTCCTCCGTGCGGTAGTTCCAGCGCGCGCCGTCCGCCACGAGCTCCTTGACGGCGCGCACGAAACGCTCCACGTGCTCGTCGGGGGTGCCCGCGCCGAAGCTGACGCGGATGGCGTTCAGGGACTTCTCGCCGGGCGCGGCCTCGGGGGCGCCGCACTCGCCCTGGGACTGCGGGTCGCTGCCGAGCAGGGTGCGCACCAGCGGGTGGGCGCAGAAGAGACCGTCGCGTACGCCGATGCCGTACTCGGCGGAGAGCGCGGCGGCGAAGTGCGAGCTGTTCCAGCCGTCGACGACGAAGGAGATGACGCCGACGCGCGGCGCGTCGTCGCCGAAGAGCGAGAGCACCTTCACCGCGGGCACCTCGGCGAGTCCGTCGCGCACCTTCGCGATGAGGTGGCGCTCACGGGCGACGAGCTCGTCGAAGCCCGCCTCGGTCAGCGCCTTGCAGGCGGAGGCGATCGAGTACACGCCGATGACGTTCGGCGAACCCGCCTCGTGCCGCGCGGCGGTGTCGTGCCACTCGACGTCCACGCCGCCATCGGTGCGCCGCGCGACCTTCCGCGACGCGCCGCCGCCCGCGAGGTAGGGCTCGGCCTCCTTCAGCCAGTCGGAGCGGCCCGCGAGGACGCCCGAGCCGAAGGGCGCGTACAGCTTGTGACCGGAGAAGGCGACCCAGTCGACGTCCAACTCGCTGATGGAGACCGGGTGGTGGGGCGCGAGCTGCGCGGCGTCCAGGACGATGCGGGCGCCGTGCGCGTGGGCGGCGGCGGCCAGCTCCTTGACCGGCCACAGCTCACCGGTGACGTTCGACGCTCCGGTCACGCAGACCAGGGCGGGCCCGTAGGGATCGCGGTCGGCGAGGGCGCGCTCCAGGGTGGCGACGGCCTGGTCGGGGGTGCGCGGGGCGTTCAGGTACGTCACGCGGGCGTCGCGCCAGGGCAGCAGCGATGCGTGGTGCTCGGTCTCGAAGACGAAGACCTGGCAGTCGGCGGGGAGCACGGCGGCCAGCAGGCCCAGCGAATCGGTGGTCGAACGGGTGAAGACGACCTGGTCGTCCTCGCGGCAGCCGAGGAACTCGGCGACGGTGACCCGGCTGTTCTCGAAGAGGTCGGTGGAGAGCTGCGAGAGGTACCCGGCACCACGGTGCACGCTGCCGTAGTACGGCGCGTACGCGGCCACGTCGTCCCACACCCGCTGCAGGGCCGGGGCGCTCGCGGCGTAGTCGAGCGCCGCGTAGGTCACCTCGCCGCCGGTGACGAGCGGCACGGTGACGTCACGGCCGAGGACGGGCAGCGGAGCGGCACAGACGGATCGGTCGGCGGCAGCGGTGGTGACAGACATGGCGAACTCCCGTGGGAAGGCAGGCGAGTTCACTGCGAGAGCGCTCGTACGGCGCCGCAGTGATGAAGAGAAAAGGAGGTGCGGAAAAGGGGCCGGAAAGCCCTATCGCATTCGCTTGCTCACGAGACTGCTCCCTTGAGGACCAGGACCCCAGGGTTGTTCGCAGGGGTCCGCGCTTGCCATGGACCTTGCTGTCCACGGCCTGGTCTTCACCCGGGGCACCCCGCCACGGACGGAGGGTTGCCGGACAGCGAGCCGGGGCCTAATCGCTGTCACTCATGACCTGCGCAGCATCTTGCCACACGATCTTCTCGGTGCCCACCGCAGTCCGGCATCCGGACTGCGGTGGGCACCACACTCACCTGTTGCTGGCCGCCACCCACAGCTCAAGGGCCTTCTTCGCGGCCCCGGAGTCGATCGCCTGCGCCGCCTTCGCGATGCCGGCGCCGATCTGCTCCACGAGGGTCCCCTCGCCCGGCGAGAGGGCCACCAGGGCCGCCGCCGTGTTGAGCAGCACGGCGTCCCGCACAGGGCCCTTCTCGCCGTCCAGGAGGCGCAGCGCCACCTCGGCGTTGTACGAGGCGTCGGCGCCCCGCAGCGCCTCGACGGGGACGAGGTCGATGCCGACGTCCCGCGGGTCGAAGGCCTCCTCGCGCACGGCGCCGTCCCGTACGACCCAGACCCGGGACGTCGAGGTGGTCGTCAGCTCATCGAGGCCGTCGTCGCCGCGGAAGACGAGGGAGGAGTTCCCGCGCTCGGCGAAGACCCCGGCCACGATCGGCGCCATCCGCGGGTCGGCGACCCCGACCGCCTGGGCGCGCACCTTGGCCGGGTTGGTGAGCGGACCGAGGGCGTTGAAGACGGTCCGGATGCCCAACTGGCTGCGCGCCGCTCCGGCATGCCGCAGCGCCGGGTGGAACTTCACGGCGAAGCAGAAGGTGATCCCGGCTTCCTCGGCCACCTCCACGACCCGATTCAGCGGCAGCTCGAGGTTCACCCCGAGCTTCTCCAGGACGTCGGAGGCGCCCGATGCGCTGGAGGCCGCGCGGTTGCCGTGCTTGACGACCTTCGCGCCCGCGCCCGCGGCCACGATCGCGGACATCGTGGAGATGTTGACGGTCTTGGCACCGTCACCGCCGGTGCCGACGATGTCGACGGTCTGCCCCGGCACCTCGATCACATTGGCGTGCTCGTACATCGTGCGTACGAGGCCGGAGATCTCCTCCACGGTCTCGCCCTTGGCCCGCAGCGCGACCATGAAGCCCGCGATCTGCGCGTCGGTCGCCTCGCCGCGCATGATGCGGTCCATGGCCCAGGCGGTGTCCTCTGCGCTCTGGTCGCGCCCCTCGAGCAGCCCGTTCAGTACACCGGGCCAGGAACGGGCCGCCGCGGTGTTGCCTCCTGCGGGGGTCACAGCGCTCATATGCCGCTCCTGGGTTCGTCTAGGCAGGGTCAGGAACACCTTATCCAGCTCCGGGGACGGCAAAGAGCCCCGTCCATGCACTGGAACGCATGGGACGGGGCTCTCGCCGTGGCGACCTTGTGGTCAGAGCTTCAGAGGATCAGTGGTGGCCGTGGCCGCTCGTGATCTCCTTGTACTCCTCGGTGGTGGGCTTGGGGATCTGGTTGTCCTCCCCGTAGTAGCCCTTGCTGAGCTTGGCCCGGAGCTTCTGCGAACCGGACACCTTGCGCTCGACGCCGTTCTCGTCGACCGAGGGGCCGATCTCGAGCGGCGCGTACTGCTCGTGCGCGGTGAGCGTGTGCAGCTGCTCCTGGTTGAGCGGCTCGTGGACCTCGATGAACTCACCGTGCGGCAGGCGCTTGATGATGCCCGACTCGCGGCCGTGCAGGACCTTCTCCTTGTCACGCCGCTGCAGACCCAGGCAGATCCGCTTGGTGATGACGAAGGCGAGGACCGGTGCCACGAAGAAGGCGATGCGCACGAACCAGGTGATCGCGTTGATCGACAGATGGAAGTGCGTGGCCCAGAGGTCGTTTCCACCACCGATCAGCAGCACCATGTACCAGGTGATCCAGGCGACACCGAACGCCGTCCGGGTCGGGACGTTGCGCGGGCGGTCCAGGATGTGGTGCTCGCGCTTGTCGCCGGTGACCCACGACTCGATGAACGGGTAGACCGCGATCGCGACCAGGACCAGCGGGAAGATGATCAGCGGGATGAACACGCCCAGGACGAGCGTGTGACCCCAGGCATTGATCTCCCAGCCCGGCATGAAACGGATCAGGCCTTCGGAGAAGCCCATGTACCAGTCGGGCTGGGCGCCGGTCGACACCTGGTCCGGCCGATAGGGGCCAAGGGCCCAGATCGGGTTGATCGTGGCGATCGCCGAGATGGCCGCGATGATGCCGAAGACCAGGAAGAAGAAGCCTCCGGCCTTGGCCATGTAGACCGGGAGCAGCGGCATGCCGACGACGTTCTTGTTCGTCTTGCCGGGGCCCGCGAACTGCGTGTGCTTGTGGAAGAACACCAGGATCAGGTGGGCCACCAGGAGGCCCATCATGATGCCGGGCAGCAGCAGGATGTGGACCGAGTAGAACCGGCCCACGAAGTCCCCGCCGGGGAACTCCCCGCCGAACAGGAACATCGACAGGTACGTGCCCACGAGCGGCACGGACAGGATCGCGCCCTGCATGAAGCGCACACCGGTGCCGGAGAGCAGGTCGTCCGGGAGCGAGTAACCGGTGAAGCCGGTGAACATGCCCAGGACGAACAGCAGGAAGCCGAAGATCCAGTTGACCTCGCGGGGCTTGCGGAAGGCACCCGTGAAGAAGACGCGCATCATGTGCACGAACATCGCCGCGAGGAAGATCAGCGCCGCCCAGTGGTGGATCTGCCGGATCAGCAGACCACCACGCACATCGAAGCTGATGTGCATGGTCGAGTTGAACGCCTCGGACATCAGCTGACCCTGCAGCGGGACGTAACTGCCGTGGTACTCCACCTCGTTCATCGACGGGTGGAAGAACAGCGTCAGATACACACCCGTGAGGATGATGATGATGAAGCTGTAGAGCGCGATCTCACCGAGCATGAAGGACCAGTGGTCCGGGAAGATCTTGCGCATGTTGGCCTTGGCCAGGGAGTAGATCCCCAAGCGGCCGTCGGCCCAGTCGGCGACCCGCTCACCGGCGGGCGCCTCCTTCTTGCGGTTGTCGTTCGCCGTAGTGCTCATCCGCGCTCCCAGAATGCAGGACCGACGGGCTCAGCGAAGTCGCCGAGCGCCTCGAGGTAGCCCTCTTCGTTCACGCCGATGCGCAGCTGCGGCAGCGCGTGACCGGCCGGGCCGAAGATCACTCGGGCACCGTCGGAGAGGTCGAAGGTGGACTGGTGGCACGGGCAGAGGACGTGGTGCGTCTGCTGCTCGTACAGGGAGATCGGGCAGCCGACGTGGGTGCAGATCTTGGAGTACGCGACGACACCGTCGTGCGACCACTCGAGCTCCTGCTTGTCCTTGATGTTGTCCGGCTGGATCCGGACGATCATCAGGGCCGCCTTGGCGATCTCCTTCTGGAAGTCGTGGTCGTGCTCCTCCAGGCCCTCGGGCTTGGCGAAGGTCAGCGAACCGACCTGGACGTCCGACGGACGCAGCGGCTCGTTCGTGTTCATGTTCACGAGCAGCTTGCCCTTGGCCCACAGCGTGTGCCGCAGCTTGTCCTCGGGCAGCGGCCCGAGGTCGCGCAGCAGGACGACGCCGGAGAGCGGCACCATGGCGAGCGCGCCGAACATCGTGTTGCGGATCAGCTTGCGCCGGCCGAACTGCGACTCCGCGGCACCGGCCTTGAAGTCGGCCATGACCTTGGCCCTGACCTCGGGCTCGGCCGCGATGGGGTGCCGCTCGTCGGCGACCTCCACATCGGACATCAGGGTGCGGGCCCAGTGGACCGCGCCCGCGCCGATGCAGAAGAGCGCGATGCCCAGGGTCATGCCCAGGGAGAAGTTCAGCGCGCTGATGTGGCCGATCGGCCAGATGTAGATGCTCTTGTCGACCGGGAACGACACGAACGAGGCGATGAAGCCGACCGTGGCGAGCATCGACAACGTGAACAGGAAGGCAACCGCACGCTCGGAACGCCTGGCGGCCCGCTCGTCGATGTCCTGGACACGGTGCTCGTGGGGCGGCAGCCCCGGGTCGGCGAACGGGTTCTCGTCCGCGACTGCCACCGAGCTGTGCTCGGTCTCCTGCACGCTGGGCAGGGTCTTCTCTTCTGGATTCTCTTGGCTACTCATGACTTCTTGGCCTTTGCGGTCCGAGCGGCGACCCACACGGCGACCGCGATCAGCGAGCCGAGACCGAAGATCCAGCCGAACAGGCCTTCACTGACCGGACCCAGGCCACCCAGCTTGAGACCGCCAGGGCTCTCGGTCTGTTCGCCGTTGACCGCGTCGAGGTACGCGATGATGTCCTTTTTGTTCTTCTCCGGCATGATCGTGTCGGGGAAGGACGGCATGTTCTGCGGGCCGGTCTGCATGGCCTCGTAGATGTGCTTCGGGGACACATCCTCCAACGAAGGAGCGAACTTGCCCTTCGTCAACGCGCCACCCTCACCGGTGAAGTTGTGGCACTGCGCGCAGTTGGTGCGGAACAGCTCGCCACCCTTGGCGATGTCCGCACCCTCCGGGCTGTACTGCTTCTCGGTGGGGATGGTCGGGCCCGCGCCCAGCGAGGCGATGTACGCCGCGAGCTGGTCGATCTGGGCCTGGTTGTAGATGGCCTTCTTCTTCGGCGCCTGGGCGCCCGGCTGCTGGAGCGGCATACGGCCGGTGCTGACCTGGAAGTCGACGGCGGCTGCGCCGACGCCCACCAGGCTAGGACCGTCGGAGGACCCCTGACCGCCGGTTCCGTGGCAGCTGGAGCAGCCCACGGAGTACAACTTCTTGCCCTCGTCGATGGCGAGGGACTGGGCGGTGTCGTCGGCCTGCGCCTTGTCCGCGGGTGCGAACGCGGCGTACAGCCCCCCGGTGGCCGCCAGCGCGAGGAGTAGGACGACGACCGCCGCCAGCGGGTGGCGTCGTCGTGCGGAGAGCTTTTTCACGGATTACCCCGGTGTCAGGATCTTCTGCGTCGATGCTTCTGGAATGAGTCGGTACGTCGGGCCCGTCTGAGCCCGGCCCCCGTTTACTTGATCATGTAGATCGTGGCAAAGAGACCGATCCAGACAACATCGACGAAGTGCCAGTAGTAGGACACGACGATGGCTGCGGTCGCCTGCTCATGGGTGAACCTCTTGGCCGCGTACGTCCTGCCGAGGACCAGCAGGAAGGCGATGAGACCGCCTGTCACATGCATGCCATGGAAGCCGGTCGTCAGGTAGAAGACCGAGCCGTACGGGTCCGACGAGAGCGAGAGGCCCTCGTGCTTGACCAGCTCGGTGTACTCGTACACCTGACCACCGATAAAGACCGCACCCATGATGAAGGTGACGATGAACCACATCCGGAGCTTCTTCACGTCACCACGCTCAGCGGCGAACACGCCTAGCTGGCAGGTGAGGGAGGAGAGCACCAGGATCGTGGTGTTCGTCGCCGAGAACGGGAAGTTCAGCGCGGACGCCATTTCCTTCCAGTGCTCAGGTCCTGTCACCGATCGCAGGGTGAAGTACATCGCGAAGAGGGCCGCGAAGAACATCAGCTCGGAACTGAGCCAAATGATGGTTCCGACGCTGGTGAGGTTCGGCCGATTGACCGGCGGGTGCGCGTGCCCGGTATCTACTGTCGTTGCTGTCGCCACGACCGACATTATGTCGGTCGCTTATCCCGCCCTCACCCCGGGGGGTGCCGTTCGGAGTGTCTGCGGGGTGTGTCCTGCCCGTATGGCCCATCGAAGGGCTGTCCGAACCGCTGTTGACGGGGTGTCCGGAGGGGTAGCATCCGCGCATCGGTCCCCGGCCGAGAGCCCCTCAACGAAGCGGAGGAACAATGCAGCCGACCGCCACGGTGCTGGTCTACAGCGACAACGCGAGCACCCGCGAGCAGGTCCGGTTGGCCACCGGACGCAGGCCGGCGGCGGACGTTCCCGCGGTCGAGTTCATCGAGTGCGCGACGCTGCCCGCCGTCCTGAAGGAACTCGACCGGGGCGGCATCGACGTCTGCGTCCTGGACGGCGAGGCCACGCCCATCGGCGGCATGGGGGTCTGCCGTCAGCTCAAGGACGAGATCTTCCGGTGCCCGCCCGTGCTCCTGCTCATGGGACGCCCGCAGGACGCCTGGCTGGCCACCTGGAGCCGCGCGGAGGCCGCGGTGACCCTTCCGGTCGATCCGGTCGAGTTCGCGGACTCCCTGGCCGCCCTCCTGCGCGAGAAGCTGGCCGTACAGGCCTGACGCCACGGCAGAAGGCCCCGCGCCTCGGCACGGGGCCTTCTGCGCTGTTCTGCGGCCCCGCTGGACCTCGCTAGACCTGCGGCCGCAGCCGGGCCGCGTCGAGCGCCGTGGGGCCCTTCTTGACCCCGCCCAACAGGGCGCTGCCGTCACGCCAGTTCTTCCAGCCGACGTTCCAGTCGCCGAAGCCGTTGCCGAACGGATCCATGTCCGCCCCGGCGCTGTTGACGACCCTCACGATGTCGCCCTGGCGCACGGTCTCGTAGAACCAGGCGGCGTTGCCGGTGCTCATGCCCGTGCAGCCGTGGCTGGTGTTCGCGTTCCCCTGCGAACCGACCGACCAGGGGGCGGCGTGCACGTACTCACCGGAGTCGGTGACCCGCGTCGCGTAATAGACCATCTTGTCGTAGAAGTCCGATGCGCCGATGCTGGCACTGGTCATACGTACGGCGTACTCCTTGCCGAGCACCACCTTGACGCCGTTGCGCGTGGAGTAGCCGGGCTTGCCCGTCGTCACCGGCATGGAGTTGATCTCCTCGCCGTTGCGGTAGACCGTCATCCAGTGCGAACCGGCGTCCGTCACGGCCTCGATGCGGTCGCCGATGGTCAACCTCAGCGGCTTGGCATTGCCGCCCCAGAGCCTGTCGCGGACCTTGATGCCCTCGAGGTTGCTCCGGACGTTGATGGTCGCGCCCGTGGGCCAGTACTCCTTGGGGCGGTAGTGCAGCGTCTTGCTGTCCACCCAGTGCCACACGCCCTCCGTGGCGGGCTGCGTCTCGACCTTCAGCGAGCGCTCCACGATGGCCCTGGCCTTCTTGTCCTTCACCTTGGCGCTGAGCTTGGCCGTGACCGGCTGGCCCACGCCGTACTTGCCCGATTCGGGGCCGAAGGTGACGTCGAGGCGTTTCTTCTTGGCCGCCGCGTTCGTGTCGAACGTCATGACCTTGCGGCCCGGCGAGCCTTCCTCATCCTCCGTGCTGACCCGCACCGTGTAGTGCGTGCCCGCCGCGAGGGGCGCCGTGCTGTGCCAACGGGCGCCGTCGGCGGCGAGTTCGCCCGCCAGATACCGCCCCATCGCGTCGGTGGCCGTCACATCGGTGATGCGCCCGTCCTCGCCCTGTGCGGTGACTTCCAAGGGCTTGTCGGGATCCGCCTTCTGACTGCCCACCGGGCCGTTGAAGGCGATCTGGCCTGCCGCGTCGTACGGCTTCGCCGAGAGCGGATGGCCGTCGGAGCTGCCGCACGCCGTGGTTCCCACCCCGAGGGCGGCCACCAGCAAGGTGCAGCTCAGTACCGTGCGGATTCGCGGTGAGTGGCTCATGAACACACGGTATGAAGGTTCATCGGCTCCGGCGCGTCGAGTGACCCGTACGAGTGTCAAGGCAACACGCCGAGGGGCCCGGACTCTCCTGACGGAGTGTCCGGGCCCCTCGGTGAAGCGGGAATCACAGACTCACTGGGTCTGGTTCTCGCCCCGGTAGTACTCGAAGACCCAGCCGAACAGGCCGATCATGATGATCGGCATCGAGAAGTACAGCAGCCACCAGCCGAAGACGACGCCCATGAAGGCGAGCGCGCCACCGATGGCCAGCGACAGCGGCTGCCAGCTGTGCGGGCTGAAGAAGCCCACCTCGCCGGCCTCGTCCGCTACGTCGGCCTCCTTGTTGTCCTGTGCGGCCGCGTCGACACGCCGGGCCGTGAAGGCCAGGTAGTAGCCGATCATGATGCACAGGCCGAAAGCCAGGAACAGCGCGGTCGTACCGGCCGGCTCCTTCGACCACCAGCCGTAGACGATCGCCATGGCGAGCACGAAGACGCTCAGCCAGATGAACATCTTGCCTTGGACCTTCACTTGCCGGCCTCCTTGCCGCCCGCGAGCGCCTTGTCACCGTGGCCGGTGTTCTCGAGCTGGTCGAGAGCCGCGATCTCAGGGTGATGCAGGTCGAACGCCGGGGATTCGGAACGGATCCGCGGCAGGGTGAGGAAGTTGTGCCGCGGCGGCGGGCAGGACGTCGCCCACTCGAGCGAACGGCCGTAGCCCCACGGGTCGTCGACCTCGATCTTCTTGCCGTACTTGGCGGTCTTCCAGACGTTGTAGAAGAACGGCAGTATCGACAGACCGAGCAGGAACGAGGCGATCGTCGAGATCGTGTTCAGAGCGGTGAAACCGTCGGCCGCGAGGTAGTCCGCGTAACGACGCGGCATGCCCTCGGCGCCCAGCCAGTGCTGCACCAGGAACGTGCCGTGGAAGCCGATGAACAGCGTCCAGAAGGTGATCTTTCCGAGCCGCTCGTCCAGCATCTTGCCGGTGAACTTCGGCCACCAGAAGTGGAATCCGGAGAACATCGCGAAGACCACGGTGCCGAAGACGACGTAGTGGAAGTGCGCGACCACGAAGTACGAGTCGGAGACGTGGAAGTCCATCGGCGGCGAGGCCAGGATGACGCCGGTCAGACCACCGAAGGTGAAGGTGATCAGGAAGCCGACGGCCCAGAGCATCGGTGTCTCGAAACTCAGTGAGCCCTTCCACATCGTTCCGATCCAGTTGAAGAACTTCACGCCTGTTGGCACGGCGATCAAGAACGTCATGAAGGAGAAGAACGGTAGGAGCACGCCACCGGTGACGTACATGTGATGCGCCCACACGGTCACGGAGAGACCCGCGATGGCGATCGTCGCGCCGATCAGGCCCATGTAGCCGAACATCGGCTTGCGGGAGAAGACCGGGATGACTTCGGAAATGATTCCGAAGAATGGCAACGCGATGATGTACACCTCTGGATGGCCGAAGAACCAGAAGAGGTGTTGCCACAGCAGCGCGCCGCCGTTGGACGCGTCGAAGATATGGGCACCGAACTTACGGTCCGCCTCCAGGGCGAACAGCGCGGCGGCCAGAACCGGGAAGGCCAGCAGGACCAGGACCGCGGTCAGCAGGACGTTCCACACGAAGATCGGCATCCGGAACATCGTCATGCCGGGTGCGCGCATGCAGATGATCGTGGTGATGAAGTTGACCGAGCCGAGGATCGTGCCGAAGCCGGAGAAGGCCAGACCCATGATCCACATGTCGGCGCCGATGCCCGGCGAGCGGACGGCGTCCGACAGCGGGGAGTAGGCGAACCAGCCGAAGTCGGCCGCACCCTGCGGGGTGAGGAAGCCGGCCACCGCGATGAGCGAGCCGAAGAGGTACAGCCAGTACGCGAACATGTTCAGCCGCGGGAACGCCACGTCGGGCGCGCCGATCTGCAGCGGCATGATCCAGTTGGCGAATCCGGCGAACAGCGGCGTCGCGAACATCAGCAGCATGATCGTGCCGTGCATCGTGAACGCCTGGTTGAACTGCTCGTTCGACATGAGCTGCGAGCCGGGACGAGCGAGTTCGGCGCGCATGAAGAGCGCCATCACGCCGCCGATGCAGAAGAACGCGAACGACGTGACCAGGTAGAGCGTGCCGATGGTCTTGTGGTCGGTGGTCGTCAACCACTTGATCACCACATTGCCCGGCTGCTTGCGCCGTACCGGCAGCTCGTTCTCGTACGAGTCTTCTGCTGCCGCGGCACCCTGAGGTTCGTTGAGGATGCTCACAGGTTGTTCGTCTCCCGGTTCTTCTCGTGCTTCGTCTGCTCGATGCCGGCCGGGATGTAACCGGTCTGGTTCTTCTTCGCCAGGTCCTCGAGGTGCTTCTGGTAGCGCTCGGGGGAAACGACCTTGACGTTGAAGAGCATCCGGGAGTGGTCGACACCGCAGAGCTCGGCGCACTTGCCCATGAAGGTGCCCTCCTTGTTGGGAGTCACCTCGAAGGCGTTCGTGTGGCCCGGGATGACGTCCTGCTTCATGAGGAACGGCACCACCCAGAAGGAGTGGATGACGTCACGCGAAGTCAGTACGAACCGGACCTTCTCGCCCTTGGGGAGCCAGAGGGTCGGACCGGGGTTGCCGTTCTGCGGGTTCCGCTGGCCGGGCGTACCGACGTCGTAGACGCCGCCGGCGTTGGACGGGAACGCATCGCGGAACTTGTCCGGGATGGCCTCCAGCTCCTTGGCCGACTTCGCGTCTCCCTTGTTGGAACCCGGCACGTCCTCGATGTAGTTGAAGCCCCAGCTCCACTGATAGCCGACCACGTTGACCGTGTGGGCGGGCTTGTCGTCGAGGTGGAGGAGCTTCGTCTCATCACGTGCCGTGAAGTAGAAGAGCACCGAGACGATGATGAGAGGCACCACCGTGTAAAGCGCCTCGATGGGCATGTTGTAACGCGTCTGCGGAGGAACCTCGACCTTGGTGCGGCTGCGCCGGTGGAAGATCACACTCCACAGGATCAGACCCCAGACCAGCACGCCCGTGGCGAGCGCTGCCGCCCACGAGCCCTGCCAGAGGGAGAGGATCCGGGGAGCCTCTTCCGTTACGGGGGTGGGCATACCAAGGCGGGGAAAGTCCTTGTATGTGCAACCGGTGGCGGTTGCCAAGATCAGGCCCGCAGTCAGCACCTGCGGCAGCTTCCGCCGCATCGGGCGCCGCGACGAGCGGTCGGAGCCGTTGGGACTCACGTAGCGCCTTCCCGAGAGTCTCGGCCCGCGCGGTCGGGTGCGGCCTTCTCGGACGTCGGTCGCCGCCCTGCGGCGGGCAGGGGTTTGGATGTTTATGCGGGCCAAACCTTACTGGACGCTATTTGGGGTCGCGCGGGGAGGGTGCCTAACGCGCCGCGGGTCACTCGGGAGGGTGGGATGCCCCTCCCGGCGGGGGCTTTCTGACGGGGGGTCGGGGCGCCCGATGACTCGGCGGGGTCTCTTGGTTTGCGGCCGCGAGTCCGTCGTGGCTTGTCGCGCAGTTCCCCGCGCCCCTTCGGGGCGCTCCCCCGGGGCCCGTCCCTGGGGCAAGCCTTAGCGTTGCTGTGTGTCCTACTTCGATGCCGCTTCCTCCGCTCCCCTGCACCCCGTGGCCCGGCAGGCTCTGCAAGCCTCGCTGGATGAAGGGTGGGCCGATCCGGCTCGGCTCTATCGCGAGGGGCGGCGGGCCAGGCTGCTGCTCGATGCCGCCCGTGAGGCCGCCGCCGACGCGGTGGGCTGCCGCCCGGACGAGCTCGTCTTCACCCCGTCCGGCACCCAGGCCGTGCACTCCGGGATTGCCGGAGCCCTCGCCGGGCGTCGGCGTGTCGGGCGGCACCTGGTGGTGTCGGCGGTCGAACACTCTTCGGTGTTGCACACGGCCGGGGCCCTCGCGGCCGACGGGGGGACGGTCACGGAGATCCCGGTGGACCGGGCCGGGGCTGTCTCCACGGCCGCGTACGCCGCCGGTCTGCGCCCCGACACGGCGCTTGCCTGCCTCCAGTCCGCCAACCACGAGGTGGGCACCGAGCAGCCGGTGGCCGATGTCGCGTCGGCGTGTCGTGCCGCCGGGGTGCCGCTCCTGGTGGACGCCGCCCAGTCGCTGCCCTGGGGCCCGGTGGGCGGGGAGTGGTCGCTGCTCGCCGCCAGTGCCCACAAGTGGGGCGGGCCCGCGGGCGTGGGGCTGCTCGTGGTGCGCAAGGGGGTGCGGTTCGCCGCGCAAGGCCCCGCCGACGAGCGGGAGTCGGGGCGCGCCCCTGGCTTCGAGAACATCCCGGCGGTGGTCGCGGCCGCCGCCTCGCTCCGTGCCGTGCAGGCCGAGGCCGCCGATGAGGGCGCCCGGCTGCGGGAGTTGACGGAGCGGATCAGGGCGCGGGTGCCGGGTCTTGTGCCGGACGTGGAGGTGGTGGGCGATCCGGAGCGGCGCCTCCCCCATCTGGTGACCTTCTCGTGTCTCTATGTCGACGGAGAGACCGTGCTGCACGAGCTGGACCGGGCGGGCTTCTCGGTCTCCTCCGGCTCGTCCTGCACCAGCTCGACGCTGACCCCGAGCCATGTCCTGAAGGCGATGGGCGTCCTGAGCGAGGGCAACGTCAGGGTGTCACTCCCACGGGGGACCCAGGAGGCGGACGTCGAGCGTTTTCTGGAGGTGCTGCCGGGCGTGGTGGCCGGCGTACGCGAACAGCTGGGTGCTCCGGTGGCGCCCGCGTCGCGTGCGGAATCGGCGTCCCTGGTCGTGGACGCGCTCGGCAAGCGCTGCCCGCTCCCCGTCATCGAGCTCGCGAAGGTCATCGGGGACGTCCCGGTGGGCGGCACCGTCACGGTCCTGGCCGACGACGAGGCGGCGCGGCTCGACATCCCGGCGTGGTGCGAGATGCGGGGGCAGGAGTACGTGGGCGAGGAGCCGGCGGACCACGGCTCTGCCTATGTGGTCCGCCGGAGCTCCTGACTAGGCCAGGTGGGTCTGGACGTCGGACGCCGCCTCATGGCCGTACGCCTTGGTGAAGCGGTCCATGAAGTTGCTGCGCTGCAGCTCGTACTCCTGCGTGCCGACGGTCTCGATGACCAGGGTGGCGAGCATGCAGCCGACCTGTGCCGCGCGCTCGTGGGAGACGCCCCAGGCGAGGCCCGACAGGAAGCCCGCGCGGAAGGCGTCGCCGACGCCGGTCGGCTCGACCTTCGCCTCCTCCTCGGGGACGCCGACCTCGATCGGGTCCTGGCCGGTGGACTCGATGCGCACGCCGCGCGAGCCGAGGGTCGTCACGCGGTGGCCGACCTTGGAGAGGATCTCGGCGTCGCTCCAGCCGGTCTTGGACTCGATGAGCCCCTTCTCGTACTCGTTCGAGAAGAGGTACGTGGCGCCGTCGAGGAGGTTACGGATCTCGCCGCCCTCCATGCGCGCGATCTGCTGGGAGAAGTCGGCGGCGAAGGGGATCTCGCGCGTCCGGCACTCCTCGGTGTGGCGCATCATCGCCTCGGGGTCGTCCGCACCGATGAGGACCAGGTCGAGACCGCCCACGCGGTCGGCGACGGTCTTCAGTTCGATGAGGCGGGCCTCGCTCATCGCGCCCGTGTAGAACGAGCCGATCTGGTTGTGGTCGGCGTCCGTGGTGCACACGAAGCGGGCCGTGTGCAGCGTCTCGGAGATGCGGACCGACGCCGTGTCCACGCCGTGCCGGTCGAGCCAGGCGCGGTACTCGCCGAAGTCCGAGCCCGCGGCGCCGACCAGGATCGGCTTGGTGCCGAGCTGGCCCATGCCGTAGCTGATGTTGGCGGCGACGCCTCCCCTGCGTACGTCTAGGGCGTCGACCAGGAAAGAGAGAGAAACCGTGTGCAGCTGATCCGCGACCAGTTGGTCGGCGAAGCGGCCGGGGAAGGTCATCAGGTGGTCGGTGGCGATGGAGCCGGTGACTGCGATACGCACGACGGCATGCTCCTGTGGAGGAGAGGCAAGGGGTTGACACCTCACGCTACCGGGTGGGGACAGTGACACTGAAGAGGCCAAACTACCCGTTAGTAGGTCTTTTTTCGCGAGGTGTGCGATGCGTACGGTGCGGTTATGGCCGTTATCTCGAAGCATGTCGTCACCGCGCGTCCCGTCGAGCTGCCCTCCGAGACCCTGGAGACGTTGCGCGGCGACTGCGCCCGCATGGCCCCGCACTGGGTGTCCCCCGCGGCCGCCGCGACCGCCCCGGTGTCACCCGCGCTGATCCACGGCATCGACGTCCCGCCCGCCTCCGCGCGGCTGATCGACGGCATGTCCGAGTACGGCGACTGAGCACAGAGGCACCGGAGCGCGCCGAGGGAACCGCGCGCTCCCCCGCTGCGTCCCACCGCTGTCCCCCGTAAAGGGGACGCGGCATACGAACGAGGCCCGCACACGGGCCTCCAGGGACAGCAGTGCAGTCGAAGGAGCGATGCGGTGAGCACCGAGCGATCCGTTCATGACGGGGCCGAGCAGCACGGGCGGCGTTCCCGCCTTGCCGTCGCGTCGGTGGCGGCCACGGTGCTGCTCGTCGGTGGCGGCGGCGCCTACTTCGCCGCGACCGCGTCAGGCGGCAGCGACGGCAACGGCAGTTCTCCCGCCGCCGACGGCGGCACGCCCCCGCCCCTCGCCCTCGACGGCCACACGGACGGCCACCGGCAGGAAGGCGGCACCGACGGCACCGACGGCATCGCCCCGGGAGAGCCCGACCCGAACGGCGCCGCCTACCGCGCCGATGGCAAGCTGCCCGGCGGCCCCGACGCGGCGGCCGTGCACCACGCACGGGGCACGGTCAGCCAGGGCCAGGTCGCCGAACTCGCCAAGGCCCTCGGCGTCACGGGCAAGCCCACCTCGCAGGACGGCGCCTGGAAGATCGGCCCCGCCAAGGACGGTTCCGGTCCCTCGCTCCAGGTGAGCAAGCAGGCGCCGGGCACCTGGACGTTCACGCGGTACGCCACCGGCGGTGGCGACAACTGCCAGAAGGGCAAGCCCTGTTCGGAGACGTCCACCGCGCCGAACGGCGAGGGCGAAGCGGTCGGCGAGAGCGCGGCGAAGAAGGCCGCGGCGCCGGTCCTGAAGGCGGTGGGCCAGGACGACGCGAAGCTGGACGCCCGCCAACTCATGGGCGGCGTACGGGTGGTGAACGCCGACCCGAAGGTGGGCGGCCTCCCGACGTACGGCTGGTCGACCGGCATCCAGGTCGGCTCGGACGGCCAAGTGGTCGGCGGCAGCGGCCAGTTGAAGACGCCGGAGAAGGGCGCGACGTACCCGGTGATCAGCGCCGATGAGACCCTGGCCCAGCTCAACAAGTCGGGCGGCGGCGACGGCCGCGTCGGCATCGGCGGCTGCGCGTCGGCGGTGCCGAACGCCAAGGGCGACACGGCGGACAGCTCGGACGGCGGCGGCCCCGCGGTGGAGGCGGGGACGAAGGCGCCGTGCGAGGAGCCCTCGTCCGCGCCTCCGAAGCCGCAGCCGATCACGGTGAAGGGCGCCACGTTCGGGCTCGCGACGCACTTCGTGGACGGGCGCCAGACGCTCGTACCCTCCTGGCTGTTCGACGTGAAGCCGCAGGGCGCGAAGGACAGCTTCACGGTGACGCATCCGGCCGTGGAGCCGAAGTTCCTCACCTCGCCGAGCACGCCGTCGCCCACCCCGACGCCCACCGAGAAGCCGGGCACGGGCACGGGTCAACAGGACCCGACCACGCGCGTCGAGTCCTACCGCGCGGACGGCAGGTCCCTGACGCTGCACTTCTGGGGCGGCGTCTGCAGTGACTACTCGGCATCGGCCGACGAGAGCAAGGACAGCGTGCGCGTGAAGGTGACCGAGACCCACAAGAAGGGCGAGGTCTGCGTGATGATGGCCAAGGAGTTCACCAAGACCGTGACGCTCGACCAGCCGCTGGGCGAGCGCAAGGTCGTGGACGCGGCGGGCGGCGAGACGGTGCCGCGGAAGTAGCGGTCCGCGCCAGGACATACGAAGGCGGCGGCCCCGGAGTGCTTCGGGGCCGCCGCCTTCGTACGTCTCAGATTTATTCGTACGTCTGAGATTTAGCTGAACGAGTCGCCGCAGGCGCAGGAGCCCGTGGCGTTCGGGTTGTCGATCGTGAAGCCCTGCTTCTCGATGGTGTCGACGAAGTCGATGGAGGCGCCGCCCAGGTAAGGAGCGCTCATCCGGTCGGTGACGACCTTCACGCCGTCGAAGTCCTTGACCACGTCGCCGTCGAGCGAGCGCTCGTCGAAGAACAGCTGGTAGCGAAGGCCCGAGCAGCCGCCGGGCTGAACGGCGACGCGCAGGGCAAGGTCGTCACGGCCCTCCTGCTCAAGAAGGCCCTTGACCTTGGCCGCGGCGGCGTCGGACAGGAGGATGCCGTCGCTCACGGTGGTGGTCTCGTCCGATACGGACATCTGCTTCTCTCCCGGGTTGTACGGAGACTGCTTGCCGACGGTTGCAACCGGCGGGGCCGCGGATTCATTCCGGGCCGAGTGCTCTGTCTTTCGGCTGTCTTGCGACTGTCTTCCCCTTCATGCTCGCACATGCCGCCGCGAGGAGCAGCGGCCCGTCGAAGGCGAACGCGTCACATCGACACTATGGCCATCGTCAAACTGACGTGAAGCGGTTATGATAGATAACGTCAATTAGACGAAAAGGCTCGTCTGCAGAACAGAAAGGGTGCGTGTCGTGACCACCGCCCAGTCCCCCGCGGACCTCGTGGACCTCGATGTTCAGCCCACACCGCTCGCCCTCCTGCTGCTCGGCCGCGAGGCCGACCCCAAGAGCGAGCGCGGTGTGGAGTGCCCCGGCGATCTGCCGTCGCCCTCCGACCCCGACCTGGTGGAGCGCGCACGCGCCGCCAAGGAGAAGCTCGGCGACAAGGTCTTCGTGCTCGGCCACCACTACCAGCGCGACGAGGTCATCCAGTTCGCGGATGTCACCGGCGACTCCTTCAAGCTGGCCAAGGACGCGGCCGCCAAGCCGGAGGCTGAGTACATCGTCTTCTGCGGCGTGCACTTCATGGCCGAGTCCGCGGACATCCTGACCACCGATGACCAGAAGGTCGTCCTGCCCGACCTGGCCGCCGGCTGCTCGATGGCCGACATGGCCACCGCCGAGCAGGTCGCGGAGTGCTGGGACGTGCTGACCGAGGCCGGGATAGCCGAGCAGGTCGTGCCCGTCTCGTACATGAACTCCTCGGCGGACATCAAGGCCTTCACCGGCAAGCACGGCGGGACGATCTGCACCTCGTCCAACGCCAAGCGGGCCCTGGAGTGGGCCTATGGGCAGGGGGAGCCCAATTCAACAAAGGTGCTGTTCCTGCCCGACCAGCACCTCGGGCGCAACACCGCCGTCCGCGACATGGGCCTCTCGCTCGACGACTGCGTCCTCTACAACCCGCACAAGCCGAACGGCGGCCTGACCGTCGAGCAGCTGCGTGACGCGAAGATGATCCTGTGGCGCGGGCACTGCTCGGTGCACGGGCGCTTCTCGCTGGAGTCCGTGGAGGACGTGCGCGCGCGGATACCCGGCGTGAACGTCCTGGTGCACCCCGAGTGCAAGCACGAGGTCGTGGCCGCCGCGGACTACGTGGGCTCGACCGAGCACATCATCAAGACCCTGGAGGCGGCTCCCGCCGGTTCCAAGTGGGCGATCGGCACCGAGCTGAACCTCGTACGCCGCCTGGCGAACCGTTTCGCCGCCGAGGACAAGGAGATCGTCTTCCTCGACAAGACGGTCTGCTTCTGCTCGACCATGAACCGGATCGACCTGCCGCACCTGGTCTGGGCGCTGGAGTCCCTGGCCGAGGGCAAGCTGGTCAACCAGATCGAGGTCGACCGCGAGACCGAGCAGTTCGCGAAGCTGGCGCTTGAGCGGATGCTCGCGCTGCCGTAGTCCTGTCCTGATCTCATAGGTAAGGGGCACCCGCCATTGCGGGTGCCCCTTACCGCGTTCTACGCTCTTCCTGCCGCGTTCGTTCTACGCTCCCTGAGCGCGCCCCCCAGCGCCTCCAGCGCCGGCACGGACGCGACAAGCGCCGCGAGCTGCTCGTCGGAGAGCGTGGCGAGCGCGTCGGCGAAGATCTCCGCCCAGGCGTTCTCGATCAGGGCCATTCCCTGCTCCGCCTTGAGGGTCGGCTTCAGGCGCACCACCCGGCCGTCGTTCGGGTCCTTCTCGCGCTCCAGGTGTCCCGCGTTGACCAGGCCGCGGACCGTGGCGCTCACATTGCTGGCGTGCAGGCCGAGCTCGCGGGCCAGGACGCTCACGGTCACGCCCGGTTCCGCGTGGACGTAGCGCATCAACTCCAGCTCCGACGGCGGCAGTCGCCACAGCCCCGCCTCCTCCATGCCCTGGAAGCGCAGGACCCGCGAGAGCGCGTACAGCGCGGGGGTCAGCTCCCTGGCGTGCTGGAAGAGCCTGCGGTCGGCCTCGTCGTTCTTCACGTTCCTCTGCTCGGTCACGCTCCCATGCTAGCGTTCTAGATAGTTATATAAGTATCTGCATTTTCCACTTCACGCATCCGGGGGTTCCTCTGCCATGCCCTTGCTCACCGCCGCGCTCGCGCTGCTCTCGTTCATCGGTCCGCTCTCGACCGACATGTACCTCCCTGCCTTTCCGCGGATGGCCGACGAACTGCACGCCGACGCCTCCGGGGTGCAGCTCACGCTGACCGCGTTCCTGGTCGGGATGACGCTCGGGCATCTCGTCTTCGGGCCGCTCTCCGACCGGTACGGCAGACGGGCACCTCTGCTCGCGGGCGCGGCCGTGTGCACCGCGGGGACCGCGCTGTGTGCCGTGGCGCCGTCACTGGGATGGCTGGTCGCGCTGCGGTTCGTGACCGGGTTCAGCGGGGCCGCGGGGGTCGTGATCAGCCGGGCCGTGGTCGCGGACCGGGTCCAAGGGGCCGCGGCAGCACGGCTGTTCGGGGTGCTCATGACGCTGGCCGGGATCGCGCCGATCATCGCCCCGCTGGCCGGCGGCGCGGTGATCGGGGGCGCGGGGTGGCGAGGCGTGTTCTGGGTGCTCGCCGGGGTGTCGTTCCTCGTGACCCTGGCGGTGGTGGTCGGCGTACCGGAGAGCCTGCCGAAGGAGCGGCGGCACGAGGGCGGGGTGCGGCAGGTGGTGGCCTCGGCCCGCGAGGTCGTGGGCGACCGGGCGTACGTGGGCTACACGCTCGCCTTCACCTTCGGGTTCGGGATGCTGTTCTGCTACATCGCCGGGTCGCCGTTCCTGCTGCAGAACGTGCTGGGCATGGGGGTGGGGGCGTCGTCCGTCGCGTTCTCGGGCGGGGCCGTGGTCGCGACGCTCTCCAGTGCGGTAGGGGCCCGCCTTGTCGGGCGGGTCGCTCCCGAAGCGTTGCTGCGGGGTGGGCTGTTGGCGATGCTCTCCGGGTCGGCGGTGCTGCTGGCCGCCACGACGGCGGGGCTGCTCACGACGGTGCTCTGCCTGGTGCTCCTGGCCGTGGTGTGCGGCGGGCTCGGCCTGGTGGTGGCGAACTCGGCGGCGCTGGCTCTCGCGCGGGTCCCTTACGCCTCCGGGGTGGGGTCCGCCTTGCTCGGTACCGCCCAGAGCGCGCTGGGCGCGGTGGTGGCGCCGCTGGTGGGGCTCGGCGGGGGCTCCACTGCCGTGCCGCTGTTTGTGGGGATGACGCTTTGCAGCGGGGCTGCGGTGCTTGCACTTGCGGTGGGCGTACGCGGACGGGGTGCCCCTCTGAGTGAGGGGCACCCCGTCGGTGGTGGTGCTGGGCGCCTTGGTTGACGCTTACCCGGCAGCTTCGGCGTTGTGCCCAGCCGTTCCGCCCTGCGGAACGATTGCCCACAACGGGGCGGCTGCCGCTCTTAGACCTTGGCGGGCTCCGTGACGTCGGACGCTTGCTCAGGCTGCGCCTTCTTCGCCCGCTTTGTCTCGCGCTTCGTGCGCCTCTTCTCCTTGCGGAGTTCCACCATCGCGTACAGCGTCGGGACGAGGAGGAGGGTGAGGAGCGTCGACGTGATCAGGCCGCCGATGACCACCACCGCGAGCGGCTGGGCGATGAAGCCGCCCTCGCCCGTGATGCCGAGGGCCATCGGGAGCAGGGCGAAGATGGTCGCGAGTGCCGTCATGAGGATCGGGCGGAGGCGGTGGCGGCCGCCCTCGATGACCGCCTCGACCACGCCGTGGCCCTGCCTGCGGTACTGGTTGATCAGGTCGATCAGGACGATCGCGTTCGTCACCACGATGCCGATCAGCATCAGCATGCCGATCATCGCCGGGACGCCCATCGGGGTGTCCGTCGCGATGAGGAGGCCGATCGCGCCCGTGGCCGCGAACGGGATCGAGACCAGCAGGATCAGCGGCTGCACCAGCGAGCGGAACGTCGCCACGAGCAGCATGAAGACGATCGCGATCGCCGCGAGCATCGCGAGGCCGAGCGAGGCGAACGCCTCGTCCTGGTCCTCGGAGACACCGCCGATGGACGCCGTGGCGCCGTCCGGCAGCTTCAGCGCGTCGAGCTTCTTGGTGAGGTCGGCGCTGACCGCGCCCGTGTTCTCACCGGTCGGCTTCGCGGTGATCGTCGCGGCGCGGGCGCCGTCGATGCGGGTCATCGAGACCGGGCCGTCGACCAGCTTCACGTCGGCGATGTCGCCGAGCTGCACCGAGCCCAGGTTCAGCTTGCGCAGTTCGGCGAGCGTCTTCGCGGGCTGCGCCGACTTCACCACCACGTCGCGCTCGGTGTCGTCCAGGATCGCCTTGCCGCTCTGGGTGCCGCGCACCGCCTGGGCGACGGCCTGACCGAGGGCGGTGTCGTTGAAACCGGCCGCCGCGGCCTTGGCGTTGGCCTTGACCGAGATGCGCGGGATGCTCTGCGACAGGTCGCTCTGGACGTCCGTGACGTCGTCGATCTTCGCGACCTCGTCGCGCACCTCGTCGGACGCCTTGCGCAGCACGTCGCCGTCGGCGGCCTTGACGACCACGCTCAGGTCCTGGCTGCCGAAGCCGTCACCGGCCGCGATGGACGTCTGGCCGATGCCGGAGAGCTTGCCGAGCTCCTCCTCGACCTTGTCCTGCGTCGTGTCGTACGCCGCCTTGTCCTTGAGCGTCAGGGTGTAGGACGCCTGGTTGGTGTCCGTGCTGCCGCCGAAGGCCGCCATGAAGCCGGAAGAGCCGACCGTGACCTGGTAGTCCTTGATCTCGTCCAGGCCGTCCAGCATCTTCTCGACCTTCTTGGCCGAGGCGTTGGACGCCGCCAGGCTGGTGCCCGGCTTCAACTCCTGCTTGATGGTCAGGACTTCCTGCTCACCCTGGTCGAAGAAGTTGGTCTTCAGGAGCGGTGCCATGCCGAACGTGCCCACGAGGACCACGATCGCGATGACGAGGCTGGTGAAGCGGCGACGCGTCGCGAAGCGCAGGACGGGGACGTAGAAGCGCTGGAGCCTGCTCTTCGCCTCCTTCTCCTCGGCCTTGCGGCGGGCCTCGTCCGGGTCGGCGCCGCGGACGTCCTTGGGGGGACGCAGGAACCAGTACGAGAGGACCGGCACGACCGTCAGCGAGACGAGCAGGGAGGCGAGAAGCGCCGCCGTGACCGTCAGCGAGAAGGAGCCGAAGAGCTCGCCCACCATGCCGCCGACCAGGCCGATCGGCAGGAACACCGCGACCGTGGTCAGGGTCGAGGACGTGACCGCGCCCGCGACCTCCTTGACGGCGGTGATGATCGCGGCCTCGCGCTCCTCGCCGTATCCGAGGTGGCGCTTGATGTTCTCCAGGACCACGATCGAGTCGTCGACGACGCGGCCGATGGCGATGGTCAGGGCGCCGAGCGTGAGCATGTTGAGGGAGAGGTCCCGCGTCCACAGCACGATCAGGGCGAGGACGACCGAGAGCGGGATGGAGACCGCGGTGACCAGCGTCGAGCGGATCGACGCCAGGAAGACCAGGATGACCAGGACCGCGAAGACCAGGCCGAGTGCGCCCTCGGTGGTGAGGCCGTCGATGGACTTGGAGACCGCGGGGCCCTGGTCGCTCGCGACCGTCAGGTCGGAGCCCTTGCCCAGGTCCTTGCGCAGGTCGGGCAGCTTGTCCTTGACCGCGTCGGAGATGGCGACGGCGCTGCCGTCCTGGTCCATCGTGATCGCGACGGCGAGGCTGGGCCTGCCGTTCGTGCGCGTGATGGACGTGGCGTCCGACGGCTGCTGCTTCACCGTGGCGAGGTCACCGAGGCGCACCGGCTTGCCCGGGCGCTCCCCCGGCTTCGCCTCGGGGGTGACCATCAGGTCCTGGATCTGCTTCAGGGAGCTGTAGCCGCCGCCGACCTGGACCGTGCGGTTCTTGCCGTCCTCGTCGAAGGAGCCCGCGGGGAGCGTGGCGCCGCCGGCCTGGAGCGCCTGGCCGAGCGCGGCCGGGGTCAGGCCCGCCTTCGCCAGCTTCTTGTCGTCGGGGGTGACGTCGACCTGGAGGTCCCGCACGCCGTCGACGGTGACCTGGCCGACGCCGTCGATGTCCTCCAGGGCGGGGACGACGGTGCGGTCGAGCCGGTCGGAGAGCGCCTGCTGGTCCTTGTCGGAGGTGACGGAGAGGACCACGGTCGGGATGTCGTCCGTGGAGCCCGCGATGACCTGCGGGTCGACATCGTCGGGGAGCTCGGCCCCGGCGCGGTTCACGGCCTGCTGGACATCGGCGACGAGCTGCTTGGAGCCGCTGCCGTAGTCGAACTGGGCCATGATCACGGCGTTGCCCTCGCTCGCCGTGGAGGTGATGCCGGTGATGCCGTCGACCGCGTCGATCGAGGACTCGAGAGGTTCGACGACCTGCTTTTCGACCACATCGGGGGACGCGCCCTGGTACGGGGCCAGGACGGACACCATCGGGAGTTCGATGGAGGGCAGCAGCTGCTGCTTGAGCTGAGGGATCGCGATCGCGCCGAAGACCAGCGCGATGATGGATATCAGCCCGACTAGGGCCCGTTGGGCGAGGCTGAAGCGGGACAGCCAGGACATGGTGGTCTCTCTCTGTGGCGTACTGCGCAGGAACAGGCACCGGCAGGCCGGTGCCCCCTACACGATCTGCCATGTCCAGGGCAGGATTCGTCACTCCGAGGACCCGTTCTTATGCGGCGCATACTGCGGGTGCAGTACGTCGCGTCCGCAATCACTCCACCCTTGGACGTACCAGGCCCGATTCGTAGGCAATGACGACGAGTTGCGCCCGGTCACGGGCGCCCAGCTTCGCCATCGCACGGTTCACGTGGGTCTTCACGGTGAGCGGGCTGACCTCGAGACGCTCGGCGATCTCGTCGTTCGAGTGCCCGCCCGCGACCTGGACGAGGACCTCGCGCTCACGCCCGGTGAGCGCGTCGAGCCGCTCGCCGCGCGCCCCGCCGTCACCGTCCGAACTGTCGCCCTGCGCGAGGAACTTGGCGATCAGGCCCTTCGTCGCCACCGGGGAGAGCAGGGCGTCGCCCGCGGCCGCGATCCGGATCGCGCCGAGCAGTTCGTCCGGCTCCGCGCCCTTGCCGAGGAAGCCGGAGGCACCGGCGCGCAGCGACTGCACCACGTACTCGTCGACCTCGAAAGTCGTCAGCATGACCACGCGTACGTGGGACAGGGTGGGGTCGGAGCTGATCAGACGGGTGGCGGCGAGACCGTCCGTACCGGGCATGCGGATGTCCATCAGGACGACGTCGACAGCCTGCGACTTCGCCAGCTCGACGGCCTCCGCGCCGTCCGACGCCTCTGCGACGACCTCCATGTCGGGCTCGGAGTCGACGAGCACCTTGAACGCGCTGCGCAGCAAGGCCTGATCGTCGGCGAGCAGCACCCGGATCGTCACGCGGTGGTCCCTCCCTCTGCCGGACTGACCGGCTTTGCCGTGACGGGCAGGATCGCATGGACGCGGAAGCCGCCGCCGTAGCGGGGTCCTGCCGTGCAGCGGCCGCCCAGGGCGCTGACGCGCTCGCGCATGCCGATGAGGCCGTGCCCGCCGCCATCGTTCTCGCCGCTGTGTTCCCTCCTCTCGCCGCCTCCGTCGTCCAGGATCGTGACCTCGACGTTCGGTCCTACGCGGACGACGCTGACCTCGGCCTTGGCGCCCACTCCCGCGTGCTTCTGCACGTTCGTGAGGGCCTCCTGGATGATCCGGTAGGCGGCCAGGTCGACTCCGGCGGGCAGACCGGCCACCGCGTCGCCGAGGGCGACCTCCACGGGGAGGCCCGCATGGCGGAAGGTCTCGACGAGGTCGTGGAGGCGGGCCAGGCCGGGGGCGGGCTCGGTGGGGGCCTCGGGGTCGCCGGTCTGCCGCAACAGGCCGACAGTGGCGCGCAGTTCGTTGAGCGCGGAGCGGCTTGCGTCGCGTACGTGGGAGAGGGCTTCCTTGGCCTGGTCGGGCCGCTTGTCCATGACGTGCGCGGCCACGCCTGCCTGCACATTGACCAGGGCGATGTGGTGGGCGACCACGTCGTGCAGATCGCGGGCGATGCGCAGCCGCTCCTCGGCGACGCGGCGCCGGGCCTCCTCTTCGCGGGTGCGTTCCGCGCGTTCGGCACGCTCGCGTATGGCGTCCACGAAGGCGCGGCGGCTGCGGACTGCGTCACCGGCGGCCGCGGCCATGCCGGTCCAGGCGAAGATGCCGAGGTTCTCCTGGGCGTACCAGGGCAGCGGTCCCGCCAGCATCGCGACGCCGGTGAGGCCGGTGATGGTGACGACGCCGACGCGCCAGGTGGTGGGGCGGTTGGTGGTGGCGGCGACGGTGTAGAGGGCGACGACCGCGCTCATGACGACGGCGCCGCGGAACTCTCCGGTGATCAGGTCGACGACGGAGACGGTGCAGGTCGCCGCGAGCACCACCCAGGGGGCGCGGCGGCGGAAGACCAGGGCGGTGGCGCCGAGCAGCATCAGGACCAGGCTGAGCGCGCCCGGGGTGCGGGTGCCCCACGTGGGGCCGCCGTCGTGGCCGTACGGCTCGACGAAGGAGCCGATGACCATGCATATGAGGACGGCTGCCGCGAGGGCGGCGTCCACAGCCAGGGGGTGCGCCTTGGCCCAACAGCGGCCTCGCACGAGAGTGGTCACGCCTTAAACGGTACGGGGCCCTGCGGGCTGCTGGGACCGGTCTGACCGCTTGGCCTGCGGGCTGCTGGGACCGTCTGACCGCTTGGCCTGCGGGCTGCTGGGACCGTCTGACCGCTTGGCCTGCGGCTGGCGACGCCCCGGGGTCGGTCCTGGCTGAGCTCCGTCTGCCTGGCCGACCTGTCCCGGCGCTTCGCGCCGGATCTTTCCCGCCCACCCACCCGATTGCCCCGCGTCGAGTTCTCCTTCTCGCCCGGCACCGCTGGGTAATGGGCGGGTGGGTGGGAGACATCCGGCGCGAAGCGCCGGGCCAGGTCAGCTGGGGCCCCCGGCCAGGACTAGCCCGGGATCAAGCCGTCGTCGCTCAGCATTTCGCGGACCTCGTCCAGGGTCGCGTCCGGGCCCGGGAGGATCAGCTCGGAGGGTTCCAGGGCGTCGTCCGGGAGGGGGGTGCCCAGCTCCCGGACCTTGTCGAGGAGCGCGCCCAGCGTCCTGCGGAAGCCGGACTCGTCGCCGCTCTCCATCTCTTCCAGCAACTCGTCGTCCAGCTTGTTCAGTTCGGTGAAGTGGCTGTCGGCCAGCTTCACCTGCCCCTCCCCCATGATCCGTACGATCATGTCGCCCTCCTCGGACGTGAGCGGTGTGCTGCGAAAGGCTCTACTGCTTGTCGAAGCGCGGGGTGTCCTGCGGCTGCTGCTGGGTCTGGGGCTGGCCCTGACCCGGCTCGATGGCCTGCTTCGGCGACGCCGACGAGCCACCCGCCAGTTCCGCCTTCATCCGCTGCAGTTCCAGCTCTACATCAGTACCACCGGAGAGGCGATCCAGCTCGGACTGGATGTCGTCCTTGGCGAGGCCGGAGGAGTCGTCGAGAGCACCGGAAGCGAGGAGTTCGTCGATCGCGCCCGCCCGCGCCTGGAGCTGCGCGGTCTTGTCCTCGGCGCGCTGGATCGCCATGCCGACGTCGCCCATCTCCTCGGAGATGCCCGAGAAGGCCTCGCCGATCCGGGTCTGCGCCTGGGCGGCGGTGTACGTGGCCTTGATCGTCTCCTTCTTCGTACGGAAGGCGTCGACCTTGGCCTGGAGGCGCTGCGCCGCGAGGGTGAGCTTCTCCTCCTCGCCCTGGAGCGTCTGGTGCTGCGTCTCCAGGTCGGTCACCTGCTGCTGCAGGGCCGCACGGCGCGAGAGCGCCTCGCGGGCCAGGTCCTCACGGCCGAGGGCGAGGGCCTTGCGGCCCTGGTCCTCAAGGGTGGAGGACTGCTTCTGGAGCTGGCTCAGCTGCAGCTCCAGGCGCTTGCGCGAGGTCGCCACATCGGCGACACCGCGACGCACCTTCTGCAGCAGCTCGAGCTGCTTCTGGTACGAGTAATCGAGGGTTTCGCGCGGGTCCTCGGCCCGGTCAAGGGCCTTGTTCGCCTTCGCGCGGAAGATCATCCCCATACGCTTCATGACACCGCTCATGGGCTTCGCGCGCCCCCTTCTGACGGACTTCCAGCTCCAGGTACTGCTCAGAACCCACAGTACGGGCCCTGCATCCATTACCGCACTGTTCGCGTGCGGATGCGCTCATCCCCAAGGACGACTGTGTCCGGCCGGGCTCAGGCGTAGGGAGTAGGTGCACCCCCGGGAACCGCCCGAAAACCGCTTGTAAACCACACGGAACGTCCCCTTAGCCACACAATCAAGACGCCCGGTGTTGCCGGATCGTTCCCCGTCGGGCGGGGGTCCATGCGTCGGCACCCCGTACCCTTGGGTTTTGTGTTCCGTAGCCGATCCAAGGACGAGAAGGCCCCGGCGAGCAAGGCCCCGGTGACCGACTCCCAGCAGCCCCGTGACCCCGAGGCCCCGAAGGGCCGCCCCACGCCCAAGCGCAGTGAGGCCCAGACCCAGCGCCGCAGCGTGGCCAACACGCCTGTGACGCGCAAGGAGGCGGCGAAGCGGCAGCGCGACGCACGCCGCGTCCAGATGGACAAGCAGCGCCAGGCGCTCGCCAGCGGTGACGAGCGCTATCTGCCCGCCCGCGACAAGGGCCCCGTGCGCAAGTTCGCGCGCGACTTCGTCGACTCGCGGTTCTGCATCGCCGAGTTCTTCCTGCCGCTGGCCGTGATCATCCTCGTACTGAGCATGGTCCGTATCCCGCAGCTGCAGAACATCGCGCTGCTGCTCTGGCTCTTCGTGATCGTCCTGATCATCGTGGACTCGGTGACGACGGCGGTCCGCCTGAAGAAGCGCCTGAACGAGCGCTTCCCGAGCGAGAGCAAGAAGGGCGCCGTCGCGTACGCCCTGATGCGTACGCTCCAGATGCGCCGTCTGCGGCTGCCGAAGCCGCAGGTCAAGCGCGGAGAACGGCCCTGAGCGGATTCGCCGGCGGGGCCGCCGCGTGGCTTCAGAAGCTGGGCGGCCTTCGTAACGCCGTACGCCAGGAGCTGGTGACCCGGCAGCTCGACGAGCAGATAGCCGGGCGCTTCCCCGTGGGGCAGCGGCTGCGCGTGCTCGACGTGGGCATGGGCCAGGGCACGCAGGCGCTGCGGCTCGCCCGCGCCGGGCACAAGGTGACGGGCGTCGAGCAGGATCCGGCGATGGTGGCCGCGGCGCGTGCCGCGCTCGGCGCCGAGCCGGAGGGTATCCAGGGGCGGGTGCGGATCGTCGAGGGCGACGGGCGCGAGACCGGGGTGCATTTCCTGCCGGGCAGCTTCGACGTCGTGCTGTGCCACGGCGTCCTGATGTACGTCGAGGAGCCGGACGCGCTGCTCGCGGGTCTGGCCCGGATGCTTGCCCCCGGCGGGCTGCTCTCCCTTCTCGTACGGAACGCTGACGCGCTGGCCATGCGGCCGGGGCTCGCCGGGGACTGGGCGGGGGCGATGGCCGCGTTCGACTCCACCGTGTACCGCAATCGGCTCGGCCTTGAGGCGCGGGCCGATCGGCTCGATGCCGTTTCCGCTTCGCTCTCGGGGATCGCTGCGCCGTTGCACGCCTGGTATGGCGTGCGGGTCTTCACCGATCAGGCCTCGGACGACACTGTTCCGCCGGAGGACGCGGAGTTGGCGGCGCTGCTCGCCGCCGAGGAGCGGGCCGGGCGTACTGACCCGTATCGCCGGGTCGCGGCTCTGTTGCACGTCTGCGGTGTGCGGGACTGACTGAACCGCCGCTTCGCGGCGGATGTTTCCCGCCCACCCACCCGAGCACCCCGCAGCGAACCGCACCCCCTGATCGGCGGTCTATTTCAGGGCGGCATATCGGGGCCAACGCGACACTCGGGGCATGAATGCCTCGCGTATCCGTGCCATCACCGTGACCGCCTCCCTTGCCTCAGCGCTCCTCGTCGCCGGCTGCTCAAGCTCCGGTTCCGGGGACTCCGGTGAGTCCACCACCCAGGCCGCGCCCATGGCGGAGAGCGATCTGGAGGGCGCCTACCAGCAGGTGATCGAGGACGTCCTGCCGTCGGTCGTCCAGATCGACGCCTCCGACAGCCTCGGCTCCGGTGTCGTCTACGACGACAAGGGCCACGTCGTCACCAACGCCCACGTCGTGGGCAAGGAGCAGACCTTCAAGGTCACGACGGCCACCGGGGAGCAGGCTCTCACCGCGAAGCTCGTCGCCTCCTACCCCGAGCAGGATCTCGCCGTCATCAAGCTCGACAACCCGCCGAGCGGGCTCAAGGCCGCGAAGTTCGGGGACTCCACGAAGGCCGAGGTCGGGCAGATCGTGCTCGCCATGGGTTCGCCGCTCGGTCTCTCGTCCAGCGTCACGCAGGGCATCGTCTCGGCGACCGGCCGGACCGTCAGCGAGCCCCGCACGGAGGGCGCCCCCGGGGCCACCATCGCGAACATGCTCCAGACGTCCGCCGCGATCAACCCGGGCAACAGCGGCGGCGCCCTGGTCAACCTGGACGGCCAGGTCATCGGCATTCCGACGCTCGCCGCGACGGACCCGCAGATGGGCGACAGCGCGGCGCCGGGGATCGGGTTCGCGATCCCGTCCTCGATGGTGAAGACCATCGCCGACCAGATCATCAAGGACGGCAGGGTCACCGACTCGGGCCGGGCCGCCCTCGGCATCACGGGACGCACGGTCCTCGGCGACAACTACAGGCCCGCGGGCGTCGCCATCGTCGACGCGCAGAAGGACGGCGGCGCGGCCAAGGCCGGTCTGGAGGACGGCGACATCATCACCAAGCTCGGCAACTCCGACATCACCACGATCACCTCGCTCTCCGAGGCGCTCGCCGGGGAGAAGCCGGGTGACAAGACGCAGGTGACGTACGTACGAGACGGCTCCGAGAAGACCGCCGAGGTCACGCTGGGCGAGATGTAGGGAAGGGACGGGACACGTGAGGGGGTGGCCGCACCCGCGGTCACCCCCTCACGTTCAGGCGTCACTCACTCCTGCGTCGCGTCCTGCGCGTGCAGGCTCATCGGCCCATAGATCTTGTTCGCGTCCTCGAAGAGCGACACCTGGTCGGCGCCGCCTTCGGCGAGCTCTTTCCAGTACTCGCCGACCCACGACTCCGCGTCCCCCTGAGTCGTGAACTCCTCGGGCGTCAGAGCGGGCTGGACCTCCGTCCCGTCCGCCTTCTCGAACCGCCACGTCCATGCCGCCATGCCAGCCTCCCGATGGTCCGACAGCTGTGTGAAGCCGCTTGAAGCCTAGCCGGGCGAGCGGCGCTCGCGGTGACGCGGGAGGATCTTCCTGTGGAACTGACTCTGCTCGGCACCGGCGCCCCCGAAGGCCTGCCCCGACCCGGCTGCCCCTGTGCGGCCTGCGCGACCGCGCTCGGCGGCTCGGCGCGCGGCGCCACCGCACTCCTGGTGGACGGCGTCCTGCTGCTCGACCTCACCCCTGGCGCCGCCTTCGCGGCCGCCCGCTCCGGGCACTCGCTCGGCGGTGTACGCCAGATTCTGCTCTCCCATCCGCACGACGGCCCCTCGGTGGAGGTGCCTGCGGGACTGCCGCAGCCGGGCCGGGTGCCCGACGGGCGGGAGCTCGCGCTGCTCACCGGGCACCGGGTGCGCGCGGTGGCGATGGACCACCCGGGCACGGGGTACGAGGTCGCGGGCCCGGACGGGGAGCGGCTGCTGTATCTGCCGCCGGGCGGCGCGCCCGCGGGGCTGCCGGACGAGCAGGCTCCGTACGAGATGGTCGTCGCCGATGTCGTCGGGCGTCCCGACGGGCTCGCGCGGCTGCGGGCCGCGGGGGCGATCGGGCCGACCACGGACGTCGTCGCCGTCCATCTGGGTCACGAGGTGCCGCCGGGCACGGAGCTGACCCGCAGGCTGGCCGCCGCCGGTGCGCGGGCCGTGCCGGACGGGACGACGCTGGTGGTCGGCGCCTATGAGGACGTACCGGACGTGCCGCGCCGCACCCTCGTCCTCGGCGGCGCCCGGTCCGGGAAGTCGGTGGAGGCGGAGCGCCGCCTCGAAGCCTTCCCCGAGGTGCTGTACGTGGCCACGGGCGGGACCAGGAACGGCGACTCCGAGTGGGCGGACCGGGTGAGCGCCCACCGGGAGCGGCGGCCCGGGTCGTGGAGCACCGCCGAGACCTGCGACCTCGTGCCGCTGCTCGCCGAGAACGGCCCTCCCCTGCTCATCGACTGCCTGTCGCTGTGGCTGACGTACGCCATGGACGAGGTGAACGCGTGGGACGACGACGAATGGGCGGGCGGTGGCGAGCGGGCGCTGCGCAAGCGGGTCTCGGAGCTCACGGGGGCGGTGCGCGCGACCCGGCGCACGGTTGTCGCCGTGTCGAACGAGGTCGGCTCCGGCATCGTCCCCGCGACCGCGTCGGGCCGCCGCTACCGCGATGAACTGGGCCGTCTGAACGCGGCGTTCGCGTCCGAGTGCGAGCACGTGCTGCTTGTCGTGGCGGGCCAGGCGCTCACGCTGCGCGGCTGAGACGGCCGTTCAGGCGGCGGGGTCGCGGCGGGCGATGACCCGGTAGGCGTTGGAGAACCGGGTGCGGCTGACCAGGGGGGCGAGGATCCGGTCGAGCAGGGCCGCGGCGGCGAGCAGCGGGACGGCGAGGCGGGCGGCGGCACGGATGCGGCCGAGGGTGATGGCCAGGCGCGCGGTCAGGTCGAAGGGGATGTGCGGCTCGCGCCGGTCGGTGGCCACGACGGTGTAGCCGAGGCTTTCGAGCTCGCGGCGGAGGGCGGCGAGCGGGATGCGGTGGTAGGGCTCGGGCCTGATCCACCCCTTGTCGAGGACCCTGGCGTACCGGCTCTGCGGGACGGGGACCTCGATCATCAGATGGCCGCCGGGCCGCAACACCGTGCGGGCGGCGATGAGTTCGATGCGCGGGTCGGCGCTGCGCTCCAGGTAGTGGAACATGCTCAGCGCGTCGTAGCGCCCCGCGAGCTTCGGCGCCAGGTCGGCGAGCAGCCCGCGGTGGGCCTCCTCCACGCGGCCGGCCCTGCGGCCCTCCTCCACGCGTCCGGTGAGGTCGAGTCCGTCGAAGGCGGTGTACGGGTGCACCTGTTGGGCGACGGCGGGGAAGTGCCCGTGCCCGGTTTCGATGTCCAGCCAGCTCTCGGGCTCGATGAACCGGCCCATCGCGCGGGCCCGTGCCTGATGGCGGCGGGTGGAGTGCGGGACGGCGAAGATCTTCTCCGCCTGGGCGGCGGCGGCCTGGGCGGCGTCCATGGGCGTGGCAGGCTCCTCTGTCGGGCGGTGCACGACAAATCTCATCAAACGGTACGTAAGGGATGATCGACACCGGCGCAGCGACACCGTGGAGGTGGCGCGTCCGGCAGCGGCGCCCGCGCGCGCATGCCGGCCGCCGGGCCGTCTGACCCGACGCCAGGCCCTGCCGGTACTGTTCGGCGAATGAGCTCGCTGAATCTCGACGACTTCACCGACCTGATCGAGCGGCCCGACGGCGGGGTCCGCCGCGACGCCGAGGAGCGCAGGGAACGGCAGAGCGTGCCGCCCGGGGCGCTCGGCCGCCTGGACGAACTCGGCGAGTGGCTGTCCGCGGCCCAGTCCTCGGTGCCGGTCAAGCCGATCGAGCGACCGCGCGTGATCCTCTTCGCCGGTGACCACGGGGTCGCGGGCCTCGATGTGTCCGCGAGGCCCGCGGGCGGTGCGGCCGAACTCGTCCGCGCCGTGCTCTCCGGCGCGAGCCCGGTGTCCGTCCTCGCGCGCCGCCTCGACGTGCCCGTACGGGTCGTCGACCTGGCCCTGGACTGCGACCCGGCCGAGCTGCCCGCGGAGGTGGCGGGGCACCGGGTGCGGCGCGGCTCGGGGCGCGTCGACATCGAGGACGCGCTGACGGCGGAGGAGGCCGAGGCCGCGGTGCGGGCCGGGATGGCCGTCGCCGACGAGGAGGCGGACTCCGGGACCGACCTGGTCGTGCTCGGCGATGTGAGCGTCGGCGGGACGACGCCCGCGGCGACGCTGGTCGCCGCGCTGTGCGGGACCGACGCGTCCGTGGTGACCGGGCGGGGCGGCGCGCCGATCGACGACCTCGCGTGGATGCGCAAGTGCGCGGCGGTCCGGGACGCGCTGCGGCGGGCGCGGCCCGTCCTCGGGGATCAGCTGGAGCTGCTCGCGACGGTGGGCGGGGCCGACATCGCCGCCATGACCGGGTTCCTGTTGCAGTGCGCGGTGCGGCGTACGCCGGTCATTCTGGACGGCGTGGTGGCATCGGCCGCGGCACTCGTGGCCCAGCGGGTCGCCTTCCGGGCGCCGGACTGGTGGCTCGCGGGGCACAACAGCGGGGAGCCCGCGCAGGCCAAGGCCCTTGACCGGATGGCGCTCGACCCCGTGCTCGAACAGGGCGTGCAGGTCGGCGAGGGCGTGGGGGCGCTGCTCGCGCTGCCGCTGGTGCGGGCCGCGGCGGCGCTCTCCGCGGAGCTGCCTGAGCGGAAGCCTGAGCCCGAGCCCGAGCGGAAGCCTGAGCCCGAGACGGAGTCCGAGGCCGACCCCAAGCCCAGTACCGAGGCCGGGGCCCCGGAAACGGAGTAGACCGCACCCGAAGGCGCGGCTGGTCACAGCCGAAGGCGGCCCGGCGTGCCCCATATGATCCCTTTTCATGGGAGATGAGCAATCTGCTGCCGGGCGCCGTCGCGATCTGCGTAGGCGGCGGCTCGCCGCGGCCTTCAGCGTCTGGTACCTCCGCGCCGTCACCTTCATCAACTTCCTGAGCGCGGTCTGGGTCTCCCTCGGGCAGGATCTGCGGCGGCACAACACCGAGAACTACTTCACGCCGTATCTGCTCACCGCAGGCTTCGCCTCCGGCGCGTTCACGCTGTTCCTGGCCATCACGATGCGCCGCCGCAAACGCGCCGCCTGGATTCTCAACCTCGTACTCAGCGGGCTCTTTCTGCTGCTCTTCGCGTTCGCGATGGTCTTCCCGGAGATCCGCCGGTACGCGCAGAACTGGATCTCCCTCGTCCTGACCGCCGCCTTCGTCGCCTCGCTGATCGTCGGGCGGCGGGAGTTCTACGCCAAGGGGGACCGCTCCAATCCGAAGCTCGCCGCGGCCGTCGCCGTCGGCGGGCTTCTCGCGGCCTCGCTGGTCGCCGCGCTCCTGGTCACGGTCACCAACCAAGCGCACGACGAAAGCCGTTCGACGTTCCTCGACCGCTGGCGCTACGGCACGATGCGCCTGGTCTCGCTGGCCGCCGACGACCGGCGGTTCGAGGGCGTCACCACGCCCGGCTGGGTCAACGTCAGCATCAACGTGCTCAGCACGCTTCTCCTCCTGGCCGTCCTGTACGCCGCGTTCCGCTCGCGCAAGGCGGTCGACCCGCTCACCGTGGACGACGAGCGGGGGCTGCACGAGCTGCTCGACAAGTACGGCGAGCGCGACTCGCTCGGCTACTTCGCGCTGCGCCGCGAGAAGAGCGTCGTGTGGTCGCCCAGCGCCAAGGCGGCGGTCGCCTACCGGGTCATCGGGGGTGTGTCGCTGGCTTCCGGGGATCCGATCGGAGATCCGGAAGCCTGGCCCGGCGCCATCGAGCCCTGGCTCGCCGACGCCCGCGAGCACGGCTGGATCCCCGCCGTCATGGGCGCGAGCGAGGAGGCGGGGACGATCTACGCCCGGCACGGCCTCGACGCGCTTGAGCTGGGCGACGAAGCCATCGTCGAGACCGGAGAGTTCACTCTGGAGGGGCGGGCCATGCGGACGGTCCGTCAGGCGTACAACCGGGTCGAGCGGGCCGGTTACGAGGTGCGGATCCGGCGTCACGAGGACATCCCGGCCGACGAGATGGCGTATCTGCTCGAGCGCGCCGACGACTGGCGTGACGGGGCCACCGAGCGCGGCTTCTCGATGGCGCTCGGCAGGCTCGGCGACCCCGAGGACGGGCGGTGCGTGATGCTCGAATGCGCCGACCGTGACGGGGAGTTGAGAGCACTGCTCTCCTTCGTGCCGTGGGGGCCGCGCGGGCTCTCCCTCGACCTGATGCGGCGCGACCGCGACTCCGAGAACGGCCTGATGGAGTTCATGGTCATCGAGCTGCTCCAGCGCGCCGCCGAGATCAAGATCACTCAGGTCTCGCTGAACTTCGCGATGTTCAGGTCGGTCTTCGAACGTGGCTCGCGGCTCGGCGCGGGCCCGGTCCTGCGGTTGTGGCGCTCGCTGCTCACCTTCTTCTCACGGTGGTGGCAGATCGAGTCGCTGTACCGCGCCAACGCGAAGTACCGCCCGATCTGGGAGCCCCGCTTCCTTCTCTTCGAGAAGAGCGGGGACCTGCCCCGCATCGGCATCGCGTCGGCCCGCGCGGAGGGCTTCCTGGAAGCGCCGGGCCTGCCGAAGTGGCTGCACCGCAAGCATCTGGAGTCCCGACGATGAGCGCCCCCGCCCCGGCCCCCGCCCGGCCGCCGGCCCTGCCCGGCCGCTTGGCCCGCCTGGCCCGAGCCGAGTGGGGGCCGCTGTACGCCGCCGTGCGATTCGGCATCGCCGAGCGGCGGTGGCGGGCGGCGCCCATGACGCTGGCCGCCGTGTGCCTCACCGCCCTGTTCCAGTTCGTGCAGAACCAGCCCTGGGGCTACCAGTTCGTGCAGAACATCGGCTCCGTACGGGCCGATGACCCGCTGTGGCTCGCCCTGCTGCGCACCCCGCTCTCGCTCTTCGTGCCCGCGCTCGACCTGCCCGTCTGGGGCGCGCTCGCGCAGATCCTGCTGGTGTTCGGCATCGCGGAGATCTGCATCGGCTGGTGGCGCACGCTCCTCATCGGCTACGCGGCCACCCTCGCGGGCACGCTCTACGCGCGCGTGGGCATCGAGTGGGGTCCCGGCAACCCGCTGGGGCTGCCCGCGTCCGACGCCCAGGTCATCGACACGGGCCCTTCCGCCGCGGTGGTCGGGCTCGCGGTCTACGTGTGCTGGCGCTACCGGGCGTGGTTCACGGCGGGGCTCGTGACCGCCGTGATGGTCGCCGAGGTGTTCGTCAAGAACAACCTCGCGGGCAAGGAGCATCTGGCGGCGATCGCGGCGGTGTTGGTGCTGTGCGTTTGCTCGGAGGCGCTTCGACGGCGTCAGCGGCGGGGGCGTGGACGTGCCAGTTCCGGGTCGGGTTTGCCGCCGATCCAGTCCTGAACCTTGCGGCGCGGGCCCGCCCAGCGGCGGTCGTGGTGGTAGGCACGCAGGCCCGCTCGGGCACGGGCGCGGTGCCGGTTGCGGTAGAAGCGCCTGGCCCATGCCGATCCCGGGCGGGCGAGGCGGATCGCGCCCACCAGCGCGACCAGCGGGACCACCATGCCGATCACGGCCGTCTGCAGTTTGCCCTTGGCCAGGGCGATCAGGGCGAAGCAGCAGTTGACGGCGACGTTCAGGGCGAGGCCCGCCCGGTTGCTCCGCTCCTCGGGCGTCAGGTCGTTCACGCCGAACGGGGTGAAGCCGGTGAGGATGAGCACCACCAGGGCCGCGGTCAGCATCACGACCTCGACGCTCTTGCGGCCCTGTTCGCTCCAGTAGACGTCGTCGAGGTAGAGGATCAGCGCGAACTCGTCGAGTACGAGACCGGCGCCGATGCCGAAGATGACGGCCGCGAACATCGAGGCGAGGCTGTGCCTGCCGGCCGCGACCGCCCAGAACCCTCCTACGAGCATGAGGAAGATGCCCGGTACGACGTGGTGGATGTGGACGTCGCCCGAGCTGATGTTCCGGAAGGGGCCTTTGCCCGCGCGGATCAGGCGGGTGATGGTTCGGGTGATCAGGAACGTGGCCACGAAGGAGAGCAGGGCCAGGAGGAGCGGGAGCTTTCCCGGCTCCGTGATGTTCCGGTACCACCAGTCGGCCATGGGGCCATCTTGAGGGGCCGCCCTGCGTTCCGCAGGGCGAGAAGAGCCTGGGGGGTACCCTTCCGCGGTGCCCCGAACCTCCCCCGCCGACGGTCTCCGCTTCGCCTTCGGCACCCTCACCGCGCTTCCGGTCGCCGTCACCAAGTGGGACCGCGAAGCCGCCCGCGCCGGGATGCTCTGCGCCCCGCTCGCCGGGCTCGTGGTCGGCCTCTGCGCCGCCGCGCTCGGCGGCGTGCTCATGGCGCTCGGCTCGGGGCCACTGCTGGCGGCCGTAGCCACCGCCGCCGTCCCGGCGACGCTCACCCGCGGCCTCCACCTCGACGGCCTCGCCGACACCGCCGACGGTCTCGGCAGCGCGAAGCCTGCCGACGAGGCGCTGCGCATCATGAAGCAGTCCGACGTCGGTCCCTTCGGCGTCATCACGCTGCTCTTCGTCCTGCTCGCCCAAGTGGCCGTCCTCTTCCAGCTCTACGAGGCCTCGTGGACCCGGGGCGCACTCGCCGCGGTCGTCTCGGCGGCCACGGCCCGCCTCGCCCTGACCCTGGCCGCCCGCGAGGGCGTCCCGCCGGCTCGCCCCGAAGGGCTCGGGGCGGCGGTGGCAGGAACGGTTCCCCGGGGTGCGGCCCTGCTCGCGACGGCACTCGTCACCGCCCTGGCCGCGCTCGCCGCCGTGCCCTTCGGGACGTACGAGACAGTGCGGTACGCGGCAGCCGTCCTCCTCGCGGTGTGCGCCGCCGAACTCCTCCTGCGGCATTGCGTCCGCCGTTTCGGCGGCATCACCGGCGACGTCTTCGGCGCGCTCGCCGAGACCGCGGCCACGACGGCCCTGGTCGTCCTGGCCCTTGGCTGATTCGCGGATGCTTCCGCCGAAACATAAATGCGGCGCCACGTACGGATGAATCTGCGCCGACACGATCGAATGGGCGCGACGCGCGTAGGCTCATGTTCGGTGCCTTTCCGGCCCGTTCTAGGCTGGCGCCGGGCGGGTCGACCCACCCCATCGGCCAAGGAACTCAACGGAAGCGAGAATTCACCACCGTGACTGCTCTGACTCTCAGCACTGCCGCCGCGTCCGGCCTCCGTGCCGACGCGATCGTCGTCGGCGTCGCGAAGGGCGCCAAGGGTCCGGTCGTCGCGCCGGGCGCCGAGGCCGTGGACAAGGCGTACGACGGCAAGCTCGCGTCCGTCCTTGAGACCCTCGGCGCCTCGGGCGCCGAGGGCGAGGTGACCAAGCTGCCCGCGCCCTCCGGCTTCAAGGCTCCGGTCGTCCTCGCGGTCGGCCTCGGCACGGTGCCGGAGAAGGACGAGACGTACGGCACCGACGCCCTTCGCCGCGCCGCGGGTACCGCGGCGCGCGCCCTGTCCGGCTCGAAGAAGGCCGCGTTCGCGCTGCCCGCCGAGGATGCCGAGGACACCGGTGCGATCGCCGAGGGCGCGCTGCTCGGCGCGTACTCCTTCGACGCGTACAAGGAGAACGGTTCCGCCAAGGCGAAGGAGGGCAAGAACGGCAAGGACGCCAAGGGTCCGCTCGCCGAGATCGCCCTGCTCGGCGCCAAGCCCCGCGACAAGGCGTACAAGGCGGCCGTCGAGCGCGCCACCGCCCTGTCCGAGGAGCTCAACCGCGCCCGCGACCTCATCAACACCCCGCCGAACGACCTGAACCCCGAGGCCTTCGCCGCGGTCGCCACCGCGGCCGCGAAGGAGCACGGCATCAAGGTCCAGGTCCTGGACGAGAAGGCGCTCAGCAAGGGCGGCTTCGGCGGCATCCTCGGTGTCGGCGTCGGCTCGGACGCCCCGCCGCGCCTGGTCAAGCTCTCGTACACGTCGTCGAAGGCGAAGAAGCACCTCGCCTTCGTCGGCAAGGGCATCACGTACGACTCGGGCGGCATCTCGCTGAAGCCCGCCGGTCACAACGAAACCATGAAGTGCGACATGGCCGGCGCCGCCGCCGTCTTCGCGGCCGTCGTCTCCGCCGCGCGCCTGGGCCTCGAAGTGAACATCACCGGCTGGCTGGCGCTCGCCGAGAACATGCCGTCCGGCTCCGCGACCCGCCCCGGCGACGTCCTGCGGATGTACAGCGGCAAGACCGTCGAGGTGCTCAACACCGACGCCGAGGGCCGTCTGGTCCTGGCCGACGCGATCGCCAAGGCCTCCGAGGACAACCCCGACGCGATCGTCGACGTGGCCACGCTGACCGGCGCGATGATGATGGCGCTCGGCAGCCGCACCTTCGGCATCATGGCCAACGACGACGCGTTCCGCGCCGCGATCCACGACGCCTCCGAGGAGGCGGGCGAGCCCTCCTGGCCGATGCCGCTGCCCGAGCACCTGAAGAAGGGCATGGACTCCCCCACCGCCGACATCGCCAACATGGGCGAGCGCATGGGCGGCGGCCTGGTGGCCGGTCTCTTCCTCCAGGAGTTCGTCGGCGAGGGCATCACCTGGGCGCACCTGGACATCGCGGGCCCGGCCTTCAACGAGGGCGGCCCGTTCGGCTACACGCCCAAGGGCGGCACCGGCACCGCGGTCCGCACCCTGGTCCGCCTCGCCGAGCGCACGGCCGCGGGCGACCTCGGCTGACCGGCTGATCTGTCGTACGCGGGCAGGGCCCGGACGTCCAGATGTCCGGGCCCTGCCCGATTTCGCCCTCAACGAAATCCGTACGTTCATACACCTCGGTAACGCCTGGACGTGGCGAATCAGACGTCTCACAGCCCGGCCCGCCGTCCCACCTCTCGCCGACAAGTGCGAAGATGGGTTCTCGGCAGGACAGGGCCCCCACCACAGGGCCGAAACAAGAGCGGCCGATACCAGCCGACAGACCGGTCGTCCCCCGAGAAAAGGGGTCCGGCGTACGGCGCACATGCATGGAGGACGTGACGTGGCGAACGACGCCAGCACCGTTTTCGACCTAGTGATCCTCGGCGGCGGTAGCGGCGGTTACGCCGCGGCACTGCGCGCGTCGCAGCTGGGCCTGGACGTCGCCCTGATCGAGAAGGGCAAGGTCGGCGGCACCTGCCTGCACAACGGCTGCATCCCGACGAAGGCGCTGCTGCACGCCGGCGAGATCGCCGACCAGGCACGCGAAGCCGACCAGTTCGGCGTGAAGGCCACCTTCGAGGGCATCGACATGGCGGCCGTCCACAAGTACAAGGACGACGTGATCTCCGGCCTCTACAAGGGCCTGCAGGGACTCATCGCCTCGCGCAAGGTGACGTACATCGAGGGCGAGGGCAAGCTTTCCTCCCCGACCTCCGTGGACGTGAACGGCCAGACCGTCCAGGGCCGCCACGTGCTTCTCGCGACCGGCTCCGTGCCGAAGTCGCTGCCGGGCCTCGAGATCGACGGCAACCGCATCATCTCCTCGGACCACGCCCTGGTCATGGACCGAGTACCGAAGTCCGCGATCATCCTGGGCGGCGGCGTCATCGGCGTCGAGTTCGCCTCGGCGTGGAAGTCCTTCGGTTCCGAGGTCACCGTGGTCGAGGGCCTCAAGCACCTCGTGCCCGTCGAGGACGAGAACTCCTCGAAGCTTCTTGAGCGCGCGTTCCGCAAGCGCGGCATCAAGTTCAACCTCGGCACCTTCTTCGAGAAGGCCGAGTACACGCAGGACGGCGTCCGCGTGACCCTCGCCGACGGCAAGACCTTCGAGGCCGAGGTTCTCCTGGTCGCCATCGGCCGCGGCCCGGTCTCCCAGGGCCTCGGCTACGAGGAGCAGGGCGTCGCGATGGACCGCGGGTACGTCCTGGTCGACGAGTACATGCAGACCAACGTCCCGACCATCTCGGCCGTGGGCGACCTGGTGCCGACGCTCCAGCTCGCGCACGTCGGCTTCGCCGAGGGCATCCTGGTCGCGGAGCGCCTGGCCGGTCTCAAGACCGTCCCGATCGACTACGACGGCGTGCCGAAGGTGACGTACTGCCACCCCGAGGTCGCCTCCGTGGGCATCACCGAGGCCAAGGCCAAGGAGATCTACGGCGCGGACAAGGTCGTCGCCCTCAAGTACAGCCTGGCGGGCAACGGCAAGAGCAAGATCCTCAAGACCGCGGGCGAGATCAAGCTCGTCCAGGTCAAGGACGGTGCCGTGGTCGGCGTCCACATGGTCGGCGACCGCATGGGCGAGCAGGTCGGCGAAGCCCAGCTGATCTACAACTGGGAGGCGCTGCCCGCCGAGGTCGCCCAGCTCATCCACGCCCACCCGACGCAGAACGAGGCGATGGGCGAGGCCCACTTGGCCCTCGCGGGCAAGCCGCTGCACTCCCACGACTGATCTCTCAGTCACACGGGCGCGACGACCACAGACTTCCGCAATTCATAAGGAGCAACTGAAACCATGGCGGTTTCCGTATCCCTTCCGGCGCTCGGCGAGAGCGTCACCGAGGGCACTGTCACCCGTTGGCTGAAGGCCGAGGGCGAGCGCGTCGAGGCCGACGAGCCGCTGCTCGAGGTCTCGACCGACAAGGTCGACACCGAGATCCCCTCCCCGGCCGCAGGCATCCTGGCCTCCATCAAGGTCGCCGAGGACGAGACCGTCGAGGTCGGCGCCGAGCTGGCCGTCATCGACGACGGCAGCGGTGCGCCCGCTGCCGAGTCCGCTCCGGCCGCCGAGCAGCCCGCTCAGGCCGAGGCTCCGGCCCCTGCCGCCGAGGCCCCCGCGGCTCCGGCTCCCGCCGCCGAGGCCCCTGCCGCTCCGGCCGCCCCGGCCGGTGGCGCCTCCGGCACCGACGTCACGCTGCCCGCCCTGGGCGAGTCGGTCACCGAAGGCACCGTCACCCGTTGGCTGAAGGAGGTCGGCGAGGAGGTCGCGGAGGACGAGCCCCTGCTCGAGGTCTCCACGGACAAGGTCGACACCGAGATCCCCTCCCCGGCCGCGGGCGTGCTGCTCGAGATCGTCGTGGGCGAGGACGAGACCGCTGAGGTCGGCGCCAAGCTCGCCGTCATCGGCGCTCCCGGTGCCGCGCCCGCCGCTGCCGCTCCGGCTGCCCCGGCCGCTCCGGCCGCTGCTCCGGCGGCGCCTGCTGCCCCGGCCGCCCCCGCGGCTCCCGCAGCCCCGGCCGCGCCCGCCGCTGCCGCTCCGGCTCCGGCACAGCCCGCGGCTCCGGCCGCTCCGGCCGCGCCCGCCCCGGCTCAGCCCGCCGCTCCGGCTCCGTCCGCGCCTGCCGCCCCGGCCTCCCCGTCCGACGACGGCGCGTACGTCACGCCGCTGGTCCGCAAGCTCGCGAACGAGCACGGCGTGAGCCTGTCGGACGTCAAGGGCACCGGCGTCGGTGGCCGCATCCGCAAGCAGGACGTCGTCGCGGCCGCCGAGGCCAAGAAGTCGGCCCCGGCTCCGGCCGCCGCCGCTCCGGCAGCTTCGAAGGCCCCGGCCCTCGAGGCGTCCCCGCTGCGCGGTCAGACGGTCAAGATGACCCGCATGCGCAAGGTCATCGGCGACAACATGATGAAGGCGCTGCACTCGCAGGCCCAGCTGACCTCGGTCGTCGAGGTCGACATCACGAAGCTGATGAAGCTGCGCGCCAAGGCGAAGGACGCGTTCGCGGCTCGTGAGGGCGTCAAGCTCTCCCCGATGCCGTTCTTCGTCAAGGCCGCCGCCCAGGCGCTGAAGGCCCACCCGGTCGTCAACGCCCGGATCAACGACGACGAAGGCACCATCACGTACTTCGACTCGGAGAACATCGGCATCGCCGTGGACGCCGAGAAGGGTCTGATGACGCCGGTCATCAAGGGGGCGGGCGACCTGAACATCGCCGGTATCTCCAAGAAGACCGCCGAGCTCGCCGGCAAGGCCCGTGGCGGTGGCCTCACCCCGGACGACATGTCCGGTGCCACCTTCACGGTCTCCAACACCGGTTCGCGCGGTGCCCTGTTCGACACGGTCATCGTGCCGCCGAACCAGGCCGCGATCCTCGGCATCGGTGCCACGGTGAAGCGTCCGGTCGTCATCAACCACCCGGATCTCGGCGAGACCATCGCCGTCCGTGACATGACGTACCTCTCGCTCTCCTACGACCACCGTCTGGTGGACGGCGCGGACGCCGCCCGCTACCTGACCACGGTCAAGGCGATCCTTGAGGCCGGCGAGTTCGAGGTCGAGCTCGGCCTGTAGTTCCGCCGCTGGTGCTGCGGCCCCCAGGGCTGTAACACTCGTCTCATCAGCGCGTACGCCCCCGTTCGGAGGTTTCCGAGCGGGGGCGTCGCCGTATTGTCTAGGGGTCACCACGCCCTGGGGCGCTGCCCCCGCCGGAGGAGCCCACATGACCGCGCCCGTCGTTCACTCGCTGCGCGAACAGATCCGCGAGCACATCGTGGAGGGGATCGTCAGCGGGCGCTGGCAGCCGGGCGAGCGGATCGTGGAGCGGCGCATCGCCGTGGAGCTGGAGGTCTCGCAGACCCCCGTACGGGAGGCGCTGCGGGAGCTTGAGACACTGCGGCTCATCGAGTCGGCGCCCAACAAGGGCGTACGCGTACGGAACTTGACCGCGGCGGACCTGGAGGAGAGCTACCCCGTCCGTGCTGGCCTTGAGGCCATCGCGGCCGAACTCGCGGCGGAGAGCCTGGCGGAGGACTGCTCGGCCCTCGAACCCCATGTCGCCGCCCTCTACGAGGCGGACCGGGCCTCCGACGGCACGGCTCAGGTGCGCCACACGGTCGGTTTCCACCGGGAGTTGGTGCGGGCCGCGGACAACTCCGTTCTGCTGCACACCTGGGAGGGTCTCGGCATCGAGGTCTTCACGGCGCTGTCGATCCGGTGGCTCGGGACGGTGCAGCAGTCGTACGCGGAGGAGCACGAGGCCCTCGTCTCGGCGTTCCAGCGGCGGGATCCCGCGATCGCGGAGCTGGTGAAGGCCCACGTCCTGGGCTGTGCGCCGCGTCCCTGACGTAGGAGCACGGGAGCGCTCATACGTGCTCTCACCTGCGGTGATCCTTCAAATCGAAGGCACCGCGTGCCCTCATTAATGGCACCGGATGCCTACTTTCTGAATATGAAGGAGTTTTCGCCTTCAACCCTTTGATCGATCATCGATCACGGAGTTACAGTCTCCGACGGGCTCACACCAGAGCCTCACGCCCTGTCCTGCCAAAGACCTAGGGCACCCCCACCCCTTACCGAACAGGGGACCCCCTCCGACTCAGGAAGGCGGCGACATGACCGACCCCTCCGCAATCCAGCCGAGCGAGCTCGACCAGCTCCCGGACCGCGACCCCGAGGAGACCGCCGAATGGCAGGCCTCCCTGGACGCCGTTACCCAGGCGGCCGGGCCGCACCGAGCCGCATACCTGATGCGGCGCACGCTGGAGCGCGCCGAGGGCGCGGGCCTGGCGCTGCCCAAGCTCCTTGAGACCGACTACGTCAACACCATCCCCACCTCCGCCGAGCCGGCGATCGAGGGCGACGAGGCGATGGAGCAGCGGATCGCCGCGTGGAACCGCTGGAACGCGGCCGCGATGGTGACCCGGGGCAGCAAATACGGCGTCGGCGGCCACATCGCCACCTTCGCCTCCGCCGCCTGGCTGTACGAGACCGGCTTCAACCACTTCTTCAAGGGCAAGGAATCCCAGGAGTCTCCCGGCTCCGGCGACCAGCTCTACATCCAGGGCCACGCCTCCCCCGGCATCTACGCCCGCGCCTTCCTCGACGGCCGTCTGAACGAGGCGCAGCTCGACAACTTCCGCCGCGAGTCGGGCGGCGACGGCCTGCCGTCCTACCCGCACCCGCGCCGGCTGCCCTGGCTGTGGGAGTTCCCGACCGTATCGATGGGTCTGGGTCCGCTCTCCGCGATCTACCAGGCGCGCTTCAACCGGTACCTCTCCAACCGCGGCATCAAGGACGTCTCCGCCTCGCACGTGTGGGCGTTCCTCGGTGACGGCGAGATGGACGAGCCCGAGTCGACGGCGGCCCTCGCGCTCGCCGCGCGTGAGGAGCTCGACAACCTCACGTACGTCATCAACTGCAACCTGCAGCGCCTCGACGGCCCGGTCCGCGCCAACTTCCGCGTGGTCCAGGAGCTGGAGGCCCAGTTCCGCGGCGCCGGCTGGAACGTCATCAAGGTCCTGTGGGGCAACGCCTGGGACGAGCTGTTCCAGCTCGACACCACGGGCGCCCTGGTCCGCCGCCTCCGCGAGGTGCCGGACGCGCAGTTCCAGACGTACGCGACGCGCGACGCCGCCTACATCCGCGAGCACTTCTTCGGCTCCGAGCCCGCGCTCGTCGAGCTCGGCAAACTGCTCAGCGACGACAAGATCAGCGAGTGCTTCCACCTCTCGCGCGGCGGCCACGAGGCCCGCAAGGTCTACGCGGCCTACCGCGCGGCGCTCACCCACAAGGGCGCGCCGACCGTGATCCTCGCGCAGACGGTCAAGGGCTTCACGCTCGGCAAGGGCTTCGAGTCCAAGAACGCCAACCACCAGATGAAGAAGCTCACGGTGGACGAGTTCAAGGACATGCGTGACCTCCTTGAGCTGCCGATCTCGGACAGTGACTTCGTCGACGGCGTGGTGCCCTACGGCCACCCCGGCGCCGACTCCCCCGAGGTCCGTTACCTCCAGGAGCGCCGTGCCGCGCTCGGCGGTCCTGCCCCGGCCCGCCGCACGCAGCCGCTCGCGCCGCTGCCCGCCCCGGCCGACAAGTCGTTCGCGTCGTTCGACAAGGGCTCGGGCTCGCAGTCGATGGCGACGACCATGGCCTTCGTACGCCTCGTCAAGGACCTGATCCGTGACAAGGAGACCGGCAAGCGCTGGGTGCCGATCGTCCCCGACGAGGCGCGCACCTTCGGCATGGAGTCGCTCTTCCCCTCGCTCGGCATCTACTCGCCGAAGGGCCAGAACTACGAGCCGGTCGACCGCGACCAGCTGATGTACTACCGCGAGGCCAAGGACGGGCAGATCCTCAACGAGGGGATCACCGAGGCCGGTTCGATGGCGGACTTCATCGCCGCGTCGTCGTCGTACGCGACGCACGGCGAAGCCATGATCCCGTTCTACATCTTCTACTCGATGTTCGGCTGGCAGCGGACCGCCGACCAGATGTGGCAGCTCGGCGACCAGCTCGGCCGCGGCTTCCTCGTCGGCGCCACCGCCGGTCGTACGACGCTGACGGGTGAGGGTCTGCAGCACGCGGACGGCCACTCGCCGGTGATCGCCGCGACGAACCCCGCCGCCATGTCGTACGACCCGGCGTTCGCCTACGAGGTCGCGGCGATCGTCAAGGACGGTCTGCGCCGGATGTACGGCGAGGCCGCCCCCGGTGAGGACCAGAACGTCTTCTACTACCTCACCGTCTACAACGAGCCGATGCCGCAGCCCGCGAAGCCCGCGGGTGTCGACGAGGGCATCGTGCGCGGTCTGTACCGCTTCAACACCGCCGAGACGGCCGGTCTTTCGGCGGCCGCCAACGCGGCGCGCATCCAGCTGATCGGTTCGGGTACCGCCATCCACTGGACTCTCTCCGCGCAGAAGATGCTCGCCGAGGAGTGGGGTGTGGCCGCCGACGTGTGGTCCGCGACCTCCTGGACCGAGCTGCGCCGCGACGCCCTGGAGGCGGACGAGGCGATCCTGCGCGGCGAGGAGCGGACTCCGTACGTGCGTACGGCACTTGAGGGTGCGCAGGGTCCCGTGCTCGCCGTCTCGGACTACATGCGGCAGGTTCCCGACCAGATCGCGCAGTGGGTCGAGCAGGACTACTCGTCGCTCGGCGCGGACGGCTTCGGCCTCTCCGACACGCGTGACGCGGCTCGTCGCCACTTCGGCATCGACGCGGAGTCGATCGTCGTGGCCTCGCTCGCGCAGCTTGCCCGTCGTGGCGAGGTGCCGGCCTCCGCGGTGAAGGAGGCTCGGGCCAAGTACGGTCTGTAGCCTTCGGCCTGATGCGGTGCGGGTCCCTGCCTGGGTGGCGGGGGCCCGTTCCCGTGTGCGGGTGCGTTTGTGGGCCCGCCGCTTCGCGGCGGATTCTTTCCCGCCCGCCCACCCGATTACCCGTAGCGGTTCGCCATTTGTTGGGCCGCTTCCGCGAAGCGTTTCCTCAGAGCCGCCGGGGCTAGGACCTCCACCTCCGGCCCCAGGGACATGAGCTGGGTGTACGCCACCATCTCGTTCTCCACGGGGAGGGTCAGCGTCACCCAGCCCTCCTCGTCCGGGGCGCTCGCTGTTTCCAGTGCTTCCCGCGTGGACGCGGAATCCGTGGCGTACGGAAGCTGTCGTACGCCCGCCTCGGAGAGCCGGAGCACGACCTCGGAGCGCAGGATCGCCCGCGCGAACTGCTCGGCCCGTTCCTCCCAGAAGCCCGGCAGGTCGAATTCCTCGTCGCGTACGAAGCGGTCCTCACCGGCAGCGATCGCGGTGAACCGGTCGATGCGGTAGACCCGGAACGAACCCGTGTCGGGCACCCGCGCGCACAGATACCAGACCCCGGCCTTGAGCACGAGGCCGTAGGGCTCCAACTCCCGTTCCACCTCGGCGTCCTGGCGCCGGTAGCGGGCGGTGACGCGCCGGTCGTCCCACACCGCGTCCGCCAGCGGGGGCAGCAGTTCGGGCGCCGGTGTCTCCTTGAACCAGCCCGGCGCGTCCAGATGGAACCGCTGCGAGGCGTTCTGCGAAGCGTCCCGGAGGGAAGGCATCAGCGCCGCCGACACCTTCAGGCGGGCCGCCGATGCCGCGTCCTCCAGGCCCATCTCCCGCAGCGCGCCCGGCACTCCGGAGAGGAACAGGGCCTCCGCCTCGCTGCGTCCGAGGCCGGTGAGACGGGTGCGGTAGCCGCCGATGAGGCGGTAGCCGCCGGCCCGCCCCCGGTCCGCGTACACCGGGACGCCCGCCTCCGAAAGGGCCTGGGCGTCCCGCGTGATGGTCCGCTCGGACACTTCGAGCTCACCCGCGAGCTCGGCGGCGGTCATGGAGGGGCGGGCCTGGAGCAGAAGCACCATCTTGATGAGGCGTGCAGCGCGCATGCCCCCATGATGCCGTCAGCCGGAGGGCATCCACGCGATCCCGGGCGACTAGCGGTAACCGGTGACGTCCGCCTCCTTGCTCTCCTGGTCGACCTCTGTGATGTAGCGCCAGGCGTCGGGCGCCGAGCCGTCGACGTCCGTGAAGCCGTATTCCTTGGCGAGACCTCCGCTGGAGAGCGACGTGCCGTTCCAGCGGGCCACTTCGGGGTCGGCGGCGAGCGCGACCAGGGCCCGGCCGACGAAGGTCGGGGTCTCGGAGATCGCGAAGTGCGGGTTCTGCTTGCGGCCGTCGAGCCAGTTCTCCTCGGTCACCTTGAAGTGGGTGTCGAGCATCGCCTCGGAGCGCAGCCAGCCGGGGGTCAGGCAGAGGGCCGTGCAGCCGTACTCCTCGAGTTCCTCGGCGAGGCCGAACGCCATCCGCAGCGGGGCCGCCTTGGCGAGGTCGTAGTAGAAGGGCTTGCGGTAGTTGGGGCCGTTGTACTCCTCTGTCCCGTCGGTGACCTCGACGACCAGGCCGCCGGGGTTCCTGACGAGCAGCGGCAGCGCGTACCGGCTGGTGACGACGTGGGTCTCGATGCCGAGGCGCATCAGGCGCAGCCCCTTGCCGAGATCGTGCTCCCACATCTTCTTGTCCCACTCGACGTGGACGTCGCCGCCCCAGATGTCGTTCACCAGGATGTCCAGACGGCCCTGCTCACGGTCGATCCGGTCGACGAGTGCCTCGACCTGCTCGGGCTCCAGATGATCGGTGGGTACGGCGATCCCGGTGCCGGGTCCGTCCGCCTCCCGGCCCGCGGCGGTGATCAGCTCCGCGGTCTCCTCGATGGTCTCCGCGGTGCGGCCGACCTCGCTGGTGTGCTCGCGGGTCGTGCGCCCCGTCGCGTACACGGTGGCTCCGGCGCGGCCGAGCTCCACGGCCATGGCCCGGCCCGCGCCGCGGGTGGCACCGGCGACGAGAGCGATCTTTCCGGTCAGTGACTGCGTGTTGTCCATGTCTTCGAGGCTGTCACCCAATGCCGACACCTGCTGTCGGGTTTTCCACGGGCATGTGCACGCATAACGACACAGTCGCATCCGCCGCACTCCACGTGCGTACCCACTCCCCAGGACCGATGCTTGTCCCGTGATGGACGAGACGGAGTTCTGGGAGATCGTGGACCGCACCCGCGTGGCCGCCGAGGGCGACCCCGAGGACCACGCCGACCTGCTCACCGAGAAGCTCCTTGAGCTTGAGCCGGACATGGTGCTCGACTTCGCCCGTCACTTCGAGGCGCGCTACAACCGCGCGTACCGCTGGGATCTGTGGGGAGCTTCCTGGGTCCTCCTCGGCGGCGCCAGTGACGACGCCTTCGACTACTTCCGCTGCTGGCTGATCGGCCAGGGGCGCGAGGTCTTCGAGGGAGCCCTGCACGACCCGGACTCCCTCGCGGATCTCCTCGACGACTTCGACGAGGACATCGACGGTGACGGCGAGGAGCTCGGCTACGCCGCGGACGAGGCGTACGAGCAGCTCACCGGCGTCGTCACCCCCGACCTCGGCATCGCTCCCGCCCCTACGGAGCCACAGGGGACGCCGCTCGACTTCGAGAACGAAGCGGCGATGGCCCAGCGCTATCCGAAACTGTGGGAACGCTTCGGCGAGGTCGACTGAGGTGCGAGGGCCCGAGGGCTCCCGGGGGTCCTGCCTGCTCACCGGTTCTGCAACCGTGCGGCCGTCTCCCTGATCGCGGGGAGAGCGGCCGTCAGCGCCGCTCCCGGGCAGGACGTGGAGTAACCGTCGTTGTGCCCGGACACCGAGCTGAACAGCACCCTCGCCCCCGCCGGGTACTTGCTGAGGCTGTTCGAGGAGACCAGCCGCACCGTGGAACGCGGGTCCACGTCCGAAAGGCCGAGCTTCCACGCGACCAGCGCCGCCACGGCATCGGTCATCGCCCGGGGAACAGGACTCCCCGCCGTGAACGTCCCGATCGCCGCGATCCCCACCGACCCCTGGTTGAAGCCCTGTGTGTGCGCCCCGACGACGGCCCTCTCGATGCCGCCTGCACGCCCCTCGTAGACGGTCCCGCACCGGTCGACGAGGAAGTTGTAACCGATGTCGTCCCACTGCCTCCCCCCGGTCTGACCGGCGTACAGATAGCGGATGGTGCGCGGGGCGTCGGCGCAGTCGTAGCTGTTCGGTGTGTCCGTGTGGTGCACGAACACCGCCTGGACCCGGTCGGCGTACCGGGCGGGCGGCGGCTCCCGCACCGCACCTGCCAGCCACTCGGCGCGCGGCACCACGTGAGGCTGCGCCGCCGGATGCTCCACCGCCCTGCGCACCGGCGCCGCGGCCGCCGGCATCACGGAGTGCCGCCCGGTCACGCCTGCCCGCTCCCCGAGCCCGGCGAACGCCACCGGACCGTCACTCGCCTGCCCCGACGCCCCCGACACCCCTGGCCCCACGAACAACGCACACAACAGCAGAAGCCCCACGGCAGCGGCCCCCGGCACGCAACCCAGCACCGCGCGCACCACCGGCGGCACGCGCGCCGCGGACACCCCACGGAAGACACGCATGGTCCGACTCTCCGGCCCACCCGCTCCCCCCGCGATCCACGCTCCGCCATCCGAATGAACCTGCCCCTGCCCCGGCCCGATCTCGCGCCGACCTCGGCCCGGTCTCGCGCCGCGCTCAGACCCCGCCCAGGTCAAGTCCCGGATTCGTCCGGGAAAGGATCATGTCCGTGCGCGGCTGGAGTGCCGCGTCGATCATCTCGGGCTGCGGAGTGATCCAGTAACGGCCCTCGGCGGCCTGCTCGAAGACACGGCGGGCGTGCTCCGCAGGCGTGATGCCCTGGGTGTCGGCGCGCTCCTGGAGCTGTTCGTCGAACCCCGCTATCTCGGGCGGTGTGCCGCCCCCCGGCCGCGCGGCCTTGAATATCTCGCTCTTGACCGAGTCCGGCAGCACGACGGAGACCCGCACCGGCGCCTGCTTCATCTGCATTTCGTAGGCGAGGGATTCGGTGAGCGCGAGCGTCCCGAACTTGGTGACGCTGTACGGCGCCATCAGCGGGCTCGGCAGCAGTCCGCCGACCGAGGACACATTGAGCACCCAGCTCTGCGTGGACTGCTCGAGCAGGCGCGGCACGAAGGAGCGTATGCCGTTCACACAGCCGCCGATGTTGATCCGCAGGGCGGCGTCCCAGCGCTCGGCGGGGATCTCCCAGGAGTAGCCCATCGCCATGATCCCCGCGTTGTTGATCAGCATGTCGACCGCGCCGAAGCGGTCGTACGCGCGGTCCGCGAGGGCGTCGACGGAGGCCGGCTCCGACACGTCCGTCACGACCGACTCGACCTCGGCTCCGGAGGCGCGCAGCTCTTCGGCCAGGCCCGCGAGGCGCTCGGCGGCTATGTCGGCCAGGACGAGCCGCATGCCGAGGTCCGCCGCATGCCGGGCGAGGCCGGACCCGATACCGGCGGACGCACCGGTGATGACGACGACCTTGCCCGCGAAGGTCTCGCACGCGAGGGGCTGGCCCACGAAGGGCTGGCCCGCATAGGGCAGGCCTGCGTACGGCTCGCCTGCGTAGGGCCCGCCTGCGTACGGCCCGCCTGCGTCGCTCATGTTTCTCTCCTCCGTCAGAAGTGGGTGCCGCCGTCGACCCGGACCTCGGTGCCGGTGATGAACTTGCCGTCCTCCGAGCCGAGCAGGGCGACGACCGAGGCCACGGATTCCGGTCCCGCGAAGCCCTGGCCGATGGCCGGGGCCAGCTTCATGAACAGGCTCATGTCGGCGTCCTCGGGCAGCCCGGGGCCCACGCTCTGCTTGCTGGCGCCGCTGCCGTCGGTCATGCCGCTGGATATGGAGCCGGGCTGAACGGAGTTGAAGCGGATTCCCTGCTTGCCGTACTCACTGGCCAGCGCGTGCGTCATGGACTGGACGCCGCCCTTGCTCGCCGCGTACGCCGCCATGTACGGGTGGGCGAACATCGCTGATGTGGAGCTGAAGTTGATGACGGCCGCGTCCTCGCCGTCGAGCAGCGCCGGGATCGCTTCGCGGGTCACCAGGAACGTGCCCACCAGGTTGATCTGGATGACGCGGTTGAAGGAATCCAGGCTGGTCTTGTGCGTGTGCGAGGAGCGGAGCACGCCCGCCGCGTTCACCAGCACGTCAAGGCCGCCGAGTGCGGTGACGGCGGCGGCGACGCCCTCGCGCACCGAAGTCTCGTCCGCGATGTCCACCACGAGGGTGGTGAGGCGGTCGGCCGCGGCGCCCGCCTTCTCGGAGGTGTCCGTCAGGCCCGCCTCGCTGACGTCGGCGGCCACGACGCTGCCGCCCTCGTCGAGGATCCGCAGGACGGTGGCCTGCCCGATGCCCGAGCCACCGCCGGTGACGAGTGCGCGACGGCCTGCGTAGCGGTTCATGAAATGCCTCCGATCAACTCCGGGCTCCCGGATCCGTCCATGGACCCGGCCTTTCCCGATCTGATTTCAATGTACGCCCCTCTGGCACGTTTTGCCATGCCGACAATTCATGTATCAGGGTGAGAATCGCGCGTAGGCTGCGAGGGTGAGCACACACCCGTCGCAGCCATCGATGCCCTCGCAGTCACCGCAGTCACCGCACCCGTCGCTGACCGAGCGCCGCAAAGCGGCCACGCAGCTCGACATCGCCCGCGCCGCGGCCGAGCTCTTCGCCGAGCGCGGCCCGGACGGCACCACGGCCGAGGAGATCGCGGGCCGGGCCGGAGTGGCGCTGCGCACCTTCTACCGGTACTTCCGCAACAAGCAGGACGCGGTCGCCCCGCTGCTCGCGGGAGGCGCCGCCGAGTGGCGGGCCCACCTGGCGGATCTCGACCCGGCCGCCGGGATGCCCACTGCCCTGGAGCGGTCCATCGCAGACGCGCTGACCGCGGCGGACGACCGCGCGGCCGAGTCCTTGGAGTGGACCCGCGGCCTGCTGCGCGCCGCGCAGGGCGACCCGGCGCTGCGCGCCGTCTGGTACCGCGTGAACCAGGAGTCCGAGGAGCAGCTCGTGCCCGTGCTCGCCCGCCTGGCCGGGGACGACGCCGACGAACTGGACGTACGCCTCGCGGCCGCGGCCGCCACGGACGCCATCCGCCTGGCCCTGGAGTCCTGGGCCGCCACGGACGCGCCCACCGAGGGGCCCGGCTCCCCCGCCGTCCTCGCGGTGCGCTGCCTGCGCGAACTGACGGGTGGGCTGCGGCTCCTGGCCGCCAGGCAGGGCGATGCCTGAGGCCGGGCGCCCCGAGCGGCGCCCGGGCTACGGCTCCGGATCCAGCGGCGCGTCCGGCCCCAGCTCCAGCGAGAACGCCAGCAGGGCCACGTCGTCCCCGACCCCGCCGGAGAACCGCACCAGGTCCCTCCAGACCGCGGACGTCAGCGCCGCCGGATCGTCGCGCAGGTCGGCGCTGAGCACCGCAAGACGCTCGGCCAGCGGGTAGAAGGCGCCGGACCCGTCCCGCGCCTCGGTCACCCCGTCGGTCACCACGAGCAGCCGGTCGCCGGGCTTCAGGCCCACGGTCACCTCTTCGGGCGGTGCGACACCCGCGATTCCCAGGCCGAGCGGAGCCCCCGGTGCCACGGCGAGCTCCTCGACGGCCCCGCCGCGCAGCAGCAGCGGGGGCGGATGGCCGCAGGAGACGATCCGCAGCTCTGGGGCGTCGACCCGGAATTCGAGGAGCACGGCGGTGGCGAAGAGTTCGGCGTGTTCGGCCTCTTCGGAGTCGACCACCAGGCGCCGGTCGAGCCGGGCGGCGACCCCCTCCAGGTCGGGCTTGTCGAGCACCGCCTCCCGGAAGGCGCCGAGCAGCGCGGCGACCGTGCCGACGGCAGCCAGGCCGTGCCCTTGCACGTCGCCGACCAGCGCCCGTACGCCACTGGGGACCTTGCGCACGTCGAAGAGATCACCGCCGACCAGCGTTCCGCCCTGTGCCGCGCGGTAGAGGCCCGCGCAGCGCACCGGGCCCACGCGCTCCGGCAGTGGCGGCAGGACGGCGAACTGGGCGGCCTCCGCGACGGTGCGGACGGTGACGAGCTGGGCGTCGCGCCGGCTGCGTACCCAGGCGAACATGATGCTCAGGAGCGCCACGAAGGCGACCGTCAGCACATCGCTGTCCCCGGGGCGGCCGAGCCCGAAGCCGGGCACATAGAGCAACAGCACCACGGTGCCGCCGAAGAGCGCCGTGATCGAGGCGCCGTACGACAGGGCGGCCAGCGGTGGCACGGCGGCGAGCAGGAAGCTGAGGTCGACCGCCTCCGGAGTGGCCAGTTGGATGACGCAGATGACGACCAGGAGCACGGGCGGAGGCCAGCGCACCCAGGGGGGTGGCGGCGCGCCGCGCAGCCAGCCGGGTTCCTCCCTGTCACGCCGGCTGGCAGCAGCGACCCTGAACATCGGTTCGCTCCTTCCGGTCGGCCTCCCCACGCTCCTACGCGCGCGTGCCCGCCGCACGCCGGGCCGGTCCGTCGGGTGGCGAACCCCGGGCGGGGGTGATGTGAGGCCCCCGGAGTGTCAGAGCACGCGCCCCATCAGCACGTCGTCCACGTACGACCCGTCGAGGAAGAACTCGCCCGGCAGCACCCCCTCGACCACGAAGCCCTCGGACGCGTAGAGCGTCCGGGCCGGAGTGTTGTGGCCGAGCACCCGCAGCGTGATGCGCCGCGCGCCCTGGCGGCGGGCCTCCTCCACCGCGGCCCTGACGAGACCCCGGCCCACTCCCCTGCCGCGCACCTCGTCGGCGACGGCGAAGCCCAGGATCTGGCGCACGTGGGCGTTGGCGAGCAGGGAGGTGGGATAACCGAGCCGTATGTAGCCGACGACCACGCCGCGCAGCTCGGCGACCAAGTGGTCGTGAGGCCCGAAGCGTTCACTGAAGAACGGCGGGTACGGAGGCTGCGGAGCCGGTTGCACCGCGTGCAGGGTGGACCAGGTGGCGCGGTCGATGCGGCCGAGGGCTTCTTCGTCGTCCGGCAGGGCGGTACGTATGTGCGTGTCCGGCATGGGCGTCACTGTACGACGGCCGCCTGACGCCTCTCGCCGCCTTTCCGGGGCAGGATGGCTTCATGGAGCCCACCGAGTCCGAGCAGCCCGCCCCCTCGTCACGGCTGTCGCGTATCGCAGTGGCCGGTGCGTCCGGCCTCATCGGAACAGCGCTGACACGCGCCCTCACCGACGACGGTCGCGAGGTGGTGCGGCTGGTGCGTCGGGCACCTCGTACGAAGTACGAGGTGCGATGGGATCCCAAAGGGGGGTACGTCGACACGGCGGGGCTCGCGGGCTGCGACGCGCTGGTCAACCTGGCGGGAGCCGGGATCGGCGACCGCCGCTGGACGGCCGCCTACAAGCAGGAGATCCGCGACAGCAGGGTGCTCGGCACCGCGACGCTCGCCGAGGCGGCGGCCTCGCTGGACGAGCCGCCCCGGGTGTTCCTGTGCGCGAGTGCGATCGGCTACTACGGAGACACCGGTCAGCGCGCGGTGGACGAAAGCGCGCCCTCCGGAGAGGGCTTCCTGCCGTCCCTGTGCGTGGAGTGGGAGGGCGCGGCCGCCGCGGCGCACGCGGCGGGCATCCGCACGGTCTTCTCGCGCAACGGCCTCGTGGTGGCGCGCGAAGGCGGGGCCTGGCAGCGGATGTTCCCGCTCTTCAAGGCGGGGCTCGGCGGGCGCCTCGGCGATGGCCGGCAGTACTGGAGCTACATCTCGCTGCACGACGCTGTGGCCGCGCTGCGGCACCTGCTCGACACGGAGTCGCTTGCGGGCCCGGTCAATCTGACGGCGCCCGACCCCCTGACCAACCGCGAGATCACGGCCGCGATGGGCCGGGTGCTGCACCGTCCCACGCTCTTCACGGCGCCCAAGCCCGCGCTGCGCGTCGTGCTCGGAGAGATGGCAGGTGACGTGCTCGGCAGCCAGCGGGTCCTGCCGACCCGGCTCCTGGAGTCGGGCTTCTCGTTCGCGTTCCCGGGCATCGAGGAGACGATCCGCGCGGCGTTGCGGTAGTAGGTCTGCGGCAGACGGCACTCCGGTGGGGGCGGCACGCCTCGGGATCGTGTTCTTCGCTTCTGCGATCGCGTGCGACCGGCGTGCGACCGTGCTCGGTCGATGCGCGACTGCCCCTGACCGTTCGTGCTCCTACCCTCATGCGGAACTCGGTGATTCCGGAGCCCTGTTGAGGGCATGACGTCCCCAGCAGCCGCGCAACCTCGGGGAGGGGCACGTGCTAGAGCCTGCGCACCATGCGGATGTCGTCATCGTGGGAGCCGGGGTCGCGGGACTGTCGGCCGCCCACCAGCTGACCAGGGCCGGTGTAACGACCGTCGTCCTGGAAGCCGCCCCTTACGTCGGCGGGCGCATGTCGACGGAGAAGGTCGACGGGTTCCGGCTCGACAGGATCGGGCAGCTGCTCACCACGTCGTACCCCGAGTTGCGCCACACACCCGGCCTCGACGCACTCGTACTGCGGCCCTTCGTACCCGGCGTCCTGGTACACAGCGACGGCCGGCACCACCGAGCCGTCGAGCCCACGAGCGCCCGGCGCGCAAGGGGCGCACTCACCGCCGCGCGCGCCCTCGCAAGCGCCCCCAGGGGTTCACGAACGGCACGGACCGCGCCCCGCACCGCCCCCATCGGCGGCGCACTCGACCAGGCCCGCCTCGGCACGGCACTCGCCAGGCTCGCGGCGACGGACCCGAAGCGCCTCCTCTCGCGCCCCGAACTCCCCGCGTCGGAAGCCCTCTTCGCCCGCGGCCTGCCCGCACGCACCGTCACCGGCTTCCTGCGCCCGCTGCTCTCGGCGCTCCTGTGCGACCCGGACCTGACGACATCGAGCCGGTGCGCCGACCTCGCCCTGCACTCCTTCGCGCGCGGCCGCCTGTGCCTGCCCGAGGGCGGCGCCGAAGTACTGCCCGAGCTCCTGTCGGCCGCGCTGCCCCCGGGGACGGTCCGCACCGGCGTACGCGTCACCGCCGTATCCACGACCTCCGTCACGACCGCTGAACACGGCGAAATGAGCTGCCGCGCCGCCCTGTTGGCCACCGACGCACGCGCCGCCGCCGAACTGCTGCCCGGCTTGCGCGTGCCGTCCTTCCACCAGGTGACGGTGCTGCACCACGCGGCGCCCGAGGCGCCGCTCGCCGAGCCCGCGCTGCTGCTCGACGCCGACCGTTCGGGCCCGGTCGCGCACACGGCCGTGATCAGCCGCGTCGACCCGTCGCGCGCGCCCGCGGGCCGGGCGCTCGTCTCGTCGACGGTCCTCGGGCCGCCGCCTGACGAGCGGGCCGTCCTCGCCCATCTCGCCGATCTGTACGGCACATCGACCGCCCGCTGGGAATCCCTCGCCGTCCACCACACCCGCCAGGCGGTGCCCGCGATGCCGCCGCCGCACGATCTGCGCCGCCCGGTGCGGCTGCTCTCGGGGCTCTACGTGTGCGGGGACCACCGGGACACCAGCACGGTGCAGGGCGCCCTGCACTCGGGCCGCCGCGCGGCGCGGGCCGCACTCGCGGACTTCGGCGTGGACCCCGCGTACGGGACGGGGCAGCTGCCGGTGGCGGCCTGAATCCCTACCGGCACCGATCGCCCACCCCGGGGCCGATCCATCCGACCTATCAGCCACACCCCCTGGAAGCCCTCGCGCCCCCACGCGAGGGCTTCCCCCTTCCCGCGCCCCCTCTTCGTACGACCCACCGAACCTCACACGCCCCCGCAACTCCCCTTGCCACACAGGTACCCCACGGCTACGGTCCCCACCGGATCGCCAAGTCGCGGGAGGCTCACGTGCGTCGCACCATCCCGGTGATATCGCTCATCCTCGGCCTATTCATGGGAGGTCTATCGTTGCCGACCGCCGCAGCAAGCACAGAAGTCGAAGTCGAAGTACCCTCCGTCGTCCCTCGCCCCACCGACTGGACCGCACTCGACGGCCGCACGAAGCTCACCGAGCGCACCCGCATCCTCATCGACCCGCGCGCCGGATCCACCACCGCGCTGCCCTCGGGCCGCAGTGAATTCCCGGGCCCCGCACACCAGTCCGTACGCAAGCTCGCCCACCAGCTGCGTACGGAGATCAAGCAAGTCACCGGCATCACGCCCCGGATCGGCAGCGGCCGTCCCGCCGACGGCGACATCACGCTCGGCCTCACCGCCAAGGGGAACCTCGGCGCCGAGGGCTACGCCTTCGACAGCGCGGGGCCGATCCGCATCGAAGCCGCGTCCACCCACGGCCTCTACTACGGCACTCGCACGCTCCTCCAGCTCCTGCGCTCCACGGCCGACGACCACCGCGCCGTCCCCCGCGCCCGCTCCACCGACCGCCCCGCTCAGGCGATCCGCATGGTCCACCTCGACGCGGGACGCAAGTACTGGAAGATCTCCTACCTGGAGAACCTGATCCGCAGGATGGGCGACCAGAAGCTCAACACCCTCTTCCTGCACCTCTCCGAATCCGAGGGCTTCCGCCTGAACAGCCCGAAGTTCCCGGGCCTCGCCGACCCGGACCACAGCTACAGCCGAGCCGACATCGAGCGTCTGAAGGCCTTCGCGGCCCGCCATCACGTCCAGCTGATGCCCGGCCTCGAACTCCCCGGCCACGCCACCGTGATCAGCGAGACCTTCGGCATCGGCTTCGGGTCCGGCGCCGGCGCGTGCACGGGCGAGCACACGCACTCGCACCTCACGCCCGACTGGATCATCGACATGACCAGCGAGAAGGCGGTCGCGAAGTCGAAGGAGATCGTGGACGAGTTCGCGGGCTGGTTCGACGCGCCCCTGTTCTCGATCGGCGCGGAGGAGGTCCCCGGACAGCTCGCCCGGTGCCCGCGCGTGAAGAACCACCTGGCGAGCGAGCCCGACGTGGCCACGCTCGGCGACCTTCTCAACCGCTACATCAACACCCTTGACGACGTGGTCACTTCGCACGGCAAGCGCACGGCCGTATACAACGGCTCCGAGCACCTCGACGCGCCGCAACAGAAGGTCCACGCCCCGGTCGTCTTCCTCACCTGGGAAGGCACGGGCGCCGAGCCCGAGATCCCCGGCCACGACGAGATCGCCATCGGCCCGTTCTACGACACCCCGAACAACTACCACCACCTGTATCCGGACGAGCCCTGGATGTACGACAGCTGGACGCCGAACACCGACCCCGACATGCTCGGCTCCGGGGTCACCAACTGGGCCGACTACAACTTCTGGGCCGACGACGGCTACTTCGAACAGCACATGGCGGCCCCCCGCGCGATCCTCGCCGACCGCGCCTGGAACAAGTCCGCGACCCCGGATGCCCTCGCAGACTTCAAGGCCCGCACCGCCCGCATCGGCGATCCTCCCGGCACGACGCCCGCGCCGGTGCCGCCCCGCGTGGAGGGGCGGCCGAGCCACCACTGGACGTTCGACGACGCCTCCTACCCCAGCGGCTGGACGTACGCGGGCAGTCCCGGCAACACGATCTTCGCCGAGGACGTGGCGGGCGGCCTCCCCGGCACCTCGTACATCATCAACAACCCCACGCCGGTGGAGGGCGTGAGTGGCCAGGCATGGCGCTTCGACTCCGACCGGGACGGCGTGGGCTTCGGCGGTCTCGACGTCACCGAGCCGTGGACCGTGTCGGTGCAGGTCCGCCCGACGGCCCGAACCGGGGACCAGGTGCTTCTCAGTTCCAAGGCGGGCGCCCTGAAGCTGATGCAGCACGGCACCGGGAAGGTCGGCTTCACGCGGTACGGCACGGCCGACTTCAGCTTCGACTACACGGTGCCGCTCGACCGCTGGACGCGACTGACGTGGGTGACGGCTCCGGGGCACACCACCCTGTACGCCGACGGTCAGTGGGTCGGGTCCGTCGCGGCGTCGATCCCGCTGCCGCTGCGGTCCATCGGGACGGAGAAGGCGAGCCTGCGGGGCGACCTCGACGAACTCACCACGTGGGACGAGGCGTTGTCCCCCGAGAAGGTCGCACGGCTGCGCTGAGCCCCGGTCGAGCGCATGTGTAAGGGGTGGGTGTGTAAGGGGCGGGGCTGCGCAGCCCCGCCCCTTACACACCGCCTCGGAGGTCAGCCCACCGCCTCGGAGGTCAGCCCAACGCCGCCACCCGGTCGCGATACCCCCGCACCGCCGCCGCGTCGCGGTACGGCTCGAGCCGCCGCTCGAAGTCGCGTACGTACTCAACCGCCCGCACCGACCGCATCTCACCCGCCGCCTGCGCCGCCTCGGCGCCCAGCTGGCAGGCCTGCTCCAGCTCGCCGAGGCCCAGGCGCGACGTGGCGAGCACGATCCGGCAGAACAGCCGGCTGCGGGCGTACCCGGGGGCGCGCAGCTGGAGCGAGCGCTCCGCGTGCTGGGCGGCGACGCGGTACTGCTGGAGGTCCCGGTGGCAGTGCCCGAACTCGTCCGCGAGCTGCGCCTCGTCGAAGAACCGTGCCCAGTAAGGGACTTCGTCCCCCGGCCGCGCCGTCTCCAGGGCGCGCTCGGCCCGCACCATCGACGCCGTGCACGCCCGCACCTCGCCGAGCACACCGTGCCCGCGCGCCTCGACCGAGTGCAGCAGGGCCTGTACGACGGGCGGCGCCGATGACCCGACGCCCTGCTGGGCCACCCGCGCGAGCTGTACGGCCTCTCTGCCGTGCCCGAGGTACACGGCCTGGCGGCTCATGGTGACCAGGACGTACGAGCCGTACGCGCGGTCGCCCGCCGCCTGCGAGAGCCGCAGCGCCTGGACGTAGTAGCGCTGGGCGAGGCCGTGCGCCGCGATGTCGTACGAGGTCCAGCCCGCGAGCCGGGTCAGGTCGGCGGCGGCCGCGAAGAGCCGCCGCCCGGCCTGTTCGCCGTACGACCCCCGCAGCATCGGCTCGGCCTCGTGCTCCAGGTAGCGCACGAGTGCCTGCCGGGCGTGCCCGCCGCCGTACGCGTGGTCGAGCGCCCGGAAGAGTTCGCCGACGGAGCGCAGGGCCGAGATGTCGCCGCTGGTCACCTTCGCCCCGACGCCGCGCTCGGGCTCCTTGCGCTGGCGCGGTATGGCGGGCCGGCCCTGCGTGGGTACGCGGGCGCCGCTCGACGCGTAGTCGCCGCGGCTCACCCTGTCGTCGGCGCGGCCGATCAGCCAGTCTCTGCTGGGGACGACGAGGCCCGCCGGGGTGAACGCGATCTTCCGAAGCTCGGCGTGGCTCCCGGAGTCCTTGCGCCAGAGCCCGCCGACGATGTCGATCGCCTCCTCCGGGCTCGCCGCGAACTCGAGCCCGGCGTACACCGGAGCGCACGCGTCGAGCCCGAGATCCTGCGCGGAGAGGCGGCGGCCTAACCGCCGGGTGAAGACCTCGGCGATGAGGGCGGGGGTGGTGCCGCGCGGCTGCTGCCCGCGCAGCCAGCGGGTCACCGATGTCTTGTCGTACCGCAGATCGAGACCGTGCTCGAGGCCCAGCTGATCGACGCGGCGCGCGAGCCCCGCATTGGAGAACCCGGCTTCTGAGATGAGCGCGGCTAGCTGGCGGTTGGGCGTGCGCTGCGGAGGTCGTTCCGTCATCAGCTGTGCGGTCTCCTGCCTTTCGGGCGTTGCCTTGAGCAGCCCTTATGGCTCTGTGAACGGCGTGAATGTAGCGGCCCGCACCGCCCTCCCAGCGGCCTTCGACCCGCATTCATCCGATCGTGTGAGGATTGACCGGACGACTGACGAGGATCCGCTGCCCGTACAGTGGCTGGGGCGCGATATGTGCACGGTGCAGGTTCTGGTGCAGGTTCTAGGGAGGCACTTGCCGTGAGTGAGTTTCAGTTCGTCCGACTTGGCTTCGGCCCGGATTCGGTCGAGTACCAGGAGGCCTGGGACGAGCAGCGCCGCGTGCACGCCGCCCGCTTCGCCGACGAACTCCCGGACACGTGTCTGCTGCTTGAGCACCTGCCGGTCTACACCGCGGGCCGCCGCACCGAGGACAGTGAGCGCCCGCTGGACGGCACCCCCGTCGTCGACGTGGACCGCGGCGGCAAGATCACCTGGCACGGCCCCGGACAGCTCGTGGGCTACCCGATCCAGAAGCTGCCGCGCCCGGTGGACGTCGTAGCACATGTGCGCCGTCTGGAAGAGGCGCTTATCCGTACGTGTGCGGAATTCGGCCTGGAGACGTCCCGCGTCGAGGGCCGCAGTGGCGTATGGGTCCTGGGTGACCCGGTGGAGCGGCGTCCGGCGCTCGGTGGCCTGACCCTGGACTTCGATCCCCGGACGCAGGACGACGAGTTCGACGCCCGGTTCAACGGCCCGGAGTACGCCCCGTCCAACGCGGGCCAGCGCCGCGAGGACCGCAAGATCGCGGCCATCGGCATCCGCGTCGCCAAGGGCGTGACGATGCACGGCTTCGCGCTGAACGTGAACCCGGACAACACCTGGTTCGACAAGATCATCCCGTGCGGCATCCGCGACGCGGGCGTGACGTCGCTCTCGTACGAACTGGGCCGCGAGGTCACGATCGCCGACGTCCTGCCCGTCGCCGAGAAGCACCTGCGGGACGTCCTGGAGAACGCGGAACTCAAGCCGCGGGCCGTGGAGAAGACGGCCGCGGAGACGGTTGAGCAGCCGCAGGCGGAGAAGGCGACCGCCTAGAGATCCGGGGCTTGGGGGAATGCACCCCACGGGCCAGAGGTTGGCCGAACGTAAGCCCCACGACATCACGGGCGTACCCTGGTGTGCGCCGAAGAATCGAAGCTACAGGGAGCCGATGTGTCCGCAGTCGCACCCGACGGACGCAAGATGCTGCGCCTTGAGGTCCGGAACGCCCAGACCCCGATCGAGCGCAAGCCCGAGTGGATCAAGACCCGGGCGAAAATGGGCCCCGAGTACACGAAGATGCAGAACCTCGTGAAGAGCGAGGGCCTGCACACGGTCTGCCAGGAGGCGGGCTGTCCCAACATCTACGAGTGCTGGGAAGACCGCGAGGCCACCTTCCTCATCGGCGGTGACCAGTGCACCCGGCGCTGCGACTTCTGCCAGATCGACACGGGCAAGCCGCAGGCACTCGACCGCGACGAGCCGCGGCGCGTCGGTGAGTCCGTCGTCACGATGGACCTGAACTACGCCACGATCACCGGCGTCGCCCGCGACGACCTGGACGACGGCGGCGCCTGGCTGTACGCGGAGACCGTGCGCCAGATCCACGCGATGACGGCGGAGCGCGCGGAGGGCAAGACCAAGGTCGAGCTGCTCATCCCCGATTTCAACGCCGACCCCGACCAGCTGGCCGAGGTCTTCTCCTCGCGCCCCGAGGTCCTCGGGCACAACGTGGAGACGGTGCCGCGCATCTTCAAGCGGATCCGCCCCGGCTTCCGTTTCGAGCGCTCGCTCGAGGTCATCACCCGCGCCCGCGAGGCCGGTCTTGTCACCAAGTCGAACCTCATCCTCGGCATGGGCGAGGAGCGCGAGGAGATCAGCGAGGCGCTGCACGCGCTGCACGACGCGGGCTGCGAGCTCATCACGATCACGCAGTACCTGCGCCCGACGCCGCGCCACCACCCCGTGGAGCGCTGGGCCAAGCCGCAGGAGTTCGTGGAGCTGAAGGAGGAGGCCGAGGAGATCGGCTTCTCCGGCGTCATGTCCGGTCCGCTGGTCCGCTCCTCGTACCGTGCCGGGCGTCTCTACCAGATGGCGATCGAGAAGCGCGGGGCGTACGTCGCCTCGCAGGCGGTCTGATCCCTCCCCGGAGAGCCCGACCGGGAGCCGACTGTGTGAATCGGCGCACAAGCGACTACTGACGAGTAGTGGCCGAGATGACGCGGCCTCTACGGTCCCCGCAGGTGAGGGGGACCGTAGAGGCCGCGTCAATGTTTTGCGGGCCGGCGTCAAGGCTTCATCCGTGTTTGACCGGTCGGTCACGCCCTGGTAACACCAATCAGTGACCCTGGAATTACCCCACGTACAGCCCTACCCATAGCCGCTCAGGAGGGCCCCACCATGCAGGCCGCGCCCGTACGCGCCACCGCCATCCCGTCCGTCACCGACGCACTGCGCGCCGTCGAGTCGCTTCTCATGAGCAGCGGCCAGCGCACCGCTCGCCGCAACGCCTGGACGTCCGTGCTCGACGACCGGCGTCGCGCCAAGGACCGGGCCGAGGCGCTGCGCGTGCTCGAAGAGGCGATGACAACCCGCACGTCGTAGTCACCTCCAGGGACACGTAGACTTCACGACATGGCGAGGAAGGAAACCGCGGCGGACGCCGCGAACCCCGGGCGACTCAAGCAGATCGCTCAGACCTACAAGATGACCCGCAGGGCCGATCCGCGGATCGGTCTCATCATCGCGGCTGTGGGAATCGTCACCTTTGGTGTCTTCCTCGCGATCGGCTTCTTGATCGGTCACCCGATCTATCTCGGCATTCTCGGCTTCGTGCTCGCCTTCCTCGCGATGGCGATCGTCTTCGGGCGCAGGGCCGAGCGTGCCGCCTTCGGGCAGATGGAGGGCCAGCCCGGTGCGGCGGCCGCGGTGCTCGACAAGATCGGCCGCGGCTGGACGACGACTCCGGCGGTGGCGATGAACCGCAGCCAGGACGTCGTGCACCGCACGGTCGGCAAGGCCGGCATCGTGCTCGTGGCCGAGGGCAACCCGAACCGGGTGAAGAGCCTGCTGGCCGCCGAGAAGAGGCGGATGGCGCGCGTCGTCTCGGACGTCCCCGTGCATGACGTCATCGTCGGCACCGGCGAGGGCCAGGTCCCGCTGAAGAAGCTGCGTACGACGCTTCTGAAGCTGCCCCGCGTCCTCCAGGGCCCGCAGGTCACGACGACGAACGACCGGCTGCGCGCGATGGGCGACCTGATGAGCAACATGCCGCTGCCGAAGGGCCCGATGCCGAAGGGTGCGGGACGCGGTCGCACGCCGCGCATGCCGCGGGGCTGAGTTCCTACGCCGAGCGTTCCTACGCCGAGCGAACTTTTCTACGTGGATGAAGGCCCCGGAACCGATCGGTTCCGGGGCCTTCGTCGTCGTACTTCACCGTCGGACTTCGTCGTCGTGCAGGATTCAGATCCGCACCTGGACGGCGCGGCCGAGGCGGTCGTGGAGGCCGCGGCCGTCGCGGTCCCAGATCAGGGCCGGGACGGCGACGCAGAGCAGCACGCTGCGGATGAGGACACGGCCGATGCCGAGCCGCCCGCCGCCCTCGGCGACGACGCGGAGCCTGAAGAGGGCCTTGCCGGGGGTGCAGCCGACCGTGCCGACCGTCAGGACGGTCATGACGAAGAAGATGCCGAGGGCCCAGTTGCCCATCGCCTGCTGGTCACCGCGAGCGAACAGGCCGTATGCGATGAGCATGCACAGGGCCCAGTCGACGGCGATGGCGCCCATGCGCCGCCCGGGCCGTGCGATCGAACCCGGCCCCTCCTCGGGCAGCCCGAGCTGCTCGCCCCGGTACCCGAAGTCGACGCCCGCTTCCTCTGCCGCCGCACGAGGGCCGGAGAGCCACGATCCGATTGCTTGCCTGTTGTCCACCCGTCCACGGTACTGCGCCCGATTTCGTACGAGGACGGGCGGGGTAGGGCGAATGACACCTGACTCGAACCCGGCTCGGTTAACTTCGGCGAAACAAATGGGTCATGCTTGAGAAATCCCCCGTCCCTATGGTCGGGTCCCAGCGTGTGCCACCGCACTGGCCGCACAACGAGCTGCAACCCCGTCCCCGCCTGGGAGTCGGGAGTAGGAGGAGTTGGATGTTCCAGAACGCCGACGACGCAAAGAAGTTCATCGCGGACGAGGACGTGAAGTTCGTAGATGTCCGGTTCTGCGACCTGCCCGGAGTGATGCAGCACTTCACGATCCCGGCAGCGGCGTTCGACCCGAACGAGGAGCTCGCCTTCGACGGTTCGTCGATCCGCGGCTTCCAGGCCATCCACGAGTCCGACATGGCGCTGCGCGCGGACCTGTCGACCGCCCGGGTCGACCCCTTCCGCCGCGACAAGACCGTCAACATCAACTTCTTCATCCACGACCCGATCACGGGCGAGCAGTACAGCCGTGACCCGCGGAACATCGCCAAGAAGGCCGAGGCCTACCTCGCGTCCACCGGCATCGCGGACACCGCGTACTTCGGTCCCGAGGCGGAGTTCTACGTCTTCGACAACGTCCGCTTCCAGACGTCGGCGAACGAGAGCTTCTACCACATCGACTCCGAGGCCGGCGCCTGGAACACCGGTGCGGTCGAGAACAACCGTGGCTACAAGGTCCGCTACAAGGGCGGCTACTTCCCCGCCCCGCCGGTCGACCACTTCGCGGACCTCCGCGCGGAGATCTCCCTGGAGCTGGACAAGAACGGCCTCCAGGTCGAGCGCCAGCACCACGAGGTCGGCACGGCCGGCCAGGCGGAGATCAACTACAAGTTCAACACGCTGCTCGCCGCGGCCGACGACCTGATGCTCTTCAAGTACATCGTGAAGAACGTCGCCTGGCGCAACGGGAAGACCGCGACCTTCATGCCGAAGCCGATCTTCGGTGACAACGGCTCGGGCATGCACGTCCACCAGTCGCTGTGGGCCAACGGCGACCCGCTCTTCTACGACGAGCAGGGCTACGCGGGCCTCTCGGACACCGCCCGCTACTACATCGGCGGCATCCTCAAGCACGCCCCGTCGCTGCTCGCCTTCACGAACCCGACGGTGAACTCCTACCACCGCCTGGTCCCGGGCTTCGAGGCTCCGGTCAACATGGTGTACTCGCAGCGCAACCGCTCGGCGGCGATGCGTATCCCGATCACCGGCTCGAACCCGAAGGCCAAGCGCGTCGAGTTCCGCGCGCCGGACCCGTCCTCGAACCCGTACCTGGCGTTCTCGGCGCTCCTGATGGCCGGCCTGGACGGCGTCAAGAACAAGATCGAGCCGCCGGAGCCGATCGACAAGGACCTCTACGAGCTGGCCCCCGAGGAGCACGCGGGCGTCGCCCAGGTCCCGACCTCCCTCCCGGCGGTCCTCGACGCCCTCGAGGCGGACAACGAGTACCTCCAGGCGGGCGGCGTCTTCACGTCCGACCTGATCGAGACGTGGATCGACTACAAGCGCACGAACGAAATCGCCCCGATCCAGCTGCGGCCGCACCCGCACGAGTTCGAGCTGTACTTCGACATTTAAGAACGCCGCAGGTCAGAGCGGGTTTCCGCTCGCCTGGGCCGTCTCTGGGCCGTCGGCCGTGTTTTCCCCCTCGGGGAACACGGTCGACGGCCTTTTCAATTTGGCTCGGCAGCTTTCGACGGCAATTGGGATCTCGGTTCCCGCCCGCGCGCATCTAGGGTAGAGTTTTAGGTAGTGAATCAGACCTAAACAGACCTGGGAGTCGACGAGCCTCGTGGCAGCGAACGATGAGTGGGACATCAAGGTTGGCGACGTCATCAAGCGCGTCGACCTTCACCAGCGGTACGGGGGGCGCCGACAAGGCGGCATCGGACCCTCACGGGTGTCGAGCAATGTGTTCGCGTTCACTGACCCGGCCAAGGGCCACCGTCACGGCTACTTCGACGGATGGGGTGAGGACGGCTGCTTCCACTACGCCGGTGAGGGCCAGATCGGCGATCAGAAGATGACACAGGGCAACCTGTCGATCCTTCGACACCAGGAAGATGGCCGCGCTCTCAGACTGTTCCGCGGCGTGTCCTCAGGCATGTGCGAGTACGTCGGAGAGTTCACCCTCCCCGAGGAGCACCCCTACTACCTGACCGAGGCTCCAGAGACCAACGGAGGCCCGGTTCGCAGCGTCATCATGTTCCGGCTGCGGCCCGTGACCGCCGTGCCCGACATGCGGTCACAGCTCCCGCATACGCCGGCCTCCGAGACAACGGTCTCGGAGCTGGATGTCGAGGCTCAGTACACGGAGCGCATGCTCGTTGAACCCTCTCGGGAGCCGTACGAGGCAGAACGAGCCGAAGCCAAGCTGTTGCTGGCGTTCGCTGAGTACCTGCGCTTGAAGGGCCACGCTGTACATCGGCAACGGATCGCACCGTCCGGCGTCGCGAAGTTTCTCCTTACTGACCTCTACGACGTCACCCAGAACCGGCTCTACGAGGCCAAGGGGTCCGTGGCACGGACCTCGATTCGCATGGCCATCGGCCAGCTCCTCGACTACGCCCGATTCCTTCCTCAGCCTGAGCTCGCGCTGCTCGTTCCTTCACGGCCCGAGGACGACCTACTCGATCTGTGCAGGCAGCTACAGATCGTTGCAGTCTGGCCGGAAGGAGACGACTACGCGTTCACTGACGCGGCCTGACCGCGGGCATCACCCGATGCCTCCAAACATGGAGCAGGCCACCCGCGCGCCTGGAAACGAAGCGGGTGGCCCCTACTCACAGCCCCTCGAAGAGACAGGAGCAAATCAAGTATGTCCGAAACCCCGGAGGGGCGAGAACCTCTGCTCGCGCGAGCGGTGATATACGCCTGTGCACTTACAGCAGGCGTGGTCCTCGTGCTGTTCGGCAAAGCCACGCCCTACGAGGCCACCGCGTACGTTTCCCCTTTCCTGATGTTCCTCCCGCGGGGCAATGCAGTTTTGCCTCTTGAGAGGCGCAAGGCTGCATCGACGAGTCGCAGGGCGGCTCGGAAGTAGCTGAGCTCATCCCTAGGGGGCCGCCCGACGTCGGGCGGCCCCCTAGGCTGCTTCCTGTCTGGAGCCTGCTGACACCTTGAAGGCGTTATCGATGGCTTGTCGGGCACGGTCCTGACTGTTGGGCATCAGATGCGTGTATGTCCGGAGGGTGAAGCCCGGGTCCGCGTGACCGAGGTACTCAGCGAGGGCCTTAATGTTCTCTCCCGCGTCCAGGAGAACAGACGCGTAGTAGTGCCGCAGCGCATGCATGCCGTGCTCGCGGGACTGCTTGAACCGCTCCCCCGGCAGACGCTCAGGGATGACGCCAGCAGAGACCAGCGCCGGCTTCCACAGGTACATGTTGAAGTAGTTGCGGTTCAGCGCCTTGTGCTCTCGCGAGTAGAACATCAGCGTTGCCGTAACGGGCGGTCCGTCCGGTGCCTTCCACGGCAACGTGACCTCGATGGGCGGACGCTCGGTGATGTGCGCAGCAAGTGCGTAAGAAACAGCATCAGGCAGCGGCACGTCTCGGAGCTTGCCGCCCTTGGGCGGAGCGAACACGAGGTGTGAGCCGATCATCTTGACCTGCCGCACGATGTGGACGGTGCCCCCGAGGAAATCGACTTCGTCGACCGCGAGCCCAAAGATCTCACCCTGCCGCAGGCCACATCCGGCGCCGGCGTCCACGAGTGTGGCGTACTGAGCGGGGAGGCCGGCCCGGACCGTGAGAACACGCTCATGAGTCCACGGCTTGAGCTTCCGGGCGTCCAGCTTGGGCGCTTTCACGGAGCCAGCCCGGCAGGGATTCCGGGCGATGATGCCGTCATCAACAGCCGCGGTGAATACGGCGGAGACGTTGGCGAAGATGACGCGTTGGTACGACGACGCGATCCCGGAGTCCTTCAGAGCTCGGGCCAGCGTGCGAATGTGCCCCGGTTGGAAAGCGCTGAGGGAGCGCGAGCCGATGTGCGGAAAGGCATGCAGGCGAAACCGCAGCTCCATCGCCACGATGGTGGCCGGGTCCGTCGTCTGCGACGCGAGCCATTGTGTGGCGTACTGCTGGAACGTCACCTTCCCCGCCGATGGGTCAACGTACTGACCTCGGTTCATGTCGGCCGCGATCTCGTTCAGCCACGCTTCGGCAAGACGCTTTTGCTTGTCAGGAAACGAGCGGCTGCGCTCCGTTCCGTCAGGTGCCACGTAGCGGGCGCGGTAGCGCATCCCGCTGCCGAAACGATCAGTCTTGACCCGTCGATTCCTGCCGTTGTCGTCCGCTTCGGTCTTGTACCAGCGGTCTTGGATGTGGCCTGCCATGCGGCGGTGGTCCCTTCTGACGCACGCAGGGAGAGCCACGGCGTGGCCCTCCCTGCGGAGTTGAGTGGTTGCGCGCGAACGTCAGGCAGCGCCGGCGTCGGCGTGCTGGCGTTCCGTGACGTAGGCGCGTACGTCGGCGGGGTCGTAACGCACGTGTTTGCCGATGCGGAAGCCGGGCGGGCCGGTGCGCTTCTTGCGCCACTGGTAGACGGTTTCGAGGGGGACGCCGAACATGGCGGCGATGTCGGTGGGGGTCAGATACCGGTCGGGCAGACCACCGCGGAGCGTGGCTCGCGGGTCCGTCTGAGGGGCGGCTTCCGAGCCCTTGAGCATGTGTTGGCGAGACATTCCGTGGCTCCTCGGGGAAGCGTCGGGATTGGCGGGGAGGTTAGAGCTACATTCCTGTGGGTCGCGGACCATCGCGGACCACCCTGTTTGACCTGCGGTTTTGTGGGGAGTGTTGTGCGGACCATCGCGGACCACCCGTGGTGGTGGGCGGTCCGCAATGGTCCGCGATCGGGGTGTGGTGAACGTGCAGGTCAGCGGGGGTGGTCCGCGATGGTCCGCGACCCAGCGGATTGTGGGCGCAACTTCAGTCGGCGGCGTCGGGTGCGGGCCGCACGGTGATGCCGGTGTAGGTCCGTACGCGGCCTTCTCCGTCGCGGGGGCGGGTGAGGGTGAGTTGGGGGATCGCGGACTGGAGGTTGCGGCCGAAGACCTGTTTGGTGCCGGGGCGGACGCCGTTGTCTTCGGCCCACTCACGCCAGATGGCCCACAGGTTGTCGACGGGGATCGTGCAGGCCGGTCCGGTGGCGCAGCGTTCGCGGATGAACGCTGAGGTGGGGGACGCGGTGTCCTGCATGGTGGTGACGGCCTCGCGGCTGGCGGCCGGTTCGGCGATCCGGCCGGTGCGCTGGAGGCGGGCGAGCCCGTCCAGGGCCCAGTTGAGGATGCCGGGCATCTCGGCAACGAGCCGGTCGAGAAGAGTGGTGTCTTCCCTGCCGAGCCAGGAGACCGTGAAGTTGAGGACGATGAACCGACGGGCGATGACACCGGAGGAGTCGCCGAAGTGCGGCAGTTCGTTGGACAGCATCATCAGCCGGGTGGGCAGCTTGCCGGTCCACTGCTCGCGGTACTTGCGGTCGATGTCGATGGTGTCCTCGCCGGAGATGGTCAGCAGCCGTTCAACGACCTGACTGCTGTCGTTGCCGGACAGGCGGGCATCGGAGATGACCGCGAGCGGCTTACCGATGAGCGTGGCCAGTCCGAAGTTGGTGCCGAGTCCGGCGAGGGTGGGGCCGGCGAGGTTGTTCTTGCCGACCAGCTCCTTCATGACGCGGGCGATGGTGCCCTTTCCGGAGCGGGACGGACCAACCATGAGCAGGATCTTCTGCTGGTCCGTGCGGCCGGACAGGACATAGCCGAACCACTCCTGGAGCGCGATGACGGCGTCGGGAGCGTCGGGCCAGACCTGCGCCAGGAAGCATTCCCATTCCGGCGCGGTGGCGTCCGGATCGTAGGAGAAGGGGACGGAGACGTGGTTGAAGAACCCGGGGGTGTGCGGCAGGAGTTCGCGGTCGCGGATACGGAGCAGTCCGTTCACGCAGGCCACGATCGGCCCCCATCCGCTGGTGTCGGCGCCGCCGCTGTCGAGCCAGGCGGGGGCGTCCACGTCGGAGGGAAGCAGCGCGATCGAGCCGAGCGCGTCCAACAGGTTGCTGATCTTCTGTTTCGTCGGGGCCCAGTCCCGCTCCTCCGCCTGGCCATCCCTTCCCGGTACTGGGAAGACGGCGTGTTCCAGCCGCTCGTACATGCCTTTGCGGATCTGGGCTTCGTCGATCTCGCGCCAGTGGGTGCCGTTCCAGCGCATCCAAGAGCCGCGCCAGCGGCGGCACACCAGGGCTCCGTCCGCGTCTTGCCAGGCGGGCAGGATGCGGCGGGCGACGGCCATGGGGTTGGAGGGCGCGGGCAGTTCCTCGGTGTTCATGCAAGGCCCCTCCCTTCCGTGGGGGTGCTGGGCAGGTGGTTCATGCGGCCGTGTGGGCAGTGAGGTTCATGCCGTTGGTGACGGCGCGGCGTGCGTAGGTTTCGGGCACGCCGACCGCGACGGCGGCGGCCACGATGTCCTCGGCGAGGGCGTCCACGCCACAGGGGCCGGGACATTGGCGGTGCTGCTTGGCGAGGAAGCGGGCGACCTGAAAGGCCTGTGATCCGGCGCCGGACTCGGGATGCGCAGCCACCAGGGCGAGGCCTCGTTCCAGGCCGGTGCGCACGTAGCGCTCGGTGTGGCGGCATCCCGTGGCCACAGACCGATCCCAGGCTGCTCGGGCATGGGGAGAAGAGGCCACCGCCCCGGGGGGCGGGGTGGCCTCTTGTCGTACGGCCAGTGCGCGCACCGCGTCGGGCAGAGGTGCCATGCGGCCGGTGCCGGGGCCGAGCCAGCGGGCGTAGGCCATGCGGGACTTGATGTCCACGCCGGGCCGTACGCCGTGTGCGGAGGGCATGGTGCCCACGTAGATCCAGTGCTGGCCGCGGGTCGTGGGCACGGTGCGGGTGGGCGGCAGGTGCGCGTGGGCCCAGGCGATGGCGTCGGCGTGGTCGATGTCGACGACGGTGAGGCGGACGCCGGCGGGATGGTAGGCGACGGCGGTGGCCTGCTTCCAAGCGGTGGCCCAGGCTTTCGAGGTGAGCGTGTGGGGGTCGGTGGTCGCCGCAGCCCATGCGTGGCAGGGGCGCGGGCAGGTGCAGGGACCGGCCTGCTTCATGTTCGGTCGGCCGCCGCACGCGTTCTTGGTGCAGGACGGGCAGTTCCCCAAGGGGGCTTTGCCCACACGCAGCGGCAGCACGGGCACGCCCCTGGACGCGAGCGCCAGCGCGGTGGCCAGGGGGGTGGTCGGCTGTGTCCTGAGCTGGTCTCGTCGGGGCGGGGTGGAATGGGTCATGCTGGGAGTTCTCCTGCTCTCTTGGAGGGACGGGAGTACCGGGGCGGGGTGCAGGCTTTGGCGAGACGGCACCCCGCCCCGGGCGTATCTAGAAGGGCGGCTCGTCGCTGTACTTCGAGTCGGTCGCCGGAGGGGTCGCGGCGTGGGTGCCCCATCCGCCGTTGGCCGGGGCGCTCGTGTTCCAGGCGTCGGCGCCCGGGGACGACGCGGGGGCGCCGCTCCGGATGCGGGTGACCTTGGCGGTGGCGAAGCGCAGCGAGGGACCGACCTCGTCGACTTCCAGGCCGAGCATGGAGCGGTTCTCGTTCTCGGGGGTCTGCCAGTCGTGCTGACGCAGGCGGCCGGTCACGATCACGCGCGTGCCCTTGGTGAGGCTGTCCCCGACGTGCTCGGCCAGGTCGCGCCAGGCGGTGCAACGCAGGAACATCGCGGTTCCGTCGCGCCACTGGTTGGTGGTCTTGTCGTAGGTGCGCGGGGTCGAGGCGACGGTGAACTTCGCCATCGCCGCGCCGCTGGGGGTGAAGCGGATCTCGGGGTCATCGGTGAGGTTGCCGACGACGGTCAGTGGGGTCTCTCCTGCGGACATGGGTTACTCGCCTTCCGGGTCGTCGATGCCGGTGTCGGTGTGGGTGATCGGACCGCTGTAGCCCAGCGGGCTTGTCGCGGTGTGGGCGCGTTCCAGGGCGGCGGCGAGGGCGTGCGCGTGGTCTTGCGCGTCCTGTAGTGCGGCGCTCGCTGTGACGATGTGGTTCTGGGGGGTGCCGTAGTCGGCGCTGACGTGTCCGCGCCCGTTGAGGACGGACAGGGCACGGTCGAACTGCTCGAAGGCCTGCGGGAGGCGCTGGGAGAGCGCCTTGAGCGCGCCGATGGCGCGGTAGGCCTCCGGCGGGTAGGCCAGGCCGCTGGGGTTCTCGCGGGTGGGGAAGGTCAGGTGGTTGAACTCCCGGATGGCCTCAGCGGCATCACGCGGGAGGTCGACCGGGTCGACGTGCTGGCGGGGCATGGGAGTTGGCCTCCTCAGGTGGTGGCGGGGATGGTGTCGGTGCGGACGACGGCGAAGGCGTCATGGATGGCGTCGTAGTGGATGTGGACGGGTGCGGGGGCTTCCGCGCGGGCTTCGGTAGCGCGGTGTGCGGCGCGCAGGGAGGAGCGGGGGTTTCCGGCGGGGAAGGCGTCCAGGCGCACCGGGTGGTGGCCGGTGCACTCCCGGCAGGTCACGGCGCGCCTCCGTCCGATCGGCCCTGCACTGCGGCGGGGTCCGGGCGGCGGGCGGCGGCGTGCAGCTTGGCTTCCAGGACGGCGGGCGGTGCGGTGGTGAAGGAGTGCAGGGCGACGGTGGCGGCGATGATGACGTCGCACAGTTCGTCGGCCACGTCGCGGTAGGTGTGGGTGGTGCCCTTGCGGGGGTTCTGGCCCATCGCGCCGATGTACGCGGCGGACGCTTCGCCAGCCTCCTCAACGACCTTCAGCAGGCGCGTGGTGATCTCGTGCGCGTCCGTGCCGTTGGCGACGTCCAGGTGTTCCACGATGCGGGCGGTGACGGGCCACAGGGCTGCGCTCATGAGGCTTCCTCCTGGGGAAGGTTCGGGATGTTGTGGGCGGTGGGTGGCGGTGGGCGGCGGTGCCGGTCAAGGTCGACGACGGCGGCCAGGGACTCTTTCGTCTCGACGTCTTCGGGGGCGGGCTGCGGGTCGCCGGGTGGCTTCGGACCACCCGCGCGGCCGGCCGCCAGGGCGGCGGCGAGCGCGGCATCCCGGCGGCGGGCGAGGGCGTGGCCGGTGAGGGTCACCGCGCCGAAGAACGCGCCCGGGGCCATGAGTGCTGCGATCGCGATGAGTTCGGCGTTCATTCCGCCTGCTCTCCTTGTGCGGCGCGGACGAGGTCGGGCAGGGAGCTGCCGAGCGTGGCGAGGCGGCGTTCGACGGCCCGCCAGGAGTCGGGGTCGATGCTCATCAACGCGTGGGCGACGGTGGGCAGGTCACCGCGGGCGACGGCCGCGAGGGCGTCGCGGATCTCGCCCGCGGCCATCAGGGAGATGGAATCGGTCACGGCGTGGCCTCCGATTACAGGTCGGGGATGGCGCCGATGACGGCGCGGGTCAGGTCGGTGATGGGTCCCGAAGCGCCGGTGGAGGCGAGGAAGAACCCGAACATCACGGCGATGAACGCGGCGCCATATCCAAGAGACTTGGAGCGCAGCAGGAAGAACAGGACCAGGCCGAACAGGGCGACCATGGAGACGGTCACGGCCACGGGAAACTCCTTTGACGTCGGGCCGGGAGGCCGGTTGGATGCGGGCATGCGCCCGGGTGCTGGCAAGCTCGGGGCGCGGCCGACGGTGCGCCCGCCTAGCTCTTGCACGGAGCGGGGTACGTCTCATGACGGGCACCGTCGGCCACTTCACGTATTCGGGGTCAGCGGGTGCCTTCGCGGTGCGTGCGGGCGCAGAGGTTGTAGAGATGGCGGCCCACCCGTATGCGCTTGCCGTAGCCCTTGCAGCGGCGGCAGCGCTTGCCGCGCTTGATGCGGCCCTGGCGGTCGGTCTTGGTCGCGAAGCCCACGCCGGAGCACCTGCGGCAGTTGCCGAACGGCGACACCGCACACACCGACGCGTAACCGAGTGTGACGATGAGCAGGCAGGCGATAGCGAGCGTGATCGAGGGCATCAGAGGCCTCCACAGGCGGGTTTCAGGGGTTTGCGCAGGTGGGCCGCTATCGTCTAGCGGCCTGATCACACCCCATATGGGGCGCTAGCGAGACCTCTACCGGTAGAGGGTCGGGCCCCTACCGGTAGAGGCCCCTGACGGTCAGCCCGCGTCCCGGTTTCGGTCACGCTCCGCAATCGCGGTGATGATGTGGGCGCGCTCGAACCCGGTCCGGTTGATCTGCTTGCCGTTGACCCGTCGGGCGACCTGTCCGGTAGCGACGCCGTACGGCTTGAGCGCCGTGGTGAGCTGGCGGGCCTTGTCTGAGTCCTTCAGCGCCGCCCAGACGCCGTACTTCTCCGGCCGCAGTTCGGCGAGCCGGTCGACGGTGGCGTCGTTCCACGGCTTGTCCTCATCGGCCGGGACCACGGCGAGGATGTCTTCCAGCAGCGGCTCCGCCACCTCGCGGCGCTCCGGCGCCTGGCCCGCGGCGATGCCGCGCAGCGTGCCCGCGTCGATGCGTGCCTGGCGGGCGCGGGCACAGATGGCTTCCGCCTCGGTGTTGTCGAGGTAGTAGCCCCGCACGATCTGCGGGTCATCGGCGGCGCCCACCAGGTAACCGATGCCCTTGTCGGACTTGGTGAACGAGGTGGCGCGGATGCCGTTCTTGTACAGCGAGGTGCCCAGGACCATGTCATTCTCCATCTGGCCCATGACCCGCAGGCAGAAGCGGGTGCCCACGTTCGCGCTGATGGCGGTGGGCAGCGAGTCCTTGTCGGGACGCTGCGTGGCGAGCAGCAGGATCACCCCAAGGGCCCGGCCGCGCTTGATGATGCCGGTGCACAGGGACCCGGCTTCCTTGCCGTACTTCTCGTGGGAGAACAGTTCCTGGCACTCGTCGATGGCGAGCACCAGGGGGTGCAGGCCCAGGGAGCGGTTGGCGGCCAGGGACGGGGTGACCTTGTTCTCCGGGCACTTGTCCTTGGGCAGGGAGCTGATGACCTTGGCCCGCCGCTCCAAGTCCTTGTAGACGTAGCGGATCGAGTCCAGCGCCGCCGCGGCGGTCTCGTCGTCCGCGCCGGAGCCGTAGTCGGCCGAGACCGTCTTGAGCGGGTCCAGGTCGCCGGTGCCCTTCAGCTCCCAGGTCAGCAGCTCCGTGCCGGGGTCGAGGGCCGCGGCGAGCAGCAGGGTGCGCAGGGCGAAGGTCTTGCCCATGCCGGGCATGGCGCCGATCAGCACGTTGTCGTACATCAGCGTCAGGTCGACGCGCCGCCCGCGCTGGTCCGTGCCGAACGGCAGCGCCTTGAACAGCGACGCCGCACCGGACCTAGCCAGCGGCCAGGCGGGCTTGGGCACCTTGTTCAGCGCCCGGTCGCCCACCCACAGCATCATCCGGCCGGCGTGCTCGTCGGCGACCGGCTCGGGCCATACACACCCCAGCGGGCGGCGCAGGCCGGAGGCGAGCTTCTCGCGGCGGTCCAGGATGTCCGGCACCGTCACGCCGTACGGCAGGTCGACGTCCGCGCGCCATCCGGGGCCGTCGCGGGTGATCGGGGCGGGGAACTTGATGCCCTCGCCGCCCTTGGCGAGCGCCTTGTTGATCTCGGAGATGCCAAGCGCCCCCAGGGCCCGTTCGACGATCCCGGAGGTGAGCTTCTCGACTTCGGTGGTCACGACCGCGCGGGAGATGACCGGCTTGTCGGAGGGGGCACCGAGGAAGCCGAGCCCGGCTGTCAGCGCGGCCACCGAAAGGACGGTGAGCCAGGCGGGGGCGAGCACGTACAGGACGAGGGCGAGGATCGGGCCCAGGATGAGCCCGGCCGTCATCAGGGTCATGCGGAGCTTGACCCGCCGGTCGCGCTGACGCGAGAGGGTCATGTACTCCATGACGTTCTCGCGGCTGGCCGCCGCCCGCCGCAGCGGGTCGCCCTCAGCATCGGAGACCCAGCGCAGTGCGCTGCCGATGAACTTCGCGGCTCCGGCGGGGGCTTGGCAGGCCAGGCGCAGGCTGTACCAGGGCAGACGCACCGCGTGGTAGGCGGCCGAGTGACCCACGTAGCCGCCCAGCCATCCGGCGGCGGTGACGAACTCCGGCTTGGAGCGCGCCCACGCCGGGATAACGTCCTGACGCTTCGCGGCCCGGATCTTATCCATCAGGCCGGGACCGGCAGGGGCCGGGCTGTCGACCATCACGACCGACTCGCCCCCCGACTCATCGTCGCCGGGGTCGCGTGTGGAGTCGCCCGACTTAGGCGTTGCCGAGTCGGGCGACCGGTCGGCATCCGAGTCGGGTGCCGGGTCGGTCGATCCGGTGCGCGCGGCGCGGGCCGACTTCAGGTCGACCACCTTGCCGACCGGGTCGGCGTCGGGGCCATCGGCCATCTCGGCTTCGAGTCGGTTGAACAGTTCGTTCTCGTCGTCGGGGTGCTTCACTTGGGCTTCCTTCCAGGGATGGAGGGTGGCGGGGCCCGGTCGCTGCTTTGGTCGGTTGAGACCGGGCCCCGTCGATGCATCGTGGCCTCGTGAAAAGGCCGTAACTGTCACTCCTCAGTGACAGCCCGGCCCCATCACGCAGGCCGTCTTCAGTGCTCCAGGTCGAACAAGCCGCACTGATCCGCAAGGGGGTCGGGGAGTTGCCGCTTGGCCGCGCGGGCGGCGGCGGTGTGACAGTCCGGGCACCAGGCCCGCAGTTCGGCGGGCGGGAGGCTGGCCGCCGTCACGGTGGAGGCGAGCGGGTCGGCAGGGGCCGCGATGAGGCGGACCCGTCGGCCGTGCTTGCTGGTGTAGCCGTCGTGCTCGTGCGGACAGCGCCCGCCGCCCTTGGCGTGGGGGTTGCCGCAGGCTCCGGTGCACTGGCAGCGGTGGCCGCTGGCCTGCATCACGGTGGCGAAGACCGCGGCGCCGACGATGGGCTGTGACTTCATGCCGCCGCCCCCTCATCACCCGCGCCCGATGTGGTCTCGGGGGTGTCGACGGCGTGCAGTGGCTTCTTGGCGCGCTCGGCGGTCAGCACGTCCCGGATGTGCCTCGCGGGCTTGGCACCGCAGTGCAGCGCCTTGCGCAGCGCTTCACCGTTGTCGACTTCCGCATCTGACCAGGTGGCGGTCAACTCGCGGGCTTCAGCGAGCAGTTCATCCAGGCCCCGCCGTGTCGTCTTGCCCGTACGGCGGCGCGGGTTGGCCGGCGGCTTCCGTCGCGGCTTGGGGGCGGGCTTGTTGTCCTGGTGCGGGTCCGGCTGCTCGTCCTGCACGTCCCACTCCCCGGCGGGAGCGCGCTCTCCGAGCTTGAGCAGTACGCGGGCGCGGCGTGGTGTCTTCGAGCGCCAGCGCCGGCCGTGCTCCTCGCGCAGGTCCGCGCGGGCCAACAGTCGCTCCCGCTCTCGGGTGAGTGCGTCGGCGTAGGAGGTGATCTCCCACAGCGTCATGCGCCGCCACAGTGCGAACGTGGTCAACGGGGCGAGCAGCCACCGACTGAAGCGGATCTTGTCCATCCGGCGTCCGGTCACCGCGCCGATGCGCACGGCGTAGATGTGCGCGCCGATCTCGGAGAACACCACCCAAAGCAGCGGCATCGTGCCATGCGCGAGCTTGGCCCACAGGCTGTCGCCCGCGGCGACGTTTAGCCCGCACGTGATCAGGGTGAGGGCCCAAGGCACGAACCGCACCCAGGCGAGGGCCATGTCCATCCGGATCAGCAGCAGGTTAGCGACGGTGAACACCGGGATCGCCACGTCGATACCGACCGGCAGCATCCACGGCGTGGCGAAACCCCAACGCAGCGCGGCGGCAGACACAGCGTCGAACGAGGCGATGAACCCCAGCGAGCCGACCCCTGCCGCAGCCGCGGCACCGATCCCGGCAAGCCCCAACTCCGGGCGCGTCAGCGGCGGCACCACCGCACGCTCCGCATTCTCGATGGCCGTCATGCCGCCCCCTGCTGGAACTGCGGGTTGGGCAGGCCGGTCAGGTCGGCGATCTCGTCGCCGGTCAGCACCGTGTTCTCGTCCATGGCGTGCGCCACGGTGCGGATCTCGCCCCACAGGTGACCGACCTTGCGGCGGGCCATGCCCTGCACCATGGCCCACGACTTGCCGCCGGCCGGGACGTGGCCACGGCCGATCCGGAAGCCGTGCTGCGCGAGGATGTCGATGGCCTGCTCACGGTCATGCAGGGCCGCGCAGGCCAGCGCTCGTTCCGGCGTCCACAACCCGTTCGTCATCAGGTAGTTGACCTGCGCGATAGTCCCGGCGGCAGCCTGTGCAGCGAAGCGCCAGGCGTGCACGTTGTGCGTCTCGAACGCGGTGCCGCCGGTCAGGCACCAGCCGCCTTCCTCCGGCGTCCAGGCGATGACCTCGCTGGTCACCACCCGCATGCCATAGGCCAGGCTGAGCACGGCGTGCCCTGCCTCGTGGAAGGCCATGCCCAAGCGGGCCTGCTCATAGGCGAGCGACATGGGCTGGAGCGGCTTGGGGCGGCCGGTGTGGTCCGCGAGCAGTTCGGGCGCGGGAGCGGTGGTGTTCACGCCGCCACCGCCCCGCGGGCCCGCTCGCGGCGGGCGGTCAGCCGGGTCATCGGGACGATGTTGAACAGCTCCGGCGCGTGCGCCTCGATCGCCTGAGCGGCGATACGGATCGCGTCGTCAGGCATGGTCGGGTTGTCGGCGAGGATGTCGCGGGCCGCGTCCAGCCGGGCCGCGCGGTCCGTCGCGCTCTCGCCGTCCTCCCCGAGCCACAGCTCGAGCGGGGTCCCCAGGGCGAGTTCGACGAAATCGGTGTCACTGACGGCCTCATGGCCGCCGATGAAGCTACGCATGATGACTCCTGAAGTGGAGGGACGGGAGGAAGCCGGGGCGGGCGCAGGCTTTGGCGAGACGGCGCACGCCCCGGGCAGGGCGGGAAGGTCAGAGGGCGGCGATGATGAGCGCGGCGACCAATAGCCACAGGCGGTGGAAGGACTGGTCAAGGGCGTAGGCGCCGGTCCCGATGTGCGGGTTGTCGTCGCGGCCTTGGCGCGGGGCACCGAGTCGGTAGAACTCGGCCTTGCCGGTCACCCTGGCCAGCCATGCGAGGGTGCTGCGGCGGTCGGCCCACCAGTGGGTGACGGCGTCGATGCCCAGGCCCAGGAGCAGGCCCAACACGCTCACGGAGAGGTTCATCAGCCACAGGACCGGCAGCAGCAGCACGAGCTTGGTGGCGGTCAGGGTGGCGACGTGGCGGGCGCCGGCGAGGCGGCCGACCCAGCCGGGACGGCCCTTGTGGGCGGACTGGCAGGAGGTTTGCACCCAGTGGTCGCCCACGCTGTGAGCGACGTACAGGGCGACGAACACAGCAGCGAAGACAGCAGCCATCGGGGAACTCCTCGAAGGGAAGAAGGGGGGCGGTGCGGGCGTCAGTTCTGGGCGTCGCGGTGCTGCACCAGCTGAATGGCCATGCGGGGGAAGTCGGCCACGGCGTCGAAATCGGCGAACGTTACGCCGTAGGTCTCGATCGCTTGGAGCATCCCGTGCAGGACCGCCGCTGCATCCGCCGTCTGGAAGGGGGTCGGCCGGTAGTCCGGGGCGAACTGCGCCGCGGCGGCACCGATACGGCGGCCGATCTCATCAACCTGGTTCTGATCCACTGTGAGCGTCCTCTCGAAACGGGCTCGGGGCTTTCCCGGCTCTCCGCGGCCCCGGCACCGAGTCCGGGACCACAGACAGCCGGTCAGCGCCAGAAGGGGACCGTTTTGGCGTGCTGCTCGCACCACTCACAGGGCAGTTGCGCGCCTCCGCGGTGCAGTTGGGCGTGCTGCTCACACTCCGGGCAGTGGTAGATGTCCTTCGACATAGCGGGCTCCTTGGTGGACTCGGGACTCTCCCGGCTCCCCTCAGCCCCACTCGTACGAGACGAGCAAGGGAGGCAACCGGCGCGGCCAGCAGGCCGCGAGGAAGTTGAAGTGCGCTGTTCCACGCACGGAGACAGGACCCGTGCGCATCCGCCCTCTTGCTTGGCGAGGTGGGGCGGACTGACCTCCGCAACCCATCGACCACCCGTGTGCAGGTGGCTGGGTCGGCACGCTGTTGAGTTCTCAAGGCGGTTCCGCTCCCAGCCCGTCGGCGTGCGACTGCGTCGCCTTCCCGGTTCTTCCGGCTGGTGCGGGTACTGCTGTTCACTCCCTTCGAGCCGAAGCTCTCTGGGCTGACTTCAGATTGACCTAGGTCAATCTGGCTCAAGAAGGTTCGCCGAAGAATCAGAGATTGACCTAGGTCCGGCTACCCTCGGAGCCATGGATCTGAGCCCCGAAGCGCCCAAGCAAACGGCCAAGGAGATCGCTGCTGAGTACCGCGCGAAGATCACGGACCCAGACAACGAGGACTACTCGCCGGGGAAGCAGCTGCCAGCCGCCCGCCCACTCGCCAAGAAACTTGGCGTGCAGCTCATGACTGTGCAGAGCGCGTACAACCAACTCCGTAATGAGGGCTTGGTACTCACCCAGCAGGGGCGCGGGACGTTCGTACGCGACCCATCGGCGCCTCTCGGCACCGAGCCGGGTAGTAGTCCCGCCTTTACCGCCCTGGCGGGAGAGCTCAGCTCGATCCATGACGCTCTCCGACTTCTCGGCGAGCGTCTGGACCGGCTTGAGGAGATCGTGAGTAGCGAGAGGCCACCTTCGCAGTGACCGCATCGGCGCGCCTCAGCAGCCCTTCGGCCGTGGCGCGCGCCTCGCGCAAACTCGCTTTGATCAGCGCGAGTTCGGCGGAAGTGAGGCCCGCTAGCTCGTTCTTTCGCTCATTGATCCCTGGCATGCAAATGAGCATGAGACCGCGAACGACAGAGGACCCGGACAGAGTGTCCGGGTCCTCTTTCCTTGCAGGTCAGGGGTGTTGACGATCCGTCATCGGGATACTTCATCCACAGCATCCAGCACCGCAGTCCATGGAAGCGCCCGCCCTGGCGGCGCGTCACGGGGCTCGTACAGCGGCCATACGTCCGGGCCGTAGACCAGCCTGACCCCGGCCTCCCGCAGTGCGTCGATGTGGCGCTGCCACGCAGGGTGGCGAGCATGTGCCGCGTTTACGCGCGGGAAGACGACGACTGGCAAGCCGATGGTCCCGATAGCCTCGCACACCTGCGTCAAGGCTTGATTGTCCATGAGGCCGCTTGCGAGCTTCGCGACCATGTTGGCCGACGCTGGAGCCACGACGTAGCAGTCAACTGCCGGGTGAGGTCGTGCGTCGCCGGGGAGGCGCGGCTCATCACGGACGGGCAGGCCGGTCAGCTTCTCCAGCCGTTCGACCTCGCCACTCATCCGGAGCCAGATTCCCGCAGTCGGCGTCAGCGTCACGGCCGTCTGCCACCCACGTTCCATCGCGGGCTCTACCAGGCCGGTGCGGAGTGACTCCACACCGCCGGCCGCTGAACCAACGACTCCCAGTACCCCGCGCTTGCTCGAACTCACTGCACCGCCCTGCACCGTTGGGCCATCACGAACACCTCGGATGAGCGCGAGCCGCCACTCACGGGTGACTGCTTGATCAGGTCCCGCAGCGTCTCGCGCACCCTGGGATTGTTCCGCACGAGCTGCGGAGCCGTGCGTTCGGCGGTACGCAGCGCGGCAAATGCCTCATCGCCATGTCCGGCGAGCGAGAGGGCGCGGCCGTAGTCGATGCGGTGCGAGACGCTGCGCTCCTGCGGCATGTGGTCCACGTCGATCCGGCCGTTCTCCACCACGTACGACACGTTGTCCAGGTCCAGCTCAATAGACAGCCGGTGGAGGACGACGTTCGTGGGACCGAAGCCGGTCTGCCAGTAGTTCTCGTCTGAACCGAGATCGTCGGCAAGTTCCTCGGCACGGTTCAACAGTCGGGTCGCGGTCGGGCGGTCCTGATGCCGAGCCGCTGCGACAGCGGCCCGGAGATGGATCATGCCGAGCAAGCTCAGCGCGGATGGGTCGCTCTCCGCTACGTGGGAGGCCAGCCACGTCGCCGTGGTGTCACCCAGCTCCATCGCAGCTTCATATCGGCCGTTGGCGAGCAGTGCGTGTGTGCCGGACCGCGCGGCCGAAGCGAGCACCAGGGGATCGTCGGACTCGTCTGCAGCGCGCATCGCGCGCTCTGCGGCCAGCCATGAGACGTCGGACTCGCCAACCTTGGCGAGCGTCGTAGCCGCCAGGTGATGCGTGCGAGCAGAGACTGCCCAGCAGTCGCGCCGGTCCTCGCCGCGGCGTGACGCGCGATCCTCCAGCTCCTGCGCGGTCTGAAGAAGCGCGGGAAGGGCTGCGATCACGCTGCCGAGCCGCCCGCCCTGGTAGTCGTTCCAGGCGTGCTCCACACGCACGGCCACGGGCGCGGGGGTGGGGAGTTGAACGTCTACCTCTGGTCCGAAGAGTAGGCGCGACAGCCGCCGGGGACTCATGAGCGCGTCTCGCACGGCCGGTACGTCGTCCTGGTGTTTCTCGTCCTCCACCAGAAGACTCTGACCGAGCAAGTCACCAAGCGGCACGCGCAGGATGCGCGCCAGTTCCGCGAGCATGTCGATTCGCGGCGGCTTCCTGCGGCCAGTCTCCGCCTTCGCGAGCCAGTCAGTACTGCGGCCGACCAGTCCGGCCAGCACCTCCTGCGTGTAGCCGCGACGCTTCCGATAGAACGCGATGCGTTCGCCGATGCTGAGGTGATCTCCAAGACCACGCATGGGGTGATGCCTCCTGCTGGTGGTAGGGGCGGACTTCACCGTACCGACGTGCGGGCTCCGCGGGCATATGGCCTACGAGGTCCGGCCGCCACTTGTAAGAGTGGGGCAGGGACAACAGGTCATGCCGGACAGACTGTCCGGGTAGCGCTCTTCCCTATGGCGGCTTCGTTTGCTCAGAGGCTGCAAGAGTCGCCCCTCATCGCGGAGAGAATCAGCCATTGCCTTAGTGATCAATTCGATAGCTCTGCCCCAGAGCACTCCGAGTTAATCGAGGTTAGATAACCACCAGCACCCAAATCGAACACCAAGGCTATTGCACATGTTGGCTGATTCCAGCATCACCCGCCGGAGCGGAGCCTCGACATACACCGGCCGGATCAAATGTCAACAGAGATCACATCTGGCCATACTTTGCGAGAGCGCCCCGAATTCCCTGAAATGGAGATCCAGGCTCGGAAACTGACTTGTACGCTTCACTGAGTCGATCGCCGACCACTAGGGGGAGTGGGGTATGGCACGTCCCGTTCATTCCGTAAGCGGCCCCACGGAACAACTCCTTGCTCATAAGACCGCAATCCTTAAGCTGCAAGTTGAGATCCGAACAAGGAAGATTCAACTTCGAACCCTCTACGGCACCGGATTAATCACCGCGCTCGCACTTATCGCCATCTTCGTGGCAACAATAGCCACATGGCGAACCGTGGATATAGGAAAAGTCAACGGAATCGCAATCCCCCTGACACTTATTTGCGGGGGCATATTCTGGAGCCTTGCCTATACAGAGTCTGAGCGCGCCGACCCAAAATCCGTACGGCAGCTTGAACTAGAACTTGAGATCGCAGAGGAAAGGAGGCTGCTCCAAGCAGCGCAGCTCGACTTCCCCGTTGAGCAACGGCAGTTCACCTACAAGGACTCCCTACCCAGAGAGCTCGACCAGCTGCGCGAGGAGGGTCAGCACTACCGCCGGATTCACAACACCTTTCAGTCCATCATCATAATTGGCTCGCTCGGTACAACTACGGCTGCCAGCTTGGCCGATACGCCCTCATACCTTAAGTGGGTAACGGTCGGCCTCAGTTTCGCCGTAGGCGTTTCTGCCGGGTTCACCGGCTACTTCAAGTACCGCGAGCGCAGCTTCTACCTTCAGCAGACCGCAGATGCAATCGAACAGCACGCCACCGCTTTTGAGTTAGGCATTCCGCCCTACGTAGGCGAAGAGAATGAAAACCTTTCCAAGCTAACCAAGGAAGTTGAAGCACTCCGCATCGAACAGCGAAAGCGGGAGCAGCAACTCGACCAACCTCATGAAGGTCGCGAAGGAACGGTTTAACGATTTGCAGAAAGATCGCTACGATCGGGGCACGATCTGATGCAGCTGAGCACAAAGCGCTGGCTTCTCTCCCCTACCACGCAATGGCGCGCGCACAGGTTCGCTACCAACCAGAGGGCGGGAATGTCCGTCGAAACGGCTTGGATACTGGTGCGGTTGAGGCGAAACCCGGCGGAGGCCGAATACGCCCTAACGGAAGGTCGGGCCCGTGCGAGCGATGCTCCAGGCGTTCATTTCGATGACTGGACCACGCTGCCGGATGACGAGAAGACCCGACGCCTCTCTTGGATCAAGCAGCATGGCCAGTCTCCGTTCCAGTTGCTCGGGATCAGCCATCAGTTCATCGTGCGCGCAGGTCTCCAAGTTACAGATTGGGGCTTGCCCCCAAAAGGTCAAGACGCTACGTGAAATTCCGGTACCCCCTATCACCCGCGCTGAATTGGGATTTCTGCGATTCGCCCCCAGACCTCAAGTAGGCGGTTTATGGAAGGCCGCACGCCACCGCTTGGCCACCCGAAATGGCCATAAAAACGATCCAGCATCCCGACCATTGCAATGGGCGTACCGGCAAGATTTACCGCCACCTGCTGGGCACTGGCCTCGATAGTGCCAAAGAGATCGCCATGAGTGCGGTCGAGGAGCACGCCTTGACGGGTGAAATACTGGATCACGCCTTGCTCTCGGCCGTGGCCAACAGCAGACAGGGTTTGGTAGGAAACTACTCCCAGTCCGTTCCCTTGGCCGACCAATGCCTCCACTAGGTCAGTTGAGCTGAATGCTCTCGGCACTCCGGGCCCAGCAAGGAAGGGAGGGCGCTTTTTGTCCTTAACTCGGGGAAACAATCCGTGGCGCCGAGCCGAGTCAGTAATTGTCTTCATGCGAAGGTCTAGACTGGCAGTGGCTTCTTGAAATTCGACAGACTGCTTTCCTTGTGAGATTATTGCTGCCAGCTTTTCCTGCTCCCACAACCCCGCCAGACGCTCACTTTGCTGCCGCCGAATACGTTCCAGTGGCGAGATTTCAGGTTCCATAAGGTAGTAGCAGCGAGCCGCAACTTCGATCGCGCTGCGCGCCAATGATGAGAGCCCGTAAATACATACGGGCTCGTGAGTACGCAGCAAGGTGGCGAGGCCAGCGAAATGATCCATAGCCACAGTCGCTAGGTGCAATCCAGCAATGTTCGCGTTGCGCGATGGCGCCGGAGCCCAGTCATCAGCGAAGGGCTCGTTGGCACCTTCTAGAGCCGCCGGCGACCCCGGGAGGAAGCCTGAATGAGTATCGCGATCTCGCACGAACGGCTCGCGCACTGCGTCAAGCGAGGCGGCCAGGTCGCCCCATGGGTCGGATGACATGGGAGCACCGTACGGGTAACGCGCCAACGAAACATACTGATTTGACGCTGCTTGTCGACTTCACCCACTTCTAGCGGATAGGGCAACACCGTGTACCGCGAACATGGCTGGCGCTCTGTCGAATGATCCATCGCTCGACTCATCGACCGCGGTCCCTCATCGGTCCCCCGGTCGGTACGCCCTTGGGCCGTATCTGGGCCGTCGGACGGCACCCCACGGCGACCCACAACGACCGTTGACGACCGCTCCCCCGCTGGTCAGGGCAGCAATCGATTCTCTCCTTCGAGATGGCAGATCCGGCGCATCAGTTCTTCGACATCTAGGCCACCAGGCCTGACACAGCGGCGAGGGCCGCTGCTTCCCGTGGGAAGCAGCGGCCCTCGCCGTTTCGTCGTCCCTTCGATGTCCGGCTCATCGGCGCAGGAACCGGATCGACGGGTGGCGGCGTGCGTTCTGGGTGTCTTCCGTCGTCGTCACCACCGCCCGCACCCCGTACACCTTCGCGATCAGTTCCTCCGTGATCACCTCGGTCGGTGTGCCCGATGCGTGGGCCGCTCCCTCTCGTAGGACCAGGATCTGGTCGCAGAACATGGCCGCCAGGTTCAGGTCGTGCAGGGCTATCACGCTGGTCAGGGGGAGGTCCGCCACCAGGGACAGGAGGTCCAGTTGGTGGTGGATGTCCAGGTGGTTGGTCGGTTCGTCCAGGAGGAGCTCTTGAGGGGTTTGGGCCAACGCCCTTGCTATCTGGACCCGTTGGCGTTCGCCCCCCGAAAGGGTGTGCCAGGACTGGGTGGCTCGGTCCGTCAGGCCTGTGCGGGTCAGGGCCTCCCTTACCGCCTCCTCGTCCTCGGGCGAAGGCGGCGACCAAGGCCTGCGGTGCGGGATGCGGCCCAGGCGTACGACCTCCTCGACCGACAGCTCGACCTGCGTCGTGGCCTCCTGGTCCACCATCGCCAGCCTTCGCGCCACCGTGCGGCGGCCCACATCCCGCAGCGGGTCGCCATCCAGGGTGACCACCCCGGATGTCGGAGCCAGGACGCCCGCCAGGATGCGCAGGAGAGTTGACTTGCCCGAGCCGTTCGGGCCCAGCAGGCCGACCGTGGCTCCTGGGGGTGGCGCCAGGGTCACCCCGTCGATGATGAGGTGGCCCGCGGTTGTTCTGGTGACCCGGTCCGCCCGTAGGCCGGATTCGGTGTGCGGGGTCATGTCGTCTTCCTCGTGCGGTAGAGGACCAGGACGAACGCCGGGACGCCGATCAGGGACGTCACCACCCCCACGGGCACCTCCTGGGGGTCCAGGACCGTGCGGGCCAGCGTGTCCACCCACACCAGGAACACCGCGCCCGCGAGCGCCGTGACCGGGAGCAGACGTGCGTGCCCGGCGCCGACAAACGCACGGGCCGCGTGCGGCAGGACCAGGCCCACGAAGCCGATGGCGCCCGCGCTGCTGACCAGGGCTGCCGTGAGGAGGGCCGTGATGGAGAGCAGCAGCAGGCGGGTGCGGGCCACGTGTACGCCCAGCGTCGCCGCCGCGTCCTGGCCGAACACGAACGCGTCCAGCGTGCGGGCCTGCGTCAGGCAGATCGCGAGGGCCACGAAGAGCACCGCCGCGCACAGCCAGACGTCCGTCCAGCCCACCCCGCTCAACGAGCCGAGCAGCCAGAACAGGACACTCCGCGTCGTCTCCGCGTCGCCCGACGTCAGGATCACGAACGAGGTGAGGGCGGAGAACAGTTGCATCGCCGCCACGCCTGACAGCACCACCCTGTCGGCGCTTCCGCCCAGGGTGTGGCTCAGGAAGAGGACCAGTGCGAAGGAGGTGACGGCCCCTACGAAGGCTCCCGCCGAGACCGACACCACTCCCCCGCCGACCCCCAGGACGACGATCGCGACCGCGCCCGTGGACGCCCCCGAAGAGACGCCGAGCACGAAGGGGTCGGCGAGCGGGTTGCGCAGGAGGGACTGGAGGACCGTTCCGCAGACCGCGAGGCCGGCGCCGCAGACGGCCGCGAGGAGCGTGCGCGGCATGCGCAGGTTCCAGACGATGCCGTCCCTGATCGGCGTCAGCGTCGCCTCTCCCCAGCCGAGGTGGGACGCCACCGCGGACCACACGTCCGGTACGGAGATGTCCGCTGGCCCGATGGTGACGGCCACCGCCACGGAGAGGGCGAGGGCGGCCAGGCCCGTCGTCCAGAGCAGGGCGGAACGTATGCCGCCCGGGGCGGCCTTCCTCACTTGGCGAGCCCGAACTCGCGCAACGCGTCGGCGACTTGTTCCACGCCGTCCACCGTGCGGATCGTCGGGTTCATGGCCTGGCCGCTCAGCAGCACGTACCGCTTCTTCTTCACGGCGGTCAGGTTCTTGGTGACCGGGTTGGACTCCAGGAACTCGATCTTCTTCTTCGCGCTCTCGGCCGTCTGTGACTTGCGCGTGAGGTCGCCGATGACCAGCACGTCCGGGTCGCGGTCCGCCACCGTCTCCCAGTTGATCTGGGGCCACTCCTCACGGGTGTCGTCGAAGACGTTCTTCACGCCCAGTTCGCGCGTGATGATGCCCGGTGCTCCGCAGCAGCCCGCGATGTAGGGCGCGTCGGAGTTGGCGAACCAGTAGAGGAGCGTCGTGCCGGACGCGTCGGCCTTCTTGATCGTCTTCGTGGCCTTCGCCACCCGGCCCTTGAGGTCGGCGATCAGCCGCTCGCCGCGCTTCTCGACCCCGAACGCCTTGGCCAGGTCCCGCACTTCGCCGTACACCGTGTCCATCGTCAGCGTCTTGTCGCGGCGGCCGTCGCCGTCGCCGCTGTTGTCCTTGCCCGCGCAGTCGGAGGGCGAGACATAGGCGGGTACGCCGAGTTCGGCGAACTTGGAGCGGTCGGCGACGCCGCCCTTGCTGACCGTCGCCAGGAAGGAGGCGGTGACGAAGTCCGGCTCCTGGGCGAGGACCTTCTCGAAGGAGGGGTAGCTGTCGGCGAGCCGGTCGACCTTGGCGTTGTCCTTCTCCAGACCCTTGAGCACCGGATCCGTCCAGGTGCCGGTGCCTGCCATGCGGTCCGCGAGGCCGAGGGAGAGCAGGATCTCCGTGGAGCCCTGATCGAGGGAGACCGCCCGCTGCGGCGGCGCCTTGATCTCCGCCTTCTTGCCGCAGGAGGTGAGGGTCAGTGGGTATCCCGCTGCCTTCCCGCCCCCGCTGGAGGTGGCCGACGAGCCGCCTCCGCACGAGGTCAGCGTGACGGCGAGGGCCGTGCTGAGGAGCATGGGGACACGTACACGACGGGCTGTGGAGGACACACGATCCCTTGAGTCTCACGGCTCATACGCGGAGCCTGGCCTGCTTCGTCACCTCCGCCGCCCGGTGCGGGGGCGAAGGTGCCAGCAGGTCTTCGGACTCGGGGATCGGCCGGGCGGGGCGCCTTCCCAGGCGTCCGTGGACGCCCAGTGGCCGTGGCCCCGCCCGTTCCCCCTCACCGCTGCGCGTCAGTTCCGGATTCGCACCGGATTCCCTGGCCCTGGTGTGGGTTGACTGGCGTGCGCAAGCTATCACGCGGGGTCAGGACGCCTGCCCTCACGCGAGGTCAGGCCGGCTGCTCGGGCCTTGGAGCTCCGCGGTAGGTACCGAAGGACCACTTGTTGCCCTCGGGGTCGGCGATCCCGAACTCCCGGCTGCCGTACGGCTGGTCCTCGATCTCCCGGATGATCTCGACCCCCGCGGCGGTGAGCCGCTCGTAGAGGTCGTCCACGTGGTCGGTGACGACGTACGCGCCGAAGGTGCCCGGCTTCAGGCACCACTCCTGGGACTTCTCGTCGTACGAGCCGAGCATGATGGCCCCGCCTTCGGGCCAGTCGAGCTCGGCGTGGGCCACGCGGTCGCCGTCCTCGTAGACGGCGGTGCGCAGGAAGCCGACCGTGCCGACCAGGAAGTCGATCAGGGCGGGGGCGTCGTGCGCCTGGAGGGTCGGCCAGACGTCGGGGGCGCGTCCGGCTGAGGCGGAGGTGGACTGGGGCTGCTGCTTCTCGGTGGTGTTCATGGCTCCTACTCTTCGCCCCCGCCATGGCTCCCGGCTTGGATATTCCGGCACTCTTCGGCCAGCCAGCCGCTGGGGCTCACCCCGGTGTACTGCTGGAAGTCCCGTACCAGGTGGGAGTGGTCGTAGTAGCCGCAGTCGGCGGCGACGCGGGCCAGGTCGGGGGCGCCGCCCGTCGCGACCGGGCGTACGAGGGCGTTCCGTGCGCGCTGGAAGCGCATCAGGCGTCCTGCCTGCTTGGGGCTCAGGCCCGTCTCGGCGCGGAAGAGCGTGGTGAGGCGGCGTTCGCTGAGGGCGACGTGCCGGGAGAGGCCGCGCAGGGTGCCGACGCCCCGGTGCCGGGCGAGCCAGGCCCAGGCCTCGGCGACCTCTGGCCGTACGGATCCGCCGGAGGCGTCGTCGGCCGCGCGCTGCCTCAAGTAGGCGGACACGGAGGCGAACCGCTCCGCCCAGCAGCCCTGCTCGCACAGCATCTCCCGTACGTCGGCGGCGCGGCGCCCCATCACCTCCGCGCCGGGCGTCACCAGCTCACCGGCCAGTTCCGCGGCCGGTACGCCGAACAGGGCGCGGGCGGCGAGCGGGTGCACGGCGAGCTGGATGCCCGCCTCGTGCTCGGGCCGGACGACGTACGCCGGGGACTGGTGCAGGCCGCCGAGGACGATGTCCGTGCGGGTGGCGTCGCGGCCGCCCGCCTGCTCGGGGGTGAGGCCGCTGACGACGGGGCCGTCGAGCGAGAAGATCAGCGTCAGGTACGGGGACGGCAGGCCGCGGTGCAGGCCGGGCCGCTCACCCTCCGTGCGGTAGCCGACCGCGGACACCACCATGCCGTCGAGCCGCGGGGCGGCCCGCACGAACTCCCGGGAGACGGTCTCCATGCCTTCCAGTATGCGATGGGCGGGGCTCCGAGGCGTGGTGGGCGTCCGTCTCTGCTACCCGCGCGCAGAGGTCCCATGCCCGTTCCGTCCGGTGATGTCGATCATGGGAATCTGCCGCCTGACCTCATACGATGACCCGCCGCTCCGGACGGGGCGCAGACCGCTCTCAGGGGGCACAGAACCATGGCAGTAAAGGCAAAGGGCAAGCTGGCCGTCATCGGCACGGCGGGCGCGCTCACCGCGGCCGTACTCGCGGGGACGGCGCTCTGGCCGAGCACGGACGCGACGGCGGCGGACGCCTCCGCGAAGACGGCGCACGCCGCCAAGGCCTCGGCCGAGCTGAAGCACTGGCCGAAGCCGGTCGCGAAGAAGCTGGGCAAGGTCATCGCGAAGAACGAGGACAAGGGCGCGTACGCCGTCTTCGACGCGGACAACACGACGTACCGCAACGATCTGGAGGAGTCCCTCCTGCCCTTCCTGGAGATGAAGGGGGTGCTGACCCGCAAGTCGATGGACCCGTCGCTGAAGATCATCCCCTTCAAGGACACGGCGAAGCACAAGGAGAGCCTCTACAGCTACTACAACCGGCTCTGCGAGGTCGACGACCAGGTCTGCTACCCGTGGGCCGCGCAGATCTTCTCCGGCTTCACGCTGAAGGAGCTCAAGGGGTACGTCGACGAGCTCCTCGCCCACGACAAGCCGATTCCCGCCGAGTACTACGAGGACGGGAAGCTGACGAAGACCGAGGTCAAGACGCCCGAGTTCTTCACCGGCATGCAGGAGCTCTACAAGTCGCTGCGGAGCCACGGCATCGAGGTCTACGTCGTCAGCGCGGCCAGCGAGGACCTCGTACGCATGGTCCTCTCCGACCCCAAGTACGGCTACGACGTGAAGCCCGAGAACGTCATCGGTGTCGGCCTGCAGCTCAAGGACCGCAAGACGGGCGAGGTCACCAGCTCCCGCAAGGAGATCGCGGAGGGCCGCTTCGACGAGAAGAAGCTCGCGGGGCGTGAGCTGACGCCGAACCTGTGGGCGCCGCTGACCTGGTACCAGGGCAAGCCCGCGGCCATCAGCACGTACATCGACGAGTGGAAGAAGCCCGTCCTGGTGGCGGGCGACACCCCGAAGAGCGACGGCCCGATGCTGTTCCACTCGGCGGACGTGAAGCACGGCGGGGCGCGGGTCTGGGTCAACCGCAAGGACGACTACATGAAGGAACTGGACGGGATGAAGCGCAAGAACGCCGACCGGCAGCGGGAGCTCGGCCAGCAGGTGACCGCGGACAAGCAGTGGCTGACGGTGGTCCCGGACGAGATCCGCTAGTCGGTCGCTAGTCGGTCCCGGTGGCGGCGTTGACCAGGCCGGAGGCGATCGCCTCGGTCAGCGCCGCGTGGTCCTCGGCGTTCTGCGCGGTGTAACGCAGGGCGAAGTCCGCGACCGCCCGGTCGAACGTGTCGGAGCCGCCCAGGTAGGCGGCGATGGCTATGCGGTCGCCGGAGCGGGCGTGGGCGCGGGCCAGGGCCGTGCCGCAGAGGCGGGCGTAGGAGCGCAGTTCCGCGGGGGACATGGCCTCCACGTCCGCGGAGCCCTTCATGTCGCGCAGCTGACGCCAGTAGAAGGCGCGGCCCTGGGGGCCCGTCATCCAGCCGAGGAAGATGTCGCTCGCCGCCTGGAGGAGGCGCTGGCCCGCGACCACGCGGTGGCCGGGGTGGACGTACGGCCCTGCCGGGAGGTGCTCCTCGACGACCGAGCGGACCGCCTCCTTGATCTGGAGGAAGAGCGGGTCCCCGGCGTCGCGCCCGGCGAGGAGCACGATGAAGCAGCGGGTGCCGACGCTGCCCACTCCCACCACCTTCCGCGCCGCGTCCACGAAGTGGTAGCGGTCCAGGAGGAGCCGGCGTTCCTCGGAGAGCGTGGAGCGGTAGTCGCCGAAGATCTTGCGCACCGCCGCGAGGTCCGGGGCGCCGACGGGTTCGAGGAGCGGGGGGTCGTGGATGATGCGGCGGACGCCGTTCACCTCTTCGGTCAGCTTGCCGAGCGCCTGGAGGCTCGTGCGGCGGCGGGCCCGGTCGAGGGTGGTCGACGCGCGCTCGCGGTGGCGGGTGGAGCGGATGAGGGGCAACAGGTCGTGTGCGTCGGTCCGTTCGTACCAGACCGCCAGTTCGCCGAGTCCGGCAAGACGTCTCATCGACGCGCGGTACGCCGCCACCGCCGCGAGGCACGCCTCGCGTGTCCCGCGCTCCGGGTGGCCGTTGTCGCGGGACGCCACGGCGATGCTCGCGGCCAGGCGTTTGACGTCCCATTCGAAGGGCCCGGGGCAGGTCTCGTCGAAGTCGTTCAGGTCGAAGAGCAGGGCGCGTTCCGGGGAGGCGAACAGGCCGAAGTTCAACAGGTGGGCGTCGCCGCAGAGTTGGACGGTGAGGCCGGTGGGCCACTGGACGGCGAGGTCTCCCGCCATGACGGCGGCGGCGCCCCGCAGGAAGGCGAAGGGTGAGGCTGCCATACGGGCGTACCGGATGGGCAGCAACTCCTGGACGCGTCCCTCGCCCTGCCGCTCCAGGACGGCCACCGGGTCGGCGCGGTCCGCGGAGGGTATCCACGCCCCGTGCGAGGAGCGGGAGGCACGCTTGCGGGCGGCCTTGCCCTGGCGGGCGCGCTCGTCCGGAGTGGTCATCGCCCTCGCCCCTCTCCGTCGGCGGCTCCCGGCAACAGCCTCCCCCTCAGGAGCAGCCAATGCCGCCACTGGCGCGTACGCATGCCGGGTACGCCGAACGGGTGACTCTTGGTGACCCGGCACGAGGCGTACCGGTGGTGCCGGTTGTGCCGGGATCTCAGCTTCCGCCCGCCACCGCCCACGCCGCCACCCTCTTGGCCAGCGCTCCGCCCGCCCGCGTCCACACGAAGTGGTCGAGGCGTGCGCCCGCTTCCCGCACGGAGTACCGCAGGCGGGTGACGCGGGCCGCCGGCACCTTGCCGACGAGGTGGTCGAGGGCGGCTGCCGGGGCCCAGGTGTCGCCCTCGACGGAGACCGCGAGGACGGGCAGGGTGAGGGTGCGCAGGGCCGCCTCGTAGTCGTGCGGGGAGCCGGGGGACGAGTAGCGGCCCGTCCGCCCCTGCCGTGCCCAGTCCCGCATGACTCCCTTGGGCTGGTTGCCGCCGAAGCCGAGCCGGGTCCCGGGCCACCGGCCGAGCAGCGTCGACGTGGCCGCGGCGAACAGCTCGCCGATGAGCAGCAGGGGCCCGCGCAGGGGGCCGTACGCCCGGAACCAGACGGAGCCCGAGGCGACGAGGACTACTCCGTCGACGCCGGGCCCGACGCCCAACGAGGCGTGCACGAGACCGAGTTGGCCGCCCATGCTGTGACCGAGGAGGTACAGCGGGGGCTCCGGGCCCAGTTCGGCGCGTATCGCCTCGATGACCGCGGCGAGGTCCTGCTCCACGATGGTGCGGTAGCCGTGGTCGACGGCGTCCGCGTCCGTCACCCGCGGGGTGCTCTCCCCCTGGCCCCGCATGTCCACGGTCAGGGCGGTGAGCCCTTCGGCGTGCAACTGGCGTGCGAACGCGCGGTAGTAGCGGGCGGGGGTACCCATGGCGGGGAGGATCAGGACGGTTGGCGCGGGGCGGGGCGAGGCGTCGCTGCCTCTCATCCCGCGAACGGGAAACCTCGCCCCGTCCGGGAGTTGGGCGGTGACGAGCAGCGGCAGCTCGTCCGCGGGCTCCTGCTGGGCGGGGGCGGATTCCGGCTGAGTCATGCGCCCAGCATGAACCACGCGTACGGGCAGGGGCGTTGGGCCCCCACCCGCACGCGTCCGCGCGGCAGCTCAGCGGCTGTACCTCATCAGGGCGCGCACCATATGGCAGGTGATGTCCGACGGCGGATGGATTCCCACGTCCTCCGCCATGCTCCGGATCCTGGTGTTGTTGGCTTGGTTCGGCAGATAGACGCCCGAGTCGAGCAGGGCTATCGCCAGGCGCATGGCCTTCAGGCGCCGGTTGTGCGTGATGTACCACTCGCGCGGCCGTCCGGCCGGGAGCGGTCGCTTCTCCAGTGGTGCGTACGTCGCGTCGATGAACACGGGCCGGGAAGCGTTGCGCTTCGACTTCGATGTGAGTGCGGCAGCGGGCACAGGCATCCTCCTGTCGCGGTCAGGAACCCCCGTCGGGAACCCTCGAACACTGCTTCTAGTTTACTGCCCGGCACTGACATCCAGGGAGTCCACAACCCTGGCCAAATGGCCAGGTGAGCAGGGGATTTACTGCCGTGACACGCCAGGTCCGCGAGGTGCGTGTGGGGCGCCGACATATTCGAACAGCCGCTCCCCGGGAGCGGGGACGACCAGACGCGTTCACCGGTGGGTCGCGGGTAGCGTGTGCGGTATGGAGATCTGGATCAATCCCGCCTGTTCGAAGTGTCGTAGCGCGCTCACGCTGCTCGATGCGGAGGGCGCCGACTACACCGTTCGTCGCTACCTCGACGACGTCCCCTCCGAGGACGAGATCCGGGCCGTCCTGGAGCGGCTCGGGCTTGAGCCGTGGGACATCACGCGGACCCAGGAGGACGCCGCCAAGGAGCTGGGTCTCAAGGATCGCGAGGCCTGGCCGCGCGATGCCTCAGGACGCGACCGCTGGATCACCGCGCTCGCCGAGCATCCCAAGCTCATCCAGCGGCCGATCATCACCGCCGACGACGGCACTGCGGTGGTGGCGCGCACGGAGGAGGCGGTACGGGACGCGCTGTCCCGGTAGCCGCCGGGCGCGGCGCAGCTGGCCGCGGACGACCGGAGATGACTGCCGAACGATGAGTCATCTCCGGCGAACCGTTACATATGCCTCCATAGCGTTGGGCACTCCACACGCCGCCGGCCGGACGGCGGATCCGGGAACGGACAAGGAGTGCTCCCTTGCGGAACCTGATGTTCGGAGGTGTATACGGCACCATCCTGGCGAGCGCGCTGGTCGCGGCGCTGCACTCGGGGAAGCAGGCCTACACGCCCTACTACGACGCGGCCTGGATCATGGTGACCGCGGGCACGGCCGCCCTCGCGCACGGATACGCGCACCACATGTCCACGCACCGGCCAGGATCGGGCCTGCACCGTTGGCGGCAGCTGGCATGGGAGCTCATGGACGAGTGGCCGGTGGTCGTCGCCTGCTGGCCCACCGTGGGGCTGCTCGTGCTCGCCGGGGCCTTCGGCTGGCCCGAGGCCCCCGTCACCTACTCCGCGCTCCTCCTGAACGCGGCCCTCCTCCTCGGCTGGGGCACCTTCGCCGCGCTCCGGGCGGGCTACCGGCGGCGCTCAGCCGTGCTGCTCGGCGCGGCGGACGCGACGATCGGGCTGCTGATCGCGGCGGCCAACGCCGTCATCAAGTGAGGTCCCCTGGGCGCGAAGGGACGCGAAGGGGCGTGAAGTGAGCCACATCCATCCCAGGTAACACGGGGTTCACATTCGAGCAATGGACGGGAAATCGCGTGTTGGCAAGCTGCGCGGCATCACCACGGCACCGCAGCACCCGCACGTTCTGCGCCGTACCGAGCATTTAAAGGATGGCCCCGTGACCTTCAAGGCTGAGTACATCTGGATCGACGGCACCGAGCCGACCGCCAAGCTCCGTTCGAAGACGAAGATCATGACGGACGGCGCCGAGCTCCCGAACTGGGGCTTCGACGGATCCAGCACCAACCAGGCCAAGGGTCACGCATCCGACCGCGTGCTCAAGCCGGTCTTCACCTGCCCGGACCCGATCCGCGGCGGCGACGACGTACTCGTCCTGTGCGAGGTCCTCAACACGGACATGACGCCGCACGAGTCCAACACGCGTGCCGCGCTCGCCGAGATCGAGGAGCGCTTCGGCTCGCAGGAGCCGATCTTCGGCATCGAGCAGGAGTACACCTTCTTCGAGGGCGACCGCCCGCTCGGCTTCCCCGTCGGCGGCTTCCCCGCCGCGCAGGGCGGCTACTACTGCGGCGTCGGCGCGGACGAGATCTTCGGCCGTGACGTCGTCGAGGCGCACCTGGAGAACTGCCTCAAGGCGGGCCTCGGGATCTCCGGCATCAACGCCGAGGTCATGCCCGGCCAGTGGGAGTTCCAGGTCGGCCCGCTCGCGCCGCTCGAGGTCTCCGACCAGCTGTGGATCGCCCGCTGGCTGCTCTACCGCACCGCCGAGGACTTCAACGTCTCCGCGACCCTCGACCCGAAGCCGGTCAAGGGCGACTGGAACGGCGCCGGCGCGCACACGAACTTCTCCACCAAGGCGATGCGCGAGGGCTACGACGCGATCATCACCGCCGCCGAGTCCCTCGGTGAGGGCTCGAAGCCGATGGACCACGTCAAGAACTACGGCGCGGGCATCGACGACCGCCTCACCGGCCTGCACGAGACCGCCCCGTGGAACGAGTACAGCTACGGCGTCTCCGACCGCGGCGCCTCGGTCCGCATCCCGTGGCAGGTCGAGGTGGAGCAGAAGGGCTACATCGAGGACCGCCGCCCGAACGCGAACGTCGACCCGTACGTCGTGACGCGGCTGCTCGTCGACACGTGCTGCACCGCCCTGGAGAAGGCCGGCCAGGTCTGATCCCGCGCATCCATGACGTCCCCGGAGGGGGCGCCCGCCGAACCGGTGGGCGCCCCCTTCGGCTTGGGAGCCCGGAGGGCCCTTCCATCTGCTTCAATGGGGTCATGGTCATGGGCAGCTACGAGAACACCGCGACAGGTCGTCACCACGACCTCGAGCCGTTCTGGCCTTCCCGTCAGCACCATGATTTCGACCGGGTGTGTTGCCGCGCGATGAACGCGCAGGCCCTCTAAAGCCGTTCACCCGGCCTTCGCCTGACGCGCACGACGTACGTACGTCCTCGACGACTGAGACGACTGACGACTCCTCCGCGCGAAAGAGCTGACTTTCATGGCGAACTCCCGTTCCTTCTCGGCCTCCACCGCTTCCACTGCAACCGCCACCGCCGCGCCGCTGACCAGCCCCGGCCGGGGGCGGCTGCGAGCCGTCGCCCCGGACGAGGTGGCGCAGATCACCGACTTCCTGCCGCCGGGCGCGACCTGGCTGCCCGCGCCCCAGCACACGCTGCCCACGCTGCCGGGCCAGCCGCCGATGATCGGCTACCTCGTCCTCGTACCGGCCGGGCAGGAGCCGGTGGCCGCCGCCGCACCCGAGCCCGAGCCTGTGCGGGCCTCCGGCGGGCCCGTGTGGATCGACCCGGTGCAGCGCGCGGCGCAGGTCGACGGCCGCCCGCTCGACCTCACGTACCTGGAGTTCGAGCTGCTCGCGCATCTCGTCGCCCATCCCCACCGGGTGCACACGCGCGACCAGTTGGTGACGACGGTGTGGGGGTACGGGCACGTGGGCGACGGGCGCACCGTGGACGTCCACATCGCGCGGCTCAGGCGCAAGCTGGGGGCCGAGCACCGCCAGACGATCCAGACGGTGCGACGCGTGGGCTACAAGTACGCACCGCCGGCGTCCCGTTGACCCATGACGCCCCGCTGACCTGAGGGTTCCCGGGCGGGGCCGGCGTCTGCCGGTAGCAGAACCCGGTTCCCCCGGCGGCTCATGGCGTGCAGAGTCTTGGGCATGAGACTTCTGATGCTGGGTGGTACGCAGTTCGTGGGACGGGGTGTCGTCGAGGCGGCGCTCGCGCGTGGCTGGGAGGTGACGGTCTTCCATCGCGGGAACCGCGAGGCACCCGCGGGCACGGTGTCGCTGCTCGGTGACCGTACGGCGGAGGGCGGCCTCGACGCGCTCGCCTCCTTCGACGGCGAGTGGGACGTCGTCGTCGACACCTGGTCGGGGGCGCCGCACGTCGTGCGCGAGTCGGCGCGGCTGCTCGCGGGGCGGGCCGGGCGCTTTGTGTATGTGTCGAGCGGGTCCGTCTACCGGTATCCGGGGGTGGCGGGTTCGGACGAGGACTACCCCCTGGTCGAGGGGGACCCCGACGCGGATTCGGTGGCGTACGCGGAGAACAAGCGTGGCGGGGAGCTCGCGGCCGTGGCGGAGTTCGGGGCCGAGCGCACGGTGCTCGCCCGCGCGGGGCTGATCCTCGGCCCGTACGAGAACGTCGGGCGGCTGCCGTGGTGGCTGAACCGGGTCGCGCGGGGTGGTCCCGTACTGGCCCCGGGGCCGAAGGAGTTGGACCTTCAGTACATCGACGTGCGGGACCTCGCGGAGTGGGTCCTAGACGCCGCCTTCGCGGGTCTCCACGGCCCGTACAACATCATCTCCCCCATCGCGCACACCACGATGGAGGAGTTCCTCAAGGCATGCGTGGCCGTGGCGGGCGCGCCCGACGCGGAGCTGCGGTGGACCGATCCCTCGGTGATCGCCGAGCACGGCATCGAGCCGTGGTCGCAGCTCCCCGTATGGCTCCCGCCGGGCGAACTGCACGACACCATGCACCGCACGTCGACGGAGAAGGCGGTGGCCGCGGGGCTCAGGGCGCGGCCCGTCGCGGAGACGGTCGCGGACACGTGGGCCTGGATCCAGTCACTGGGCGGGGTGCTCCCGCAGCGGCCCGAGCGGGGGGCGCAGGGGCTCGACCCCGAGGTGGAGGCGAAGGCGCTGGGCCTGTAGCGGGAAATGCGAGGCGGCCGGGCTGGGTATCTCCAGCCCGGCCGCCCCGCAAGGGGCGCGGGGCTGTTACATATGCGGCTCCGCCGCGCGGGCGCGACCAGCCCCCACCTGCCCGCAGGCGACCCCACCTCCCAACGCAGCACCTACATCGTGGCCGACGGAACCGGCCGGGGGGCCGACTGCTCAGGTGCCACCGGCTCCCCGTGCGAGATCTCCGGCAGCCAGGAAAGCCAGCCCGGCGTACGCCAGTTCCGCTCGCCCAAGAGCGTCATCAGGGACGGCAGCAGCACCATCCGTACGACCGTCGCGTCCAGCAGGACCGCCACGCCGAGGCCCACGCCCATCTGCTGCATGTCCTGCATGGACAGGGTGCCGAAGACCGCGAAGACCGCCACCATGATCACGGCCGCACCCGTCACCGCACCCGCGGTCCGCGTGATGCCCTCGCGGATCGCCGCGCGGTTGTCCAGGCCGCGGTCCCGCGCCTCACTGATCCGCGAGACCACGAACACGTGGTAGTCCATCGACAGGCCGAAGAGGACCACGAGGACGAACAGCGGCATCCAGTTCTCGATCGCCCCCACCTGCTCCGAGCCGATCAGCTCCGCGCCCCAGCCGTGCTGGAAGACCGCGGTCATCACGCCGTAGGCAGCGCCCACCGAAAGGAGGTTGAGGGCGATGGAGGTCACGGCGATGACCACCGAGCGGAAGCTGAAGAGCATCAGCAGGAAGGTCACCGCGGCGATGAAGGCGAACACCGGCACGATGCCCTTGCTGAGCTGGTCGCTGAAGTCCTCGGACGATGCGAGGTCGCCGCCGACGTACGCATCCGCGGCCAGGCCGTCGAAGGCCGCGGGGACCACCTCGTCCCGCAGCTCGCCCAGCGCCTCCTTGGACTTCGCGTCACTGCCGTCACCGGGCAGCGGTACGTCGATCTGGGCCACGCCCGCGCTCTTGTGGACGGTGAGTTCGGCGCCCTTGCCCGCGTCCCGCACCACCGCGGCCAGCGCGTCGCGCATCTGCTTCGACTCGATGCCGTCCGCGTCGTCCGTCTTGACGACCACCTGGGCAGGGGCGGGGCCGCCCGGGAACTCCTCGGTGATCTCGCGGAACGAGACCGACAGCGGGGCGTCCGAGCCGAACTGCTTCTCCAGGCCCAGCTGTTCGGTCTTCATGCCGAGCGCGGGCGCCGCGAGCGCGAGGAGCAGGACCGCCGAGCCGACGGCGAAGAGCTTCGGCTTGGCGAGGACGGGGCGAAGGAGCTTGCCCGCGATGCCGCCGCTCGCGTGCGCGCCCTTCTTGCCCTTGCGGTTCAGGAACGGGATGCGCCCCGCGTCGATCCGGTCGCCGAGCGCGGAGAGCAGCGCGGGAAGCACCGTCACCGAGCCCAGCATCGCCACGCACACCACCAGGATCGTGGCGACCGCGAAGCCCTTGAAGAGCAGAAGCCCGGACAGGAACATGCCCGCCATGGCGACCATCACCGTCAGGCCGGAGACGAGGACCGCCCGCCCGCTGGTGGCGGCCGCGATCCGCAGCGCGGTCTCGGCGTCGCGTCCCGCCGCCCGCTCGTCCCGTTCGCGCCGCAGGTAGAACAGGCAGTAGTCGACGCCGACCGCGAGCCCCATCAGGAACATCACCGAGTACGTCGTCTCGAAGAGGTGCAGCTGGTGGCTGGCGAGCGAGAGCAGGCCGAAGGCCGCCACGCACGCGGTCAGCGCGAGCCCGACCGGAAGGAGCGCCGCGACCACGGCGCCGAAGGCGACCAGGAGAATGCCGAGGGCCAGCGGCACAGCGGTGAACTCGGCCCTGGTGAGGTCGTCCGAGAGCAGGTCGCTGAGGTGCTTCTCGGAGCTGGCGTCCCCGAACTGGTAGACGGAGATGCCCTTCCCCGCACCCTCGTCCTTCGCCTTCTGCACCGCGTCGAGCACCGGCTGCACGCGGTCGGCCGCGTCGTCGGACGCGCCCTTCATCTCGAATCGGAGCAGCGCGTCCTTGCCGTTCTCGGAGGGCAGCGGCGCCTGCATCTCGCGAGTCTCGCCGGTCGCGGTCAGCGCCTTGGAGAGGTCACTCGCCGCGTCCCGCCAGCCGTCCGCCGACTTGGAACTGACCATGACGAGCTCACCCGCGGGCTCCTCGACGCCCGCGTCCTGAAGGATCGTCGCGGCCCGGCCCGAGTCGCCGACCCCCATTTCGTCGTCGGACGCGGTGACCATGCCCGAGGCCCCGCCGATGGTCGTGGCGAGCACGACGAAGAGCAGCCAGCCGAGGATGGCCGTCTTTCGGTGGTGTGCGCTCCACACACCGAGTCGTGCCGCGAGGTTTGGCCTCATGGCGTTTCGCCCCCATAAGTAAGCATTGGATAAGCCGGTTGATGACGTGGACAACGCTAGAAATCCGGGGCCCGCCCACCCAGCCGCCGAAGCCCCCACTGCCCGAAGCACAGGGCGAGGTACGGGGGTGTCGTCAGGTACACCCCCGCTCGGGTGCCGGGCCCAATGACCCGCGCCGATCCCGGCGGCGAGAATGTGTTCATGACGCTTGAAGAGATGGGGATCAGAAAATGACGAGGGTCCGTGAATCCGTGATCGCGGGAGCCCGTGGGCTCTACCTGGCGGTCGTCACGCTCGCCGGTTCGATCACTCTCTTCGTGCTGTCGGTCCTTTCGATCGCCTTCATCCTGCTCGGCATCGGCGTCTTCACGACTCCGGTGGTCCTGACCGCCGTACGCAAGTGGGCGGACCTGCGCCGCGCCCAGGCCGGCGCCTGGTCGGACGTACGCATCCCGTCCCCGTACCGCCCCTTCCCCGCTGACCTGCGCAGGGGAGTCACCGGGCAGGTGGAGCGCACCTCGCTGATGCTCAAGGACCCGGCGACCTGGCGGGATCTCCAGTGGCTGCTCGTCGACATGACCGCCGGTTTCGTCACGGTGATCTTCGCGCCCGCGCTGCTGCTCTACATGGTGTACGGCTACGTCCTCGCCCTCGGCGTCTGGGAGCCGATCTACAACGCGGGCGGCGGCGAGTGGTACGGCTTCATCCACGTCACCTCGCAGTCCACCGCCAACATGGCGGCCCTGCTCGGCACCGCGCTCGGCATCACCGGCATCTTCGCCAACCCTTCGATCGTGCGCGGCCACTTCCTCCTCGCCCGGACGCTGCTCGCGCCCACGACGTCCATGCGGGAGCGTGAACTGGCCCGGCGCGTCGACCGGTTGACCGAGACCCGGCACGACGCCGTGGACTCATCCGCCGCCGAACTGCGCCGCATCGAGCGCGACCTGCACGACGGGGCGCAGGCCCGCCTGGTCGCGATGGGTATGGACCTCGGCACCATCGAGGCGATGATCGAGAAGGATCCGGCGAAGGCCAAGGAAATGATCGCCAAGGCCCGGCAGAACTCCGGCGAGGCGCTGACCGAGCTGCGCGACCTGGTCCGCGGCATCCACCCGCCGGTGCTCGCCGAGCGCGGCCTCGGCGACGCGGTGAAGGCCCTCGCGCTGCGGCTTCCGGTACCGACCGATGTGGACGTGGAGTTGTTCGGCCGGGCCGACGAACCGGTGGAGTCGGCGGCGTACTTCGCGGTGAGCGAGGCCCTGACCAACACCATCAAGCACGCGGGCGCGGACCGCGTCTGGGTGGACATCCACCACGCGGAGGGCATGCTGCGCATCGCGGTCACCGACAACGGCAAGGGCGGCGCGGCCATCGGGGCGGGGTCCGGGCTGAGCGGGATCGAACGCCGGCTCGGTACATTCGACGGCGTACTGGCCGTCAGCAGTCCCGCGGGCGGCCCGACCATGGTGACCATGGAGATCCCTTGCGAGTTGTCCTAGCCGAAGATCTCTTCCTGCTGCGTGACGGCCTGGTCCGGATGCTGGAGGCATTCGACTTCGAGATCGCCGCCGCGGTCGAGACCGGGCCCGAACTCACCAAGGCCCTGGCCGAGTTGGAGCCGGACGTCGCTGTCGTCGACGTCCGGCTTCCGCCGTCCCACACGGACGAGGGACTGCAGTGCGCGCTCGCCGCGCGGCGGGCACGGCCTGGACTGCCCGTGCTCGTGCTCTCCCAGCACGTGGAGCAGCTGTACGCGCGCGAGCTGCTCGCCGACGGGAACGGCGGGGTCGGCTATCTCCTGAAGGACCGGGTCTTCGACGCCGAACAGTTCATCGACGCCGTACGCCGGGTCGCGGCCGGCGGCACCGCGATGGACCCGCAGGTGATCCAGCAGCTCCTGTCGCGGCGTTCGGCGGACCAGCCGCTCGGCAAGCTGACGCCGCGCGAGCGCGAGGTGCTCGAACTCATGGCGCAGGGACGGTCGAACGCGGCGATCGCGGGCGAGCTCGTCGTGACGGAGCGGGCGATCGCCAAGCACACGTCGAATATCTTCGGGAAACTGGACCTTTCGGTCTCGGACGACGACAACCGGCGCGTTCTCGCCGTACTCGCCTATCTGGATCAAGGGCGCTGAGCGCAGCACAGAGGACCGGCGGAGGAATTGGCGGGGAATTCCGCGCGTGATTGAACGGGGCGGACGCCTGTTGCGTACGTAGTCCCATGGGACGCACACCACGACGCACATCACGAAAACGATCAAAACTCGCCGGGCGCGCGATCGCCGCCTCGGTGGCTCTCATCCTGGGCGGCGGCGGAATGGTCGCGGTGAATGTCTACGCGAACGCCGGGGAAAGCTCCGGTTCGCCGTCCGCCAGAACCCAGGCCGGCGAGCAGGGCGGCGGTCCGGGGGTGGGGATGGCCACCATCAGCTGCCCGGACGTGGGCACCCAGCTGTCGGACGTGCCGGACGGCGCCCGCGAGGACGTGGACCGGCGGCTCGCGGAGCTGGACACCCAGATCACCGCCGCCTACGAGAAGTTCGCCGACGCGGAGAACACCGAGCAGGCCGAGGCAGTGCTCGGGCCGCTCGAGGAGCAGCGGCGGCCGACCATCGAGGGCATCGGCTCCTCCATCGACCAGGCGGGCGGACAGCCGCCCCAGGGGATCGACGGCATGGCGCCGTGCACCATGCGGGCCGACGACTCGGCCGGGCAGCAGCCTGGGCAGGACGGGGACGGCGGGCAGCAGCCTGGGCAGGACGGCGAACAGCCGCCCGGTGACGGCGACGGGGGCGAGCAGCCGCCCGGCGACGGTGCCCAGCAGCCTCCGGGCCAGCAGAACGGCAACGGCCCCGAGGCCGGCGACTTCGTCGACATCGAATCCATCCAGCCCAACGTCAACCGCCCCGACAAACAGCGCGGCGCGTCGCGCGGCACCTTCACCACGAAATGCGGGACGAACGAGAACGGCAAGTTCAATCCGGACAATGTCATCGCCGCGCCCGGTGTGAGCAATGGCGCTCACCATATGCACGATTACGTCGGAAATCAGGCCACGGACGCTTTCTCCGGTGACGACGATCTCGCGAACGGCGACACCACGTGCCGGAACCAGGGGGACAAGTCCACCTATTACTGGCCGGTCCTGAGGCTGCAGAACGGAGAGGACGAGAACGACGCCGACGCGGACGGCGGCGGCAAGGACCAGAATGTCGGCCAGATCCAGACACCGACCTCGGTCACGCTGAAATTCGCCGGTAATCCGACGGGCAAGGTCGTCGCGATGCCGCGCTTCCTGCGCATCATCACCGGTGACGCCAAGGCGCTGACCAACGGTGACGCGAACGCCAACGCGTCCTGGAGCTGCACCGGCTTCGAGAACCGTCAGCTGAAGGACAAGTATCCGATCTGCCCCGAGGGCAGCCAGGTCGTCCGGACGTTCAATTTCCAGAGCTGCTGGGACGGCCAGAACACCGACAGCGCCAACCACCGTACGCATGTGGCCTTCGCCGACGCGGAGAGCGGCGCGTGCCCGCAGGGGTTCAAGGCCATTCCGCAGCTGGTGCAGCGCATCGTGTACGACGTGCCGCCAGGGCCGGGATTCGCCGTCGACTCGTTCCCCGAGCAGCTGCACAAGCCGATCACCGATCACGGTGACTTCATCAACGTCTTCGACGAGGGACTGATGAACCGCATGGCCAAATGCATCAACAGCGGTCAGCGCTGCAACTGAGCCGCGCTGACCCCCCGTACCGCTGCGCGGTCAGCTCGACTGGTGACCGGAGTGGCCCGAGTGCCCCGGGCCCGAGTCCTCGTGATCCCCACCACCGCTACTCCCCGAGTGGTGCGAGGACTTCTCCACCGTCCCACCGAGCCGGCCGCGCAGCCGCATGACCACCTTCTCGTCGCCGACCGCGATCCACTTCTCGCCGACGAGGTACGTGCCGCCGTAATCTGCCGCCTCGTCGAACCATTCGGCCTGGCCACGGGCATTTGTAAAGGTTACTAGGACGTAGCGGCGGGCACCTTTGTCACAGGTGGCCTGCCGCAGTTCGGCCGCGTCCGTCTGGATGTCCGGCTTGCATCGCGCCTTGGCCGCCAGCTGCTCCAGGCTTCCGCTCGCCGTGTCCGGCGGCGCGTCGTCGCCGTCGGAGCCGCATGCCACAAGGATCATCAGCAGTCCCACACCCATGCCCGTACGCATGCGCCCCCGCATGCCCCTGCCTGCGCCCGCAAGCGGCTTTCGCGCTGCCTTCATCGTCCCACCAGTCCCTTCAGGCGAGGTGAACTCGCCATCTCCGTATGCACCGTTGAGCGCACGACGCCACGCGGATACCGTGCGCCGCACCATTCGACCCAGGGGGTACACATGTCCGTTCCATCCCGACGTTCCGTGCTCGGCACAGCCGGGGCCATCGGCCTCGGTGCCGCCATCGGCGGGGTGGCGGTTCCATCCCACGCCGCCGACGGGCCCGTCCAGGGCCCCGTCCTCGCCCTCGATACGGATTCCGCGCGCTCAGCGCTCAACAGACTCCTGCCGCATCACGCGGAACAGTTCCGTCTCAGACTCGTCCCCGCGAAGGGCGGCGCGGACCGTTTCCGGGTTTCGGGCACGACCGGGCGCATCGATGTGTCCGGTACGACGCCCGCCGTGCTGCTCACCGGGGTCCACTGGTATCTGAAGTACGTCTGCGGAGCCCATGTCGCGTGGAACGGCAGCCAGCTTGACCTGCCGCGCGGGCTGCCCGCGCCCTCGCGCCCGCTGGAGCGGTCCACATCGCTGCCGCACCGGTTCGCCCTCAACGACACGAACGACGGGTACACCGCGCCGCACGCCGACTGGGCGTACTGGGAGCGGATGATCGACGTGCTCGCGCTGCACGGCTGCAACGAGGTCCTGGTGATCGCGGGGGCGGAGGCCGTCTACCACCGGGTTCTCCAGGACTTCGGCTACAGCGACGCGGAGGCGCGCGCGTGGCTGCCCGCGCCTTCGCACCAGGCGTGGTGGCTGCTGCAGAACCTTTCGGGGTACGGAGGGCCGCTGTCGCCCGAAGTCATCGCGGACCGGGCCGAGCTCGGTCGCAAGATCGTGGACCGGCTGCGCTCGCTGGGGATGGCGCCGGTGCTTCCCGGCTACTACGGGCACGTCCCCGACGGGTTCGCGGCACGCAACGGCGGGGACGCGCGGGTGGTGCCGCAGGGCACCTGGCACGGGTTCAAGCGGCCCGACTGGCTCGACCCGAGGACCTCGTCCTTCGCGAAGGTCGCCGCTTCCTTCTACCGGCACCAGGAGCAGCTCTTCGGGGCCGCCGAGAACTTCAAGATGGACCTGCTGCACGAGGGCGGCACCGCGGGGGACGTGCCGGTGCCGGACGCGGCGCGCGGCGTGGAAGCGGCCCTGCGCAAGGCGCGCCCCGGTGCGACCTGGGTGATCCTCGGCTGGCAGGCCAATCCGCTGCCCGAGCTGCTCGACGCGATCGACCGGCGGCGGATGCTGATCGTGGACGGGGTCTCCGACCGGTTCACTAGCGTCACCGACCGCGAGAAGGACTGGGGCGGCACGCCCTACGCGTTCGGGACCATCCCGAACTTCGGGGGCCGTACGACGATCGGCGCCCGCGCCCACATCTGGAACGAGAAGTTCTTCGCGTGGCGGGACAAGGGCGGCAGCGCGCTCGTGGGCACGGCGTTCATGCCGGAGGCGACGGACCGGGACCCGGCCGCCTTCGAGCTCTTCTCCGAACTCGCCTGGTCCAAGGACAAGTTGGACCTGAAGTCGTGGTTCGACGGATACGCGGGGTTCCGCTACGGCGGCCGTGACTCCGACGCGCTGCGCGCCTGGCGGGCGTTGCACGACACCGCCTACCGGCACACCGCCATCGAGCGGAGCGACCCGCACGACTCACTGTTCGCAGCCCGTCCCGACCTGGCGGCGAACCGCGCCGCCGAGTACGCGCCGAGTGCGCTGACGTACGACCCGGCCCGGTTCGACGCGGCGTTCGCCGGGCTCCTCGGGGTACGTGGAGGGCTGCGGGGCAGTGCCGCGTACCGGTACGACCTGGTGGACGTGGCCCGGCAGGCGCTCGCACACCGGAGCCGGCAGTTGCTGCCGCAGCTTCGGACCGCGTACCGCCGCAAGGACGCGGACACCTTCCGTGCGCTGTCGACGCTGTGGCTGCGGCTGATGCGGCTGTCCGACGAGCTGACGGGAACCAACTCGGCTTTCCTGCTCGGCCCTTGGGTGGAATCGGCGCGGAGGATGGGGACGAACGACGCCGAGCGGGCGGAGTTCGAGCGGACCGCCAAGGTGCTGATCACGGTGTGGGGCGACCGGGCGACGTCCGACGGCGGGAAGCTGCACGAGTACGGGAACCGTGAGTGGTCAGGACTGATGGCCGACTTCTACGTGCCCCGCTGGCAGAGGTGGCTCGACGAGCTGGCCGACGCGTTGGCCGCGGGGCGTGAGCCGCGGGCGGTGGACTGGTTCGCGGTGGAGGAGCCGTGGACCCGGGAGCGCAAGGACTATCCCCTGCGGGGAATCGGCGACCCGTACCGGACCGCTTCACGCGTACATGACGTGCTGGCCCGAGCGCCCTACCAGGGGTCCCTGGAGGTCGTCGCCGACCCGCCGTCGCTGCCGCCCGGCGGGCACGCACGCCTGGAGGCGGTCTTCCGCAACGTCAACGGGCTGCGGGCCACGGGCCGCGTCGACTTCCGGCTGACCGGCATCGACGCGGAGCCCTCCGGCCCGGTGTCGCTGCCCCGGGTCGCCCCCGGGGGCACGGGCAAGGTGGCGTGGCGGGCGAACGCGCCGGGAACGCCACTGGACCGTCCGTTGCGGCCGCATCCGTACGAGATCGAGGTGCGGTACGGGCCTGCGGGCGAGCGGCGGGTCGAGGCCGTCCACGAGGGCGTGCTGTTCGAGGCGGGGCCGGTGGGCGCGGGCTGGAAGAAGTACTCCAACAACGCGGCGGTCTTCGGGGAGTTGAACGGCCGCTACGCCATCAACGGAGCGGGCGCGGACCTGTGGAAGGGCACGACGGAGTTCGGCACGCTGTACCGGGAGGGCGCGCTGCGCGGCGGCGTCTCGGTGACGGTCCGGGTCGACGCCCAGGCGGTCACGGGCCCCTGGGCCAGAGCGGGCCTGATCGCACGCAACGCGATGGAGGTGCCGGGCTCCCCGGGCTTCCTCAACCTCGCGGTCACTCCGGCGAACGGGGTGGTCATGTCGTACGACACGAACGGCGACGGAACCCTGGACACGTACAAGCGCATCACGGGGATCAAGGCACCGATGCTGCTGCGCCTGGAGCGCGCGGGCAACGCGGTGACGGGCTCGTGCTCGACGGACGACGGGGCCGGCTGGCGGGTGGTGGCGAGTGTGCCGGTGCCGGGGGTTGCGGCGGCGCAGGACGTGGGCCTGTTCATGAGCGCGACCAATGGCGGCGACGGGGAGCGGGGGACGGTGGAGTTCAGCGGGTGGAGGGTTGCCTGAGGGTCCCCTGCGGGGCTTTGGCGAGGGGCGGGTGCCGGGCAGACATACCGGCACCCGCCCCCTCGCGCGCGCTGCCGGCTGCGGCTGTTCGCTGGTCGCTGCGGGGCAATCGAGTGGGTGGGCGGGAAAGGCCTGTTCGGTGGAGTCACCGCCCGGCACGGTAACCCCGTGCGAAAGTGTGGCCATGGATATTGCGTGGGAGCAGCGGTTGGCCGAGGCGTGGGCCACGGTCGAGGAGTACGACGACGACCGGGGCGAGGAGTTCCGGAAGGTCATCGACGCGTTGGTCGAGGAGTTGCCGGACGGCAGTCCCGTCGCCCCCTTCGAGCGCGCCTGCGCCTTCGACTCCACGGGGCACTCCGACCGCGCCGTTCCCCTGTACCGCGAGGCGCTGGAGCGGGGTCTCGACGGATACCGGCGGCGCCGCACCGTGATCCAACTCTCCAGTTCGCTGCGGAACACCGGGCACCCGGAGGAAGGCGTAGCACTACTCGAAGCCGAACTCGACGGCCCGAGCGACGAGTTGGACGATGCCGTACGCGCCGTCCTCGCCCTCTGCCTCGCCGGCCTCGGCCGCGAGCGTGAAGGTCTCGCCCTCGTTCTCGGCGCCCTCGCGCCCCATCTCCCGCGGTACCAGCGGTCGATGGGCAACTATGCTCGAGAGCTCACAGACGGGTGACCATCCGACGATTCGCTCGTTTTGCTGAACGTGTCGTCGAATGTGAAGTCCCCCTCCCCGCCCCATGATCTCTCCGGCGTCGTCGATGTCGAGCAGGCCGAGGCCGCCCTCGTCGAGCACTACCCCCGCCTGGTGCGGCTCGCCTACCTGGTGTTGCCGCCCAGCCTCGGGCGCAACCGGCGAGTCCTGACCGCCCACGCCCTGACCCAGCGCGCGCTGCCCCGCAGTCGCAGGTCGGGCGATGCGGAGGTCGTCCCGGAGCAGCGCTCGGGGAACGGGCGGGGCAGCGACCCCGGGTACGCGTACGTACGGCTGCGCGTCGTCGGCACGGCGCTCGACGCGGGGCTTCCGCTCCGGCGGAAGGCCTGGCCCAAGCGCGCGCAGCTGCCGCCGCTGCTGCCGCAGGTCTGGGGCCTGAGGCTCTTCCCGCGGTCGGGAGGCGCCGACGAACTCGCCCTCGACCAGGAGCTGTCCGCGCTCTCGGGCGCCGCTCGGGCCGCCTTCGTGCTGCGCGGCCTCGAACGCCTCCCCGACGGCGACGTACGCAAGGTGCTCGCCGCCGCCGGAGTCGACGAGCCCGCGGCAGCGCTGGCCGAGGCCGACGGCGTGGACGCGGCGTACGAACTGCTCAGGTCCCCCGAGTTCGACCCCTGCTCGCTCCAGGCGCGGCCCACCGATCTGATGCGCCGCAGGCAGCACATGAAGGCCGCGGGCGTCGCGCTCGCCGCGGCCCTGGTCTGCGGGGCGCTGCTCGGCCTGCCCGGCGACGGGTGGGGTCCCGACGGGGCCGCCGCGCCCGCGTACGCGATGAATCCCGCGGGCCAAGCCGCCCTGGATCCAGACCAGTTGACGAAGGTCGCGGCCAGTACGTGGAAGAAGTCCGCCCGCGCCGACTTCTCCGTGTGGCCCGCAAGGGGCGCGCTCATCGACGACGACGCCCTGCTGCGGCGGGCCCTGGCCGTCTGGGCACGCCCCGGCGGATCGGTCCAGGTCTCCGCGACGCCGGGCACAGCGGCGGGCGCGCCTCCCGGGCCCGCGCAACTGCTCTTCGCCGGCGAGGTCGACGCGGCACGGGTCGTGCTGCTGTACGACGGACTGCGCATCGTGCGGTACGCCGAGCCCAAGGAGGGCACCGGCGGAGCCGCGCTCGACTTCGCGCGTGTGGACGGTGCGACCAGCGCCGAGGCGGGAGCCCTGATCGTCAGCCGCGTCGACGGCAACGTCCGGTACCTGACCGCGCCTTGGGTCGGCGGAGTCGCCGTACGCGACCTGCTGAAACCCGAGGGGAAAGCCGACGCCCTGAAGCGGGACGGCGACGGTGTCACGGAGCCCCTCGCCAGTCCGGCGCAGGCCCGCGCGTGCACCTCGTGGAACGCCCTGCAGCTGCGGGACGAGAGCGGGGTGAACCGTCTCTCCACCGACCTCGGCGAACTCGTCCCCGCCCATCTCACCGCGGGCCGCCCGCAGGCTCCGCGCGAGGCCACGGCCGCGAACTGGTCGTCGGCCGCCTGCTCGCTCGCCGACGCACGCTCGAACGGCGTGCGGTCCGTGAACTCCTGGCAGTACGCGCGTCAGGCACTGCCCGAGGCGAACGGCTCCGCGGCCTGGCTCTGCACCCGGGCCGACACGTGGCGGGGCGACGGAGGCCGGGCACTCGCGCAGTTCCAGGCGGCGGGCGCGGCCGCGGTCGCGGCGAAGGCGGAGGACTCCGCGGCGTGCGGTGCGCGGGAGCCTTCGGTGCTCGCGGGAGTGCGGTGGAAGTCCCGGGGCGGGAACTGGTACCTGCTGGGAGGCGGCAGCAAGGACGTCGTCTCGCTCAGGGCGTCCGGCGGTTCGCAGACCCCCGGCAACACCGTGGCCGCGCCCCTGAAGCAGGGCGCTCGCGCCGGGCTCACCGGGCGGCTCGCGGACGGCACGAAGGTGTCGACGCTGCGTTGAGCCGTCAGGCGGACGGGACCGGGCCCCGCAGATCCTTCTCCAGGAGCATCACGCCGTACGTGCTCCCGTCCGCCGCCACCTTCCCCGGCAGCTCCCCCAGCACGGCATAACCCGCCGCCTCGTAGTACTCCCGCAACCGCGGGTTGGCCGACACGCAGTCCAGGCGGCAGCGCTCCCTGCCCGCCTCCGCGATCCGCCGTTCCGCGCGCGCCAGCATCGCGCGGCCCGTTCCCGCCGGGGCACCGCGCCGGGTCATCAGGCGGTGCACGTAGCCCGCGACGGGCGGCTGTTCGCCCCAGGCGGGCTCGTCCGCCCACCACACCTCGTACGCACCGGTGACCATCTCGCCGTCGTAGAGGGCGACGAGGGTGGGGATGTCCTCTTCGCCGGCCAGGCGGTGGGTCAACTGCTCTGCTCCTGCGGGGCGAGGCCGACCAGGCGGGTGATGAGCTCGGCGAACGGTCCGTCCGGGGGCTCCTCGACGAGGATGCGGCGCAGGATCGCGGCCATCCCGTCGTCGTAGGCGGCGCTCACCGCGGCGAGCGCCGCGAAGTCGTGCACCAGCTGCAGCTCCAGCTCGGCGCGCGGGATGCGGCGTCCGTCGAGCCAGATGAGTGCCGTGGACTCGGCGAGCGAGATCCAGGAGCGGACCACCAGTTCGAGCCTGGCGGACGGGTCCGTGATGCCCAGGTGCGTGAGGATCTGGACGTACGCCGCCTGCCGCACCGAATCGATCAGCGCGTTGGTGGTGGAAGAGCCGACGGCGGGGCCGCCGCGCATCAGCGCGGAGAAGCCGGGGCCGTGGCCGTCCACGAAGTCCAGGAAGCGTCCCATCACGCGCAGCAGGCGCGCGCCGAGCGGGCCTTCCCTCGGTTCCACGAAGCGCTCGGCGAGATCGTCGGCCGCGCGCTGCAACGCCGCTTCGTACAGGCTGAGTTTGCCCGGGAAGTAGTGGTAGACCAGCGGTCGCGATATGCCCGCGGCCGCTGCTATCTCGTCGATGGACACATCGTCGGGCGAGCGGTGGCTGAACAGGTCGAGCGCGACCCCGATCAACTGCTGCCGCCGCTCCTCGACACCCATTCTGCGGCGCACCCCGGTAGTCATGCGAACACCTTACCGAGCAGATCCGGCCGTCCAAGGGGCCGGTGCGCCCCAACCGTTCACATCTCGGCGGCGATGTCTCACATGTCCAGGACGATTCGGCCACCGCTCGCCCTCGACACACAGATCAGCATCGAGTCGGCGCGCTCGGCGTCCGTGAGCAGTTCGTCCCTGTGGTCGATCTCCCCTTCCAGGACCCGCTGTTGGCAGGTTCCGCAGAAGCCCTGCTCGCAGGAGTACGCGGTGTTGGGCAGCTCCGCGCGCACCGCGGTCAACACCGTGGTGTCCGCGGCCACGGAGAGAGTCCGTCCGCTGCGGCGCAGTTCCACCTCGAAGGTGGCGTTGCCCTCCGTGGAGGTGTGGGGCGTGAAGCGCTCCAGGTGCAGCTCGGCGCCCTCGGGCAGCGTCGCCGCCACCGCCTCCATCAGGCCCTCGGGGCCGCAGACGTGGACCGCGGTGGAGGGCGCGAGGTCCGCGAGGAATGCGGCGAGGTCGGGGCGGCCGCCCTCGTCATCCGCGACGACCGTGAGCCGGCCCGCCGTCGTGCCCGCCAGTTTCTCCACGTCCTCCAGGAACGGCATCGAGGCCCGGGAGCGCCCCCCGTACAGCAGCCGCCACGCACGGCCCGCGGCCTCGACTTCCCTCAGCATGGGGAGGATCGGGGTGATGCCGATGCCGCCCGCCACGAAGACGTACGTCTCGGCGTCGGCCAGCGGGAAACGGTTGCGCGGGCCGCGCACCTCGACCTCCGTCCCCTCCTGGAGCTGCTCGTGCACCTCGCGCGAGCCGCCGCGGCCGCCCTGCTCCTCGCCGATGAGGCGGGTCGCGACGGTGTACGAGGAGGTGTCCTCCGGGTCCCCGCACAGCGAGTACTGGCGGACGAGGCCGGAGGGGAGGACCAGGTCCAGGTGGGCGCCCGGCTTCCAGGCGGGCAAGTGGTCGCCCTCCAGCCGCAGTTGTACGACTCCGTCGGCGATCGTCTCGTGCCGGGTGACGGTCAGGCGCAGCGCTCGGGAGCGCGGCCGCCCCGAGACCGGCTCCTGAAGGGCGGGCAGCGGCCACAGCGGGGAGGCGTCGATGCGCCGCCGCATGGCCCGCTTGGCGAGCAGGGCGGCGCCCGTGACGAGCAGGACAGTGCGGATGCGGGGCATGTCAGCGGGCTCCCTTCGGCAGCGATTCCGTCGCGGTCCCGGCTGCGGTGGCCGCCGGGGACGAGGCCAGATAGGCGACGGCCTGCGCGGTGCTGCCCTCGTGGGAGGGGTGGTAGGCGCGGCTGAGATAGCGGGGGATGGAGCGGATCATGTCCTGCGTCGTGGGCAGCGTGCCCTTCTTTCCGCCCTGGTAGAAGTCCTTGAACGACGCCTTGCCGCCGATGAGTGTCGGGTCGTTCTCCATGAAGAAGCGTGCGCCGCGCTGCCAGAGGAAGACCAGGGCGGTGAAGGCGGTGGCCCAGGTGCGCGCGCGGCGGCGGTAGCTGCCGTCGACGTGCATGAAGAGCTCGAAGGCGACGGAGCGGTGCTCGACCTCTTCCGCGCCGTGCCAGCGCAGCAGGTCCAGCATCGTCGGGTCGGCGCCCCTGCGGTCCAGCTCGTCCGCGTTCAGGACCCAGTTGCCGAGGAAGGCGGTGTAGTGCTCGATGGCCGCGATCATCGCGACGCGCTCCATCAGCCACCACTTGCGGGCCTTGCCGGGCGGCAGCGTCCTGTCGCCGAGCATCTTCTCGAAGAGCCAGTCGACCTGGGCGGTGTAGGGCGTGGGGTCAAGGCCCTGCTCCTTGAGGTGCGGCAGGACCTCGTCGTGGGCCTGCGCGTGCATGGCTTCCTGGCCGATGAAGCCGATCACGTCCTCGCGGAGCCTGTCGTCACGGATGTACGGCAGGACCTGCTTGTAGACGTGGACGAACCAGCGTTCGCCCGCCGGGAGAAGCAGATGCAGCACGTTGATCGTGTGCGTGGCGAAGGGGTCGCCAGGCACCCAGTGCAGCGGGGTGTCCTCCCAGGAGAAGGAGACTTTGCGTGCCTTGAGCGGTATGTGCTCGGACGCGACGGGCTTCGGCTCCCGGCTCTGCGTATTAGACATGGCGTCAATGTACTGACGGGTAAGCGTGTGGGTACAGGCCCGTGCGGCGGTTAATTCGGCGGTTCACCGCAAGCCGACCCGCGCCGCGCGAGGTCAGTTGGTCCTGCGCAGCGCGAGGAGCGCGATGTCGTCCTCGCGTTCGTGCCCGAAGCACGCGAGGAGCGTGTCGCACAGGTCGGCGACGCCTCGCGGCGCGCCCGCCGCCGCGATCCGCAACTGCTCCATCGACACCGCGAGGTCCATGCCCCGCGTCTCGATGAGGCCGTCCGTGACCATCAGCAGGCGCTCGGTCCGTTCCAGGGTCAGCTCGCTCGGCTGCGGCCGGTCGAGGCCAAGGCCGAGGAGCGGCCCCCGCACGTCGGCGTACGTGGCCGTGCCCTCGTCCCGCACCACGAGCGGCGGGATGTGGCCCGCGTTGGCGATCCGGGTGCGTCCGGTGGCCGGATCGACCAGGCTCAGGCACATCGTGGCCGTCACGCCCGGGTGGTAGTGCTGCAGCATCCGGTCGAGGCGCCGGGCGAGCGCGCCGGGGTCGGGGTCCTCGACGCAGTACGCGCGCAGTGCGTGCCGGATCTCGACCATCACGGTGGCCGCCTCCAGCGAGTGCCCGACGACGTCACCGATGCCGGTCAGGACGCCGCCGGGCACCGGAAGCGCCGCGTAGAAGTCGCCGCCGATCTCCGTCTGGCGCGACGCGGGTTCGTAGCGGACGACGACGTCCGTGCCGGGCAGTTCCGGCAGCTTCGACGGCAGGAAGCTGCGTTGCAGGGTCAGCGCGACGTGGCGCTCCTCCTCGTACATCAGCAGCGGTTCCGCGGCCAGCGCGGTCGCGTGGGCGAGCCGCTCGACGAGGTGGCCCGTCTCGTCGGAGAGCCCCTCCCGGTACGCGGGGGTCGCGAGGCATACGAGTGTGCGCCCATCGCGCAGGCGGGCCAGGACGAGGTCGGCCTCCTCAGGCGTCCCGTCGCACCACTGCCCGGCGCCCCCCACCGAGCGGAAGAACCCCGCGGGCCACAGCGGAGCGGGCACGACCGTATGGCGCACGCCCGTACGCCCCGACATGACGCGCCGCATCAGCCGGGCCACCGCCTCGTGCGCCCCGGGGTCCGGCAGCGAAGCGGCGGCTCTGCGCCGGGAGAGACCCCGGTGGATCTCCCCGTCCGCACCGAGCACGAACACCGTCGCGGGGCAGTCGGTCAGCCGCTCCGTGCCGGTGGCCGCCGCGTCCGCGAGCTCGCCGAGGCAGCGCGCGGACTGCACGGACAGGATCGTCCCGGCGAGCAACGCGAGGCGCCCCGCCCGTAGTTGGGCGTCGCAGCGGGTGCGGGCCCCGCGCGCGGCGGCCCGCACGACCGCCTGGATCTCCTCGGGTTCGGCGGGCACCGTCAGATAGGACTCGCCGCCCGCGTCGAGGCCACGGCACCGGTCGGCGGGCGGGCGTGCCGCCGCCGAGAAGTGGACGACGGGCAGGCTGGCGATGGGCGGCAACTGCTTCATGCGGCGGCAGAGTTCATAGCCGCTCATGTCCGGCAGGCCGACGTCGACCAGCGCCACGTCCGGCAGGTCCCCTGCCCGCATCCGCACGTCGAGTTCGATCAGGGCCTCGCTCGCGCTCGCGGCGAGCAGGACGCGATGGCCGTCCCTGCGCAGGACGGCGCTCAGCGCGTACCTGCTGGCGGGCGCGTCGTCGACCACCAGGACCGTACTGGCCGTGCTCACTGCCTTGTCCTTGACGCTCACGCGGGACAGCCCCTCAGCGCGGGACGGGGCAGGCCGACTCGTGCCTGCCTCATCAAGTTAGCGTGCCGCCGCCCACCTCGGGGAAAGACGGCGTCAGCACGACCCGGATCGGTGGAGGCCATCGAACTCGCCTCACGTGCGACGTGCCTGACAGTAGAATTTTCGACTTCGGCCTGTTTGGGGAACGGGCGAGGAGGACACCCTCGTGACCTTCGCCTTCCGCGGGACGTTCAACGGAGTGCCGCCCGCCCCCGTACTCCTGAGGGACTTCATGACCCAGCACGTGACCGCCGCCCTTCCCGCAGACGCACCGGACGACGGCTCGGCGCCCCGCGAGTGGTGGCGCGACGCCGTCATCTACCAGGTGTATCCGCGCAGCTTCGCCGACGGAAACGGCGACGGCATGGGCGATCTGCCGGGCGTCACGGCCCGCCTCCCCCATCTGAAGCGGCTCGGCGTGGACGCCGTCTGGCTCTCCCCCTTCTACGCGTCCCCGCAGGCCGACGCCGGGTACGACGTGGCCGACTACCGCGCGGTCGACCCCATGTTCGGCACCCTGCCGGACGCCGACGACCTCGTACGGGAAGCGCACGCGCTCGGCCTTCGTGTGATCGTCGACGTGGTGCCCAACCACTGCTCGGACCAGCACGAGTGGTTCAGGCAGGCGCTGCGCGAGGGCAGGGGTTCGTCGGCGCGCGAACGCTTCCACTTCCGGCCCGGCAAGGGCGAGGAAGGCCAACTGCCGCCCAACGACTGGGAGTCCGTCTTCGGCGGGCCCGCCTGGACGCGCGTCGCGGACGGCGAGTGGTACCTCCACCTCTTCGCGCCCGAGCAGCCCGACTTCAACTGGGACCACCCGGCGGTGCACGACGAGTTCCGCTCCATCCTGCGCTACTGGCTCGACCTCGGCATCGACGGTTTCCGCATCGACGTGGCCCACGGCCTGGTCAAGGCGGCGGGCCTGCCCGACATCGGCCACGAGGAGCAGGTGAAGCTGCTCGGCAAGCAGGCCGTCCCCTACTTCGACCAGGACGGCGTGCACGAGATCTACCGCGACTGGCGGCGGATCCTCGACGAGTACGCGGGCGACCGCATCGCCGTCGCCGAGGCGTGGACACCGACGGTGGAACGCAGCGCGCGGTATCTGCGCCCGGGCGAGCTGCACCAGGCCTTCAACTTCGAGTATCTGACGACCGATTGGGACGCGCCCGCGCTGCGCGCCGTCATCGACCGCTCCCTCGACGCGATGAACGCCGTGGGGGCGCCCGCCACCTGGGTGCTCTCCAACCACGACGTCGTGCGCCACTCCACCCGCTTCGCCGACGGCGACGCGGCACGCGGCCTGCGCCGGGCGAAGGCCGCCACGCTGCTGATGCTGGCGCTGCCCGGCTCGGCGTACATCTACCAGGGCGAGGAGCTCGGCCTGCCCGAGGTGACCGAACTGCCGGACGAGGTGCGCCAGGACCCGGCGTTCTTCCGCAGCACGGGGCAGGACGGGACGCGGGACGGGTGCCGGGTTCCGCTGCCGTGGTCCGGGGAGCGGGCGCCGTTCGGCTTCGGCCCTGTCGAGGGCGGCCCGAGCTGGCTGCCGCAGCCCGCCGGCTGGAAGGACCTCACGGTCCAGGCGCAGGAGGGCGACCCCGCGTCGACCCTGGAGTTCTACCGCGGGGCGCTCGCCGTGCGCCGCGAACACCCGGCGCTCGGCGCCGGCCGCGACGTGGAGTGGCTCGACGCCCCCGAGGGCGTCCTGTCCTTCCGCCGCACGACGCCGCGCGGTTCGATGGTCTGCACGGTGAACCTCACCGCCGGTCCTGTCACGGTCCCCACCCCCGGCGCCGTGCTCCTGTCGAGCGCCGGGACGACGCCCGGCGCGGACGGGACGGTCGTCCCCGCGGATTCAACGGTCTGGTGGGCAGCCTGAGATGTGACCGGTACAGTCCAATCCTGTGACCGCGCGACTGGCCGACATCGCAGCGCAGGCGGGGGTCAGCGAGGCGACGGTCAGCCGGGTGCTCAACGGCAAGCCCGGCGTCGCCGGGGCCACCCGTCAGTCAGTGCTTGCCGCACTCGACGTGCTCGGCTACGAACGCCCGGTGCGGCTGCGCCAACGCAGCGCGGGCCTGATCGGGCTGATCACGCCGGAGCTGGAGAACCCGATATTCCCCGCGCTCGCCCAGGTCATCGGGCAGGCCCTGACCCGGCAGGGTTATACGCCGGTCCTCGCCACCCAGACGCCGGGCGGCTCCACGGAGGACGAGCTGACGGAGATGCTCGTGGACCGCGGCGTCTGCGGCATCATCTTCGTCTCGGGCCTGCACGCGGACACCTCCGCCGACATGCAGCGCTACGACCAGCTGCGCGCGCAGGGCGTGCCGTTCGTGCTCGTCGACGGCTTCTCCCCCAAGGTGCAGGCACCCTTCATCTCGCCGGACGACCGGGCCGCGATGCGCCTCGCGGTCACCCACCTCGTCTCCCTGGGTCATACACGGATCGGACTCGCCCTGGGCCCCAAGCGGTTCGTGCCCGTACAGCGGAAGATCGAGGGCTTCGTACGCACGGTGCAGGACCAGCTCGCACTGTCCCCGGAGGAGATCGAGTCGGAGCTGGTCCAGCACTCGCTGTACACGCTGGAGGGCGGTCAGGCCGCGGCGTCCGCACTGCTTGACCGCGGCTGCACGGCCGTGGTGTGTGCGAGCGACATGATGGCCCTCGGGGCGATACGGACGGCGCGGCAGCGCGGATTCGAGGTCCCGGACGACATCTCGGTGGTGGGATTCGACGATTCCCCGCTGATCGCGTTCACCGATCCGCCCCTGACCACGGTGCGTAAGCCCGTGCCGTCGATGGGGCAGGCGGCGGTGCGTACACTCCTCGAGGAGATCGGCGGCACTCCCGCCCCGCACAGCGAGTTCGTCTTCATGCCGGAGCTGGTCGTTCGGGGTTCAACCGCTTCTGCCCCTCGGGGAAACACCCGGGGAAGCACTCAGGGAAGCACTCGTCCATAGGGCGTAGAGAATGCGACCTGAACCAGACCTTGGGATGATCGGTCGGAGGGTCGGTATCTGGCAGACTCTGTGCCTATGGGTGAGATGACTGTGACGACACTGGAAGGCCAGCAGCGGCCCACCACATCACCCATCGCGGGCGAGCGAGAAGACCGCAATGGGCGGACATTCCTGCGCCGCCTCCGCACGCCCCGCCGCCCTCGGCTCTGGTTCGAGATCCTGCTGATCGCGGTGAGTTACTGGACGTACTCCCTGATCCGCAACGCCGTACCGGAACAGAAGTCCCAGGCCCTGCGCAACGCCGACTGGATCTGGCAGGCGGAGCAGCACCTGGGGATCGCCGTGGAACAGAGCGTCAACCACGCGGTGAACTCGGTGACATGGCTCATCGTCGGCATGAACTACTACTACGCGACGCTGCACTTCGTGGTGACGCTCGGTGTCCTGGTCTGGCTGTTCCGGTGGCATCCGGGACGTTATGCGGCCACGCGCATGGTTCTCTTCGCGACGACGGCGGTGGCCCTGCTCGGCTACTACCTGTATCCGCTGGCTCCCCCGCGCCTGATGAACGGCCACGACTTCATCGACACGGTCCTGGTCCACCAGACCTGGGGTTCCATGGCCTCCGGCGACCTCAAGCACATGTCGAACCAGTACGCGGCGATGCCGTCGATGCACATCGGCTGGTCCCTGTGGTGCGGCCTGACGATCTTCGCTCTGGCCTCGGTGCCGTGGGCGAAGGTGCTCGGCCTGCTCTACCCCACGGCGACCCTGATCGTCATCGTGGCCACGGCCAACCACTTCTGGCTCGACGCGGTGGGCGGCATGATCTGCCTGGCGTTCGGCTTCGCGGTGGCCTGGGCGTGGTACGGGGCGATGCCTTACGCGCTGCCGCGCGAGGTGGCGCTGCGTGAGGACCGGGCTCCGCTCCTGCCGGCCAAGGTCAGGGCCAGGTTCAAGGCCTGAGCGGAGCCCCGCCCCCCGCTGTCACGGGTGACGGTGGGTGATGTGGCCGCCGGACACGGTGAGCCGGACCGGGGCCTGCGCCACCTCGTCGGCGGGCGCCTCCACCGGGTCGATACCGAAGGCCGTGAGGTCCGCCCTGAACCCCGGTGCGATCCGCCCCGCGACGTCCGCGTCTCCGGCGGCGATCGCGGCGTGCGAGGTGCAGCCCTCCAGCGCCTGGAGCCCGGTGAGCCCTTGAGCGCGCCCCGCGGCTCCACGAGGCGCTCGCGCGGTGGCCAGGACCTCGCGCGCGTCGTAGTGCGCGATGGGCCAGTCCGAACCCAGGGCCACGACGGCCCCCGCGTCCCGCAGATCCCGGATGCGCCAGGCCCGTGCGGCCCGCTCGTCACCAAGACGCCTGGACCACTCGTCGGTGTGGTCGGCGCGCGTGTACGCGGTGTGCGGCGGCTGCATCGAGGCGATCACCCCAAGCTCCGCGAAGCGCGGGACCGTGTCGTCCGGGACGGTCTCGATGTGCTCGATGCGGTGTGCGAGGCGCCCGCCGGGGCCCAGCGACGCGACGGTGTCGAGCACGTGGCGCACGGCGGCGTCCCCGATGGCGTGGGTCGCCGTGCGCACTCCGGCCGCGTGCAGGTGCCGTACGGCGGCGGTGTAGGCCTCCGGGTCCGGCCAGAAGGCGTCGGTGCCCTGCCCGTGGCAGTCCGCGTGCTCCAGCCAGGCGGTGCCGCCCTCGACGGTGCCGTCCATGAAGAACTTGGCCCCGCCGACGCGCCAGTGCCTGCCCGCGCGCGACTGCAGGGCGATCAGCTCGGCCAGGCCTTCCTCGTCGACGCCCGGCATGCACCAGGGTGCGAGCCGCAGGCGGAGGGGAAGGTGCGCCTCGCTCTCGACCCCGGCGAGCAGTCCGGGTACGTCATCGCCGCCGAGGTCCATGACATGGGCGCCGGTGAGGCCGGTGGCCGCCATCGCGGAGAGCAGCTCGACCAGGCGGGTGCGGCGCTGGGCGTGGGAGGGGCGGGGCAGGACGGGGGTGAGGAGATCCATGGCGGCGTGCTCGACGAGGTGGCCGGTGGGGCGCCCTTCGTCGTCGCAGACGACGGTGGCGCGCTGGGCGAAGGTACGGGGCCCCTCGACGCCCGCCGCGCGGAGGGCGGCGCCGCTGGCCAGGGCGGAGTGGCCGTCGTAGAGGCGGATGAAGGCGGGGGCGCCGTCGAGTACGTCATCGATGAGCTCGCGGTGGACCGGCCGCCCGCCGAAGGCGTTGTGGTCGAGCCCCCAGGCGATGACCCACCCTTCGACGCGGGCCGCTGTGCGCAGGGCGGCGCGGAGCTGGTCCAGGTCGGCCACGGCGGAGAGGTCGAGCCCGGTGGCCATCTCCAGGCCCCAGACGGGGTGACTGTGGGAGTCGACGAGGCCTGGGGTGAGGGTGGCTCCGCCGAGGTGAACGGTTTCGGTCCGGGGGCCGCGCCAGTCGCGTACGTCTGCCTCGTGGCCCACTGCCGCGATGTGTCCTTCGTGGACGGCGAGGGCGGTGGCGTGGGGGCTGGTGGGGTCGAGGGTGCGGATGTTGGCGCCGGTGAGGATGAGGTCGGCGGGGGGCACGGGGGACTCCGTTCGGGGGGGTGGGTTGTTGCTTGGTTGCGGTCAAAGCGGCCCTGCGGGGCTCTCCCCAATCCCGCCCCTTCCCGAAACTGGGGCTCCGCCCCAGACCCCGCTCCTCAAACGCCGGAGGGGCTGAAAGGCATGTCCGGACCGGCGGGAAATCTCAGCCCGTCCGGCGTTTGAGGACGAACTCGGCGAAGCCGGTGATGACGGCCACCAGGGCCCCCGCGCCAGAGCGGGTTTTCGGGAAGGGGCGGGGTTGGGGACAAGTCAGTTCGGCTCGCTGGCGAAGCCCTCGTACACCTCTGGTCTGCGGCGGCGCAGTCGCGCAGCAAGAGCAAGACCGAGGACGAACACGGCAGGAGCAACCCCCACCAGGACGGCGTTCACGAAGGGGCTCGCCCCGGTGAAGACGTCTATGTGCGTGGCGACCAGCACGAGGGCCGCGCTCAACAGCACCGCCGCCATCACAGGCGCCACCACCGTCCGCAGCACACCCTCCTGGTGACGTATCCGACGGAAGTAGAAGGGAACCGCGACCGCCGCGATCAGCTGGAGCGCCAACAGGCCGATCATCCCGGGGGTGTTGACCCACAGCAGCAGCTGATCGTAAGGATCCGCGCCCGCCACCGCGAAGGCGATCACCACCACCGCTCCAAGCACCGTCTGCGCCGCCCCCGCCAGATACGGCGACCGATGCCGCCCATGCACCCGCCCGAGAGACTTCGGCAGCACCCCTTCCTCCGCGAGCCCGAGCCCGTACCGGTTGATCGCGTTGTGGAAGGCCAGCAACGACGCCAGCACGCTCGTCACGATCAGCACGTGCATCAAGTCGGCGGCCCAGCCGCCCACATAGGTCGTGATGGCCGAGAAGAAGAGGCCCGCCGGGTCCGATCCCGCGGCCTTCACCACCGCTTCGTCGCCGAAGGCCTGGATCACCGTCCAGACGACGAAGGCGTAGAAGAGCCCGAGGAACGCCACCGCGATGTACGTCGCGCGCGGCACCGTCCGGTCGGGATCGCGCGCCTCGCGGCGGTAGATGACGGTCGACTCGAATCCGGTGAACGCCGCGAAGGCGAAGGCGAGTACGGCGGCCGTGCCGGGGACGAAGACGTTCCCCGGGGCGAAGCCGTCCAGGCTGAGTCCCTCCGTGCCGCCTCCCTTGATGAGGACGCCGCCCGCGAGCAGCACCAGGATTCCGGTCTCGGCGACGAGGAGCACACCGAGCAGCTTCGCGCCGAAGTCGATCGAGCGGTATCCGGCGTACCAGATCAGGAGCAGCCCGGCGAGGGACACCGGGAGCCAGGGGATGTCCACGCCGAACAGGGCGAGGGCGGTGTCCTGCGTGGCGGTGCCCAGGAGTCCGTAGACGCCTATCTCCATGCCGTTGTAGCCCAGCATGGCGAGCAGGGCCGCGGCGATGCCGGCGGGGCGGCCGAGGCCGCGCGTGATGTACGCGTAGAAGGCGCCGCCGCTGCGGACGTGGCGGCTCATCGCGGTGAACCCGACGGCGAACACGGCGAGCGTGATCCCGGCGAGGAGGTAGCCGACGGGCGCGCCGATGCCGCCCAGGGAGATGGCGATGGGGGCGACGCCCGCCATGACGGTGAGCGGTGCGGCGGCGGAGACGACGAAGAAGGCGATGTCGGAGGTGCCGAGGGAGCCGCTGCGGAGCGTGGGCTCGGGTTCGGCGGGTGGGGTCGGGGTGGTCACGGACATGCGGAGGAGAAGCCCTTCTGCGGCGGACTGGGCAGGCGGGGGCAGGGGCCGCGGAGGGGGGGAGTGGCCGCCGGGCCCCGAAACCTAAAGGCTTTCGGTTGGCGCAATGTAGCCTCCGGCATGGGCGTACGGGAAGACTCTGGCTTCGGGAAGGGCCTGGCTCCGGGGAGGCCCTGGCTCCGGGGAGACTTGGTGAGGAGATCGGATTCATGGGACGGCCGCGCACACCCCTGCTCGACAGGGACCGCATCACGACGACCGCGCTCGCCCTCATCGACGAGAAGGGCGACTTCAGCGTCCCGCAGATCGCCAAGCGCCTCGGCGCGCAGACCGGGTCGGTCTACCACCACGTGGACGGCCGCGACGGCATCGTGGAGCTGCTGCGCGAGCGGGTGTGCGAGGCGATCGACACCGGCACCCTCGATCCGCGCCGCCCCTGGGACGCGTCCCTGTCCGCCTGGGCCCGCTCCTACCGCGCCGCCTTCGCCGCCCACCCCCGGGTCATCCCGCTCCTCATGACCTCACCGGTGCGTGCGCCGCGCGTACTCGATCAGTACGAGTGCGCGGTGACGCTGCTGATCGACGCCGGGTTCGCCCTCGCCGACGTCATGCCGGTGATCATCGCCCTGGAGAACCTGGTGCTCGGCTCGGCGCTCGACCTGGCGGCGCCGGAGGCCATGTGGGAGCTGCCGGACGAGACGTCGACGCCCGCCCTCGCGCGGGCTCTTGACGCGGCACCCCGGGGGCGGGCCGACCGCGCCTTCGAGCTGGCCCTCACCGGGTTCCTCGCGCACGCGCGGACCCTGCTGTAGGACCCAGGAGAGCCCTTACGCCCCGTAGAACCTCTCCTCCATCACGGCCCGCGCCCTGCGCGTGGTCCGCCGGTAGTCGTCCAGCATGTCCCCCACGTGCCCGGGGTCGTAGCCCAAGTACCGTCCCACCGCGGCGAGTTCACGCCCGTCCGAGGGGAAGGTGTCCCCGGCCCTGCCGCGTACCAGCATCACCGCGTTGCGCACCCGGGCGGCAAGGACCCACGCCTCGTCCAGGATCGCCGCCTCCTCGGTCGGGATCAGCTCGGCCGCGCAGGCCGCGGCGAGCGCTTCACGGGTGCGGGTCGTGCGCAGGCCCGGTTCGACCCATCCATGGGTCAACTGCATGAGCTGCACGGTCCATTCGACGTCCGAGAGACCGCCGCGGCCCAGCTTGGCGTGCAGGGTGGGGTCGGCGCCGCGCGGCATGCGTTCCGCCTCCATGCGGGCCTTCAGGCGGCGGATCTCGCGGACGGCGTCGTCGCCGAGGCCCTCCGCCGGGTAACGCAGTGGGTCGATGAGGTCGATGAAGGCGCGGCCCAACTCGACGTCACCCGCGACCGGTTCGGCCCTCAGCAGCGCCTGGGACTCCCAGACGAGTGACCAGCGGCGGTAGTAGGCCTCGTACGAGCCGAGAGTGCGCACCAGCGGGCCGCTCTTGCCCTCCGGGCGCAGGTCCGTGTCGATCAGCAACGGCGGGTCGGAGCTGGGGAGTTGGAGGAGTCTGCGCATCTCGGAGACCACCTGCGAGGCCGCCTTCGCCGCCTCGTGGTCGCCGACGCCCTCGCGCGGCTCGTGGACGAAGAGGACGTCCGCGTCCGAGCCGTAGCCCAGTTCGTGGCCGCCGAAGCGGCCCATGCCGATCACCGCGAACCGCACCGGCAGCGTGTCGCCCCAGCCTTCGCGGACCACCGCGCGCAGCGTCCCCGCGATCGTGGCCGCCGTGAGGTCGGAGACCGCGTCGCCCACCCGGTCGAGCAGCGCCCCGGGGTCGGCCGCCGCGGGGCTCTCCTCCGTGCCGTACGAGCCGATGATGTCCGCGGCCGTCGTGCGGAACAGCTCGCGGCGGCGGACGCCTCGCGCCGCCGTCACCGCCTGTTCGGCGCCGTCCGCGCGGCCCACCGCGGCCAGGACCTCCTGCTCCAGGTGGGCGTGGTCGCGCGGTTCGAGGCCGCGCTGGTCGCCGAGCAGGGCCACCGCTTCGGGGGCTCGCAGGAGGAGGTCGGGGGCCAGGCGCCCGGCGGACAGGACGCGGGCGAGGTTCTCGGCCGCGGCGCCCTCGTCGCGCAGGAGCCTCAGATACCAGGGGGTCTTGCCCAGCGCGTCCGACACCTTGCGGAAGTTGAAGAGGCCCGCGTCGGGGTCCGCCGAGTCGGCGAACCAGCCGAGGAGCACGGGGAGCAGGGTGCGCTGGATCGCCGCCTTGCGGGTGACGCCGGACGCGAGGGCCTCCAGGTGGCGCAGGGCGGCCGCGGGGTCGTGATAGCCGAGGGCGACCAGGCGTTCGCGGGCGGCTTCGGTGCTCAACCGGGTCTCTACGGGGGCGAGTTGGGCCACGGCGTCCAGGAGCGGGCGGTAGAAGAGCTTCTCGTGCAGGCGGCGCACGACCGAGGTGTGCCGCTTCAGCGCGCGGTTCAGCTCGGTGATCGGCTCCGTGCGCATGCCCAGGGAGCGGCCGATGCGCCGCAGGTCCGCGTCGTCCTCGGGGACCAGGTGGGTGCGCCGCATCTTGAACAGCTGGATGCGGTGCTCCAGGGAGCGAAGGAAGCGGTAGGCGTCGTCGAGCTGGACCGCGTCCACGCGCCCCACGTAGCCGCCGGCCGCGAGCGCCTCCAGGGCCGCCAGGGTCGAGCCGCTGCGGATCGAGGTGTCGCCGCGGCCGTGCACCAACTGGAGGAGCTGTACGGCGAATTCGACGTCCCGCAGGCCGCCGGGACCCAGCTTCAGCTCGCGGTCGACCTCGCCCGCCGGGATGTTCTCCACGACCCGGCGGCGCATCTTCTGCACGTCGGGCACGAAGTTGTCGCGCTCGGCCGCGTGCCAGACGAGGGGCGCGAGGGTGTCGACGTACTCCTTGCCGAGCTCCAGGTCACCGGCCACCGGGCGGGCCTTGAGCAGCGCCTGGAACTCCCAGGTCTTGGCCCAGCGCTGGTAGTAGGCGAGATGGCTGCTGAGGGTGCGCACCAGGGGGCCGTTGCGGCCCTCGGGGCGGAGGTTGGCGTCGACCGGCCAGATCGTGCCCTCGACCGTGGTCTCCGAGCAGATCCGCATCATGTGCGAGGCGAGCCGGGTGGCGGCCTGCAGCGCCTTGCCCTCGTCGGCGGGGTCCGTGCCGTCCGCCGCCTCGCCGACGAAGATGACGTCGACGTCCGACACGTAATTCAGCTCGTGGCCACCGCACTTGCCCATCGCGATGACGGCGAGCCTGCACTGCGCGGCGTCCGCGGGGGCCGCCTGCTCGGCCATGGTGAGCGCGGCGCGCAGGGTCGCCGTCGCGAGGTCCGCGAGCTCGGCGGCCGCCTCGGCCAGGTCCGTCGTGCCGCAGACGTCACGGGCCGCAATGGCAAGGAGGCAGCGCCGGTAGGAGACGCGCAGCGAGACCGGGTCGGTGGCGTCGGCCAGGCCGCGCTCGAACTCCTCGACGCCGGGGTGCAGGTCGGCGAGTTCGTACGTGACCAGGGCGCGCCAGTCGCGGGGATGCCGGGCCAGGTGGTCGGCGAGGGCCTCGGACGCGCCGAGCACGCCGAGCAGCCGGTCACGCAGCGGCTTGGCGCTGACCAGGGTGTCGAGCAGCTCCCGGCGGCTGGTGTCGTCGGGCTGCCCCTCGACCAGGCGTACGAGGCCCAGGAGCGCCAGGTCCGGGTCGGCGGCGGCGCCGAGGGCGTCGAGGAGCACCGGGTCAGTGCGCACCGCGGACAGCTCGGGAGCGCCGAGCAGCCGCTCGGCCGCGGACGGATCGGTGAAGCCGTGCCGCAGCAGCCGCGTGAACGTACTGCTTCTGCGCCCTTGCGGCACCGTCATCCTCGCGCCTCCGTTCGATCATTCCTGGCCCGAGCCTACGGCCTGACCGATGAGTTCTGCCCGCGTGCGGAGTCCGTCCTTGGACAGGAGCATTGGTGTCGGCGTTCAGGAGGCGGACCATGCCGAGCAAGGAACCCCGTACGGAACTGGATTCCCGGTACAGCAGCACGGGAGCGGTAGCGACCCCGTGGGCCGACGCCGTGCGGCAGCTGAAGGCCGCCGAGCTCTTCTGGATCTCGTCCGTACGCCCCGACGGGCGCCCGCACGTCACACCGCTGCCCGCGGTCTGGCTGGACGGGGCGCTGCACTTCTGCACGGGCCCCGATGAGCGCAAGGCGCGGAACGTGGCGGCCAACCCCGAGGTCGTGCTGACCACGGGCGTCAACCTCTGGGACAAGGGCCACGATCTGGTCGTCGAGGGCTCCGCGGTCCGGATCACCGACGAGGACAGGCTGCGGCGCCTCGCGGCGGCATGGGAGGAGAAGTACGGCAGCTTCTGGCACTACGAGGTGCGGGACGGCTGCTTCCACCACGGGGCCGGCCACGCGTACGTCTTCGAGGTGGCCCCCCGCACCGCGTTCGGCTTCGGCAAGGGGGAGCCGTTCAGCCAGACGCGCTGGCGCTTCACGTGACGCACGAGAAGAGACCTGAGAAGACAGCCGACCCGAGAAAACAGCCGACCCGAGAAGACAGCCGAGGAGAACCACCTGATGGACTGGACACTCGAAGTGGTGATGGTCCCTGTCGCCGACATGGACCGCGCCAAGGACTTCTACGAGCACAAGTGCGGCTTCAAGGCGGACCTGGACACGGCGATCGCCCCGGGCGTGCGCGTCATGCAGTTCACCCCGCCCGGCTCGCGCTGCTCGTTCGCCATGATGACCGGCATGCCGCCCGCTCCCGGCGTCTCGGAGATGACGCCGGGCTCGCTGCACGGCCTGCAGCTGTGCGTCACGGACATCGTGGCCGCGCGGGCCGAGCTCGCGGAGCGCGGCGTGGACGTCACGCCCGTCCTGCACGTGGGCGCCGAAGGCTGGGCCGAGGGGACGGGCGGGACGTGGAACGGCTTCTGTTTCTTCAAGGATCCGGACGGAAACGGCTGGGCGGTGCAGGAGGCTCCGAGTCCGCTTTCGGAGCGGTGACATGGGGTGCGGCGTCGCGCTGACAGGGCCATCGCGCCCTGATGTACTCGGCGCATGGAATACACACTCGAGGTGATCCCGCTCCCTGTCAGTGACGTCGACCGGGCCATGGAGTTCTACCGCGACAAGCTCGGCTTCCACGTGGACATCGACCAGGAGGTCATGCCGGGCATGCGCATCGTCCAGCTGACCCCGCCGGGGTCCGGCTGTTCCATCGCCCTCGCCGACACCCTCTGGGACACGATGGACGGACCGACCCCGGCCCCCGGTTCCTACCAGGGCCTTCAACTGTGCGTCGCCGACGCGAAGGCGGCGCACGCCGAGCTGACGGCGCGCGGCCTGGACGTCACGGAGCCGGTGGCTCACGCGCCGCAGGACGGCGGCACGTTCATGTACTTCAAGGACCCGGACGGCAATGGCTGGGCGATCCAGGAGTACCGGGTCCGCGGGACTACGCCACTGCGGGAGGCGATCGTCAGCGCCCCGTAAGGGGCGCGGGGAACTGCGCGCTCAGCCAACGAAAAGCCGCAGTCGCGTCTGCCGGGACACCGAGCAGATGCGACTGCGGCTTTTCTGTGGTTGCTCGCGCAGTTCCCCGCGCCCCTTCCAGGGGCTTTACAGCACCGGGAGGTTCTTCCTCAGCTCGAAGGCCGTCACCTCTGACCTGTACTCCTCCCACTCCTGCTTCTTGTTCCGGAGGAAAAAGTCGTACACGTGCTCGCCGAGCGTCTCGGCGACCAGTTCCGACCGCTCCATCAGAGCAATCGCCTCGCCCAGGTTCTGCGGCAGCGGCTCGATGCCCATCGCGCGGCGTTCGGCGTCCGAGAGGGCCCAGACGTCGTCGTCGGCGCCCGGCGGGAGCTCGTAGCCCTCCTCGATGCCCTTGAGGCCCGCGGCGAGCAGCACCGCGTACGTCAGGTACGGGTTCGCGCCCGAGTCGATCGAGCGGACCTCCACCCGTGCCGAGCCGGTCTTGCCGGGCTTGTACATCGGGACGCGGATCAGCGCCGAGCGGTTGTTGTGGCCCCAGCAGATGTACGAGGGTGCCTCGCCGCCCGCGCCCGCCGTGCGCTCCGAGCCGCCCCAGATGCGCTTGTAGGAGTTCACCCACTGGTTGGTGACCGCGGAGATCTCGGCCGCGTGCTTCAGGAGGCCCGCGATGAAGGAGCGGCCGACCTTGGAGAGCTGGTACTCGGAGCCGGACTCGTAGAAGGCGTTGCGGTCGCCCTCGAAGAGGGAGAGGTGCGTGTGCATGCCCGAGCCGGGGTGCTCGGAGAACGGTTTCGGCATGAACGTCGCGTTCACGCCCTGCTCCAGCGCGACCTGCTTCATGACCAGGCGGAACGTCATGATGTTGTCGGCCGTGGAGAGCGCGTCCGCGTAACGGAGGTCGATCTCCTGCTGGCCTGGCGCGCCCTCGTGGTGGCTGAACTCGACCGAGATGCCCATGGATTCGAGCATCGTGATGGCCTGGCGGCGGAAGTCCATCCCGACGTTCTGCGGGGTGTGGTCGAAGTAGCCGGAGTTGTCGGCGGGGGTGGGCCGCGAGCCGTCCAGCGGCTTGTCCTTCAGGAGGAAGAACTCGATCTCGGGGTGGGTGTAAAAGGTGAACCCGAGGTCGGAGGTCTTCGCCAGGGCCCGCTTCAGGACGTAACGCGGGTCGGCGAAGGACGGGGAGCCGTCCGGCATGAGGATGTCGCAGAACATGCGGGCGGTGCCGGGGGCCTCCGCGCGCCAGGGCAGGACCTGGAACGTCGACGGGTCCGGCTTGGCGATCATGTCCGACTCGTACACCCGGGCGAATCCCTCGATTGCCGAGCCGTCGAAGCCGATGCCCTCGTCGAAGGCCTGCTCCAGCTCGGCGGGAGCCACCGCGACCGATTTCAGGAAGCCGAGGACATCCGTGAACCACAGGCGTACGAACCGGATGTCGCGCTCCTCCAGTGTCCGGAGCACGAATTCCTGCTGCTTGTCCATCTTCCGCTTCCACCCATCATTGCTGGTCAGGCCGCCTGCGTCCGCGCCGTGTTCGAGCTGTCTCCTCGTCTGGGGACGCATCGGGGCACATGAGCATCCCACCACACCGTTTCGGGCGCGTTGCGGGCCATGTGCCGCCCTGTGCCCATAGTGCCTGCTGATCGGCGCGCCCGTAACAGCGGGCGGCTCAGACTGCCCCTACAGCCCGCGACGCTCGCCCATTACGATCAGCGAACCGCACCACCATGTTCCGCCAGCGCGTCCCGCCCTTTCCGTCGTATCGCCGTATCGCCGAAGGACACATCATGGGTTCCGCCAAGAACACGAGCGCCGCTTCCCGCAAGGCCCGGATAGAGGAGATGCGCCGGGCAGAGCGCGCACGCGATCGCCGTGGCCGCGCCATCACGATCACTCTCAGCGCGGTGGTGGTCGCCGCGCTCGCCGTGGGCGGTGTGGTCCTCTTCCAGCAGGCCGACGACGACTCCGGCACGGTCGCCGACGGGAACGCCGCGCCGAAGTTCAAGACGACCGCGGACGGCGAGAAGGTCTGGGACGCGAAGAAGCTGGGCCGTACGCACGTCACCAAGGACGTCAGCTACTCGATGACCCCGCCGGTGGGCGGCGACCACGACCAGGCGTGGATGAACTGCAACGGCGACGTCTACAAGGACGAGATCCCGGAGCGCCACGCCGTGCACTCCCTGGAGCACGGGGCCGTCTGGGTGACGTACAACGACAAGGCGAAGGCCGCGGACCTGAAGAAGCTGGAGCAGAAGGTCAAGCAGACGCCGTACTCGCTGATGAGTCCCGTCAAGGACCAGAAGGACCCGGTCACGCTGACGGCCTGGGGCCACCAGCGCACGGTGACCGGCGCGTCCGACCCGAAGGTCGCCTCCTTCTTCTCCACGTACGTGCAGGGCAAGCAGACCCCTGAGCCGGGGGCCGCCTGCACGGGTGGCAAGTCCCAGTGAGGCGGCGCACCTGCTGGGTGGTCGGGGCCCTCGCGGCGGTGGCCGTGGCCGGCGGCGGGATCACCGTCGCGGTCGCCTCGTCGGACGGCTCGTCCGGCACGTCGTCCCCCGCCACGGAGTCGGCCGACGCGGGCTTCGCCCGGGACATGGCGACGCATCACCAGCAGGCCGTGGAGATGTCGTACATCGTGCGCGACCGCACGAAGGACGAGGAGATCCGTCGCCTCGCGTACGACATCGCCCAGACGCAGGCGAACCAGCGGGGCATGCTGCTCGGCTGGCTCGACCTGTGGGAGCTGCCGAAGGTGCCCGAGCGGGCGCCGATGGAGTGGATGGGGATGGGGGACATGCCGCCGGGCAAGGACGGCGCGCTGATGCCGGGGATGGCGACGAACACCGAGCTCAAGGAGCTCGGGAAGCTGCGGGGGCGGGCTGCTGAGGTGCGGTACCTCCAGCTGATGACCGAGCACCACAAGGGCGGGGTCCATATGGCCCAGGGGTGTGTGGAGCGGTGCGAGGTGGGGGCGGAGGTGCGGCTTGCTCGGGGGATGGTGGAGTCGCAGGAGTCGGAGATGGAGCTGATGGCGGACTTGCTGAAGGCGCGGGGAGCAAAGCCGTAATTCTCCCCAACCCCGCCCCTTCCCGAAAACCTGCTTGGCGCGGAGCCCCAGGTAGGCCCGGGGTGCAGGCACGCCACGCGGCGGAGCCGCAAATGTCACTGTCGGGAAGGGGCGGGGTTGGGGAAAAGAAACCGCTCACGCCATCCGCGGCAACTCCTCCCGCAACAACCGCCCCCGCAGCTCCTCCCCCCGCACGAACCTCTCCACCTCCCCCACCGCGAACTCCCCGAGCCGCCGCACCTCACTCCCCTGCGCCCCCGCGACATGCGGAGTGACCAGCACATTCGGCAGCACCAGCAAGGGATGCCCCACGGGCAGCGGCTCGGGGTCCGTCACGTCCAGGAACGCGTCCAGGCGCCCCGCCCCGCACTCCCTGGCCAGTGCCTCCGTGTCGAGAAGTGAGCCGCGCGCCGTGTTGATGACGGTGCCCCCGTCGGGGATCAGCTTGAGCATCTCCTCGCTCACCATGCCCCGCGTCTCGGGCAGTTGGGGCGCGTGGACGCTGACGATCGAGCTGCGCCTGCACAGCTCCGAGAGGTCGACCAGTTCCACGCCGAGTCCGGCGGCCTCCTCCCCCGTGACGTAGGGGTCGGTCAGCAGTACGCGCCAGCCCACGTCGGACGCGCGCAGCGCCGCGATCACACCCCTCCCGATGCGGGACGCGCCGATGATGCCGATGGTGCGGGCGTCGGCGCCCGTCCGCTCGGTGAACGATGGCCACCCGGCGGCGTAGCCCGCCGCGGTCGGCAGCGCGCCCTTCGCCGCGAAGGTGATCGCGGCGAGCGTGTAGGCCACGACGGGCCCCGCGTTGGCGTCGGCCGCCGATGAGACGACCACGCCCCGGTCCCACAGCGCGTCCGTCACCACGGGTTTCACGGATCCGGCGGCGTGCACGAGGGCCCGGAGCCGAGGGGCGCCTGCGAGGACATCCGCCGTGATGGGCGGGCAGTTCCAGCCGGTGACCAGGATCTCCGCGTCGGCGAGCACCGCGAGCGCCCCGGTCCCGGTGAGCGACCCGGTGAGCAGGGCGGGCGCCAACTCCACGCTGCGCGCGAGGCGTTCGCGGATGTCGGGCGCGAACACCCGGTCCGCCACGTCCGCGCTCATGGCGAGCACCGCGTTCAGTCGGCCTTTCAACTCTGCCTGGTCTGCCACGCGTGACCATCCCTCGTAGTAACCGGTTACCCAACAGCGCCTGGAGGCTAGGCCGAAGTCGGGACAGCGGTCAAGAGATCGCCGGGCCAAGGGGGTTGACCGGGGTTAGTAACCGCTTTAGATTCCGGTCACCTTGTTCCGACAACGGAGGGGCTGCCGTGTCAGCGGTGACGAAGGAACGGACGGAAACCGAGGCGGTGAAGCCGCCCGGCAAGCGCAGTAACAGGCCAAATGGCAACAAAATCAAGCGTGATGAGCGATGGAAACGGTTTCGCTCCTCGCGAGTCCTGCTGCTGCTCATGGTGCCGGGGGTCGCGTACTTCCTGGTGTTCCACTACGGCGCGTTCATCGGGAACGCCGTCGCCTTCAAGGAGTACGTCCCCTTCGACGGCCTCTGGGCCAGCCCCTGGGTCGGCTTCGAGAACTTCGACCGGATGTTCGGCGACCCGGACTTCTGGCACGCGACCTGGAACACGCTCTTCCTCGCGGTACTCCAGCTGGTCTTCTTCTTCCCGGTCCCGCTCGGCCTGGCCCTGCTCCTGCACAGCCTGACCTCGGACCTGACGCGGCGCTTCGTGCAGTCGGTGGTCTACCTGCCGCACTTCCTGTCGTGGGTCATCGTCGTCGCCCTGTTCCAGCAGGTGCTCGCCGACACCGGGCTGCTCAACTCCGTCCTGGGGCAGGCGGGTCTGACTTCCGTCGACATCATCGGCAACCCTGACGCGTACCCGGCGCTCGTCGTCGCGCAAGTCGTCTGGAAGGACGCCGGCTGGGGCACGATCATCTTCCTCGCCGCGCTGATGCAGGTGGACGAGCAGCAGTACGAGGCCGCCGCGATCGACGGGGCCGGCCCCTTGCGCCGCTTCTGGCACGTGACGCTGCCGTCGATCCGGCCGGTCGTCATCCTGCTCCTGATCATGCGGCTCGGCGACATCCTCTCCGTCGGCTTCGAACAGATGCTGCTGCAACGGCAGTCGGTCGGGCCCGAGGCCGGTGAGGTGCTCGACACCTTCGTCTTCTGGCAGGGCATCGTCGGCGGCGACACCGGATACGCCGCGGCGGCGGGCCTGTTCAAGGGCGTGGTCGGCGCGATTCTCGTCTTCGCGGCCAACAAGGTCGCCCATCGCCTCGGCGAGCAGGGGGTCTACAAGTGAGCACGAGCACGAAAACCGCCGCGATACGCCCCGGACGTCCTGCGCGTCGCGCACGCCCCGCACGCCCCCCGCGCCCCTCCTGGATGGAGAAGCCGAAGCCCGTCACCCAGGTGGCCAAGGCCCTCGCCATCGTCACCATCCTGGTCATGGTCTTCGTGCCGTTCCTGGTCATCGTCTCGACGTCGTTCGCCTCCAACCGCGAGGTCATCGCCAACGGCGGCTGGGTCCTGTGGCCGACGCACCCGACCCTGCGCGCCTACGAGCAGGTCTTCGCGGGCGGCATCGTCACCAAGGCGCTCGGCGTCAGCGCCGGCATCACCGTCATCGGGACCCTCGCCTCGCTCGCGTGCACGACGTTCCTCGCGTACGCGCTGAGCCGCCCCAAGGTGTACGGCGGCAAGCCGATCCTGCTGATCGTCCTGTTCACCTTCCTCTTCCCGCCCGGCATGATCCCCGCGTTCCTGCTGGTCAAGGGCATGGGGATGCTGGAGAGTTACAGCGCCCTGATCGTCCCCGTCCTCATCAACGTCTTCAATCTGGTCGTCCTGCGCGGCTTCTTCCAGGGCGTGCCCGAGGAGCTGTACGAGGCGGCGCGGCTCGACGGCGCGAACGACTGGCAGATCCTGTGGCGGGTCGTGCTGCCGCTCTCCAAGGCGGCTCTCGCCGTCGTCGGCCTCTTCTACGCGGTGAGCTACTGGAACGCCTGGTTCCATGCCTCGATCTACCTGGAGTCCGACCACTGGCCGCTCCAGCAGGTCCTGCGTACGTACGTCATGGGCGGATCGCAGATCGCGGACACCGGGCTGAGCGACGCGGCGAACGTCTCGGCCCCGCAGACGATGCAGATGGCCGTTCTGGTGATCGCCACCGTGCCGATCCTGATCGTCTACCCCTTCCTGCAGAAGTACTTCACCAAGGGCGTGCTCACAGGCGCCATCAAGAGCTGAGCCAACTCCCCCGCATCTCCGAAAGGTTGACACTGTGTCCGGTTCCTCGATGTCGCGCCGTACGCTGCTGCGCTCCATAGCCGTCGGCGGCGCCGCGGTCGCGGCCCCCTCCCTGCTCACCGCCTGCTCCACCGACTCGGGCGGCGGCGGTTCGGTCAGTAACGCCAACAAGAAGGCGGCGCCCTGGCCGACGTACACGCCGGCCAAGGGCCCGACGCCCGACCTCGCGCCCAGCGCCGATGGCGTACAGCCCGGGTTCACCAAGTACCCCCAGAAGCTGGTCGCCGCGACGGCCGAGAAGCCGGGCACCGGCAAGCAGAAGATCAAGGTCATGACCATCACCTACGGCACCCCGCCGAAGCCGGTCGGATCGAACAAGTACTGGCAGGCGATGAACGAGGCCCTCGGCGTCGAGGTCGAGTTCTCCGTGGTGCCCGACGCGGACTTCCGCTCCAAGATGTCCACCCTGATGTCCGGTGACGACCTGCCCGACATGATCAACTTCGGTGGCGGCTACGTCCTGCCGCGCGAGTCGCAGTTCGTGAAGTCGCGGTGCGCGGACCTCTCGGAGCACCTGTCCGGGGACGCGGTCAAGGACTACCCGAACCTCGCCAACATCCCCACGTACGCCTGGGAGGGCATGGGCCGCGTCGCCGGGCGCATCTACGGCCTCCCCGTCGAGCGTGCCAAGGTGCAGGGCGCGATGTTCATCAACCGCGAGGCCTTCGACAGGGCGGGTTACAAGCCGGGCATGGCGGCGGCCGACTTCCAGGCGATGGCTCGCGAGGCCTCGCGGAACAAGAAGTCCGCGCTCGGCGCCTCGTCGGTCGGCTTCTTCGGCTACCTCTACCACGCGATGTGGCACGGCGCGCCGAACCAGTGGCAGATCAAGAACGGCAAGGTCACCGACATGTACGGGACCGACGAGTTCAGGGCCGCCCTGGAGTACATGTCCAAGCTGCGCAAGGCGGGCTCGTACAACTCCGACGCCACCTCGATCTCCCAGGTCGACCTCAAGACGCAGTTCTACAACGGCACGGTCCGCTCGATGACGGACGGCTGGGGCGCGGCGATCTCCAACGCGCAAGGCATCAAGGACGAGTTCACGCTGGACGCCGCCGTGCCGTACGTGGTCGACGGCGTGACGCCCGTCTACCAGCAGAACCGCGGCTGTTTCGGCTACACCGTCATCAAGAAGGCCTCCAAGGACCGCGTCAAGCTGATGCTGCGGGTCCTCGACTGGCTGGCGTCGCCGTTCGGCTCCAAGGAGTACGAGCTGATGCACTCGGGCGTCGAGGGCACACACTTCGAGTACGACAAGAGCGGTGACCCGATCCCCACCTCGCTCGGCCTGGTGGAGAACCGGACGAACCTCCCCTTCGCCTACCTCATGGACGCGCCGCAGCCGCTGTACTTCCCCGGGTTCGCCGATCTCACCAAGCGGCTGCACACGTGGGAGAAGGCAGTCGTGCCGAACCTCGTCCGTGACGACCACTGGGGCCTGATGTCGGACACGTACAACCGGCAGGGCGCGTCCATGCAGCAGGTCGTCGAGGACGGTGTCACGGCGATCGTCTCCGGCCGCAAGAAGCTGTCCGACTGGGACGCCGTCTACAAGAAGTGGCAGACGCAGGGCGGCGAGAAGGCGCGCGAGGAGTTCGCGAAGGAGTACGAAGCCGCGCACTGATCCGGCGGGGGCGCGGGATGATGGTCCGGGGCGGGAGGCCGCCGTGGGGGCAGCTGCTGTGAGGACAACCCCGATGGGGGCAACACCGCCCCGGATACTGCTACTTGAGGAGACAGTGTGGGTGAGCGAGTCACCATCCGCGATGTGGCGGCGCGGGCGGGCGTCTCGGTCGCGACCGTCTCGCGGGTCCTCGCGGGCAACTACCCGACGTCGACGGCGTCGCGGGCGAAGGTGTTGAGGGCCGTCAAGGACCTCGACTACGTCGCCAACGCGCATGCGCGCGCTTTGGCGGGCGCGGGCCGCAAGACGATCGCGGTGCTCATGTTCGAGTTGGTGAGCTCCTTCTACGCGCATGTCGCACACGGGGTCGAGATGGAGGCCGCCCAGCGGGGCAGGCTCACCCTGGTCGCGTCGACGGGCAGCGATCCGGCCCGCGAGCTCGCTCTGGTGCAGATGATGCGCGAACAGGCCGCAGAGGCCGTGGTGTTGGTCGGCGGCGTCATCGAGGACGACGAGTACCGCGAGCGGATGGCGCGGTACGCGGAGGCCCTCGCCGCGGCGGGCTCCCGGCTTGTGCTGTGCGGGCGTCCGGCGCCGGCGCCGGATGTCCCCGCGCTGGTCGTCGAGTACGACAACGAGGCGGGCGCGTACGCGATCACGAGCCACCTGCTGGGCGCGGGCCACCGCAAGATAGCCCTGATCGGCTACCAGCCAGGCCACACCACGGGCGAGGACCGTGTCGCCGGCTACCTGCGGGCGCTGGCCGACCACGGGGTGCCGCGCGATGAGGCGATCCTGCACGGCATCGGCTTCGGACAGAACCACGGGTACGAGGCGATCATGGACCTCCTCAAGAAGGCGGACGGCAGGCCGGACTTCACGGCGGTGTTCGCGGGCGACGACAGGGTGGCGGCGGCCACGGTGATCGCGCTGCGGGAGCACGGGCTGCGGGTGCCGGAGGACATCTCGGTGGTCGGCTACAACGACGACCCCGTGGCGGCGGACATCACCCCCGGCCTGACGACGGTGCACATCCCCGCGGAGGAGATGGGCAGAACGGCGGTCCGCCTCGCTCTGGCGGGGGCGCCTCGGGCGGGCCAGGAGAGGCATCTGCTGGGGACGCACATTGTGATCCGGGAGAGTGTGCGGGGGCTCCGGGGGAGCCGGGGGGCCACTTCCTAGTGGCCCTGCGGTATCTCTTCCGGGGGCGGGGGCTTCGGGGGGCGCTTGTCTGGGTGGCCCGGCGGTATCCCCTGAACCGCCGCTGCGCGGCGGGTGTCTCCCACCCACCCGCCCGACCCCCCGCAGCCGCCTCCGCCCGAACAAGCCTTTCCCGCCCACCCACCCGATTGCCCGGTCGCGGGTCGTGGGCCACGGCGCCTGGCAGCCCGTTTCCACTGCCGGGTGATCAGGTGGGTGGGTGGGAAGAACGCCGCGAAGCGGCGACCCAGGGCCGGGAGCCGCACGAACAGCACGCACCGCACCCGCACCCACGTGGCCAATGTGCGCTGCCGGGTAACGGGTAGGTGGGTGGGAAAAACCGGCGCGGAGCGCTGGGTCAGGGGGCGTCGCCGGGGGCAAGGACCGCCTCCGCCACGCCCCCCGGGGCGTCCCGCATCACCAGATGGCCCGAAGGTTCCGCGACGCGGAAGGTCGCGTCCAGGGAGGCGGCCAGGGCCCGCTGCCGGGCCAGCCACCTCACCCCCGCACCCCCGGAGTACGCAGCAAGCACCGTCACGGGCAGCCCCCGGAGAGGGAACTCCCGCCGCAGAGCTGTGAGTTGCAGCGCGGCGTCGCCGTAGGTGGCGTACTCCAGAAGCGACCCCCGCAGCACACGGCTCGACCCGTAGACCTGCCCCACCGCAGCCGCCGACGCCACGTCACCCCGCACCGCCACCCTCCGAAGGAGCGGACCCACCGCCCGCGGCAGCCCCGCCCCGCTCAGCACCGCCCCCACCATCCGCGCCGCCCCCACCCGCACCCCACGCGGCACCCGCACCCGCGGTCGTTCCTCGACGCTGGAGTCGACCAGGACCAGGCCCGACGTCCGCTCCGGGAAGAGGCGGGCGAAGGCCTCGCAGTGGAAGCCCGCGAGCGAGTGGCCGACCACCGTGGCGGGACAGCCGCCGAAGCCCACCGCGCCCAGGACCCGCGCAATCCGCTCGGCCTCGCCCACCAACGTGGGCGCCACGCGCGCGTGCCCGCTCAGCCCCGCCCCCGGCCGGTCGAAGCGGACGATCGTCCGCCACGGGGCGAGCAGTTCCACCACCGGGTCCCAGTCGAACCACGCGAGACCGAGCCCCGAACTCAGCACGCACACCGGCCCGCTCCCCGTCACCCGTACGTGGTGCGGCACTCCCCCGATCCGTACGAAACTCACCCGCGCCGCACCACCGCACGCGCGAGCAGGCCCAGCCAGACCGCGATCAGCAGCACCTGGAGCCGCTGCCCCACCCCAAGACCCCACGTGCCGTGCCCCGCGTCGAAGGCGGCGACAGCGGCCAACGTCCAGGCGGTGGCGGCCAGTTCGAGGAGTACGAGGAGGAGGGCGAGGGAGCCCGCGAGGGAGGGCGGGAATCCGTACCTCCGGGCCGTGAGCGTCAGCGCCACCATCCCCACCAGCGCCCCCGTCACCGCGACACTGCTGCTCACCGCGTGCGCCTCGTGCGCCGCGGGCACGAGCCCCGCGCCCTCCCTGGCCACGCAGGCCGCGTCGGCGGTCGGCGCGCAGCTCAGCGGCAGCCGGGAGTCCACGGCGGTGGCCGCCCCGAACAGGCCGAGCCCCGCCCACCCCACGACCGTGCTCCACCGTCGCGGCAGCCACAGCAGCGCGCCCACCGCGCCCGCGAGGATCAGCAGCCCGGCGGTCAGGTCGGCCGTGCGGAACAGCGTGCCGTACGGCTGGTCCTGGGCGGCGAGTTCACTGACGTACGAACTCAGCGGCGAGAGCCCCGTGCCGAGGAAGGCTTCGAGGATCCACGTGCTGTAAGCGACCGCGCCGAGTGCCAGGAGCGCCGAGACGGCGATGGCGCGGGCGGGGCGGGGCTCCGTCGGTGTGGGGGGCACGGCAGTGGACTCGGCTGGGAGGACGGCGCTAGTCGGCGGCAGCACGCGTGGTCCCCGGCGAGGGACGCAGGCCCTCAACAGGTGATGTGGTCTGCGCCGGTTTGTACGTAGTCGTCATGGGCTCATGATCAGTGGAGTGCCGGGGGCCCGCATGTCGCGGGATACCCGCCGGGGGTAAGCTTTCGCCCATGGCGGCCCTGAAGAGATCAGCGAACGGCGGCAGGCAGCTCGTGCTGCTCGCGGCGCTGCTCTTCGGCATCGTGACGATGCATACGCTGGGCCATCCGACCAGCCACTCGTCGAGCCCCACGCCAGGCCACTCGTCGAGCCACGTGCCGAGCCACCCGAGCGGGCCCGAACAGGCCGCCGCCCGGCATGAGATGAGCTCGGGCGAATCGGCGCCACCGGAGATGCCCGAAGTCACCGGCCACGCGCGCGTGGCGACAGCCGTGGGCGAAGGGCTCGGCATGGACGGGATGGACCCGCTGTCCGTCTGCCTGGCCGTCCTCGCCGCACTCACCCTCGTCCTGCTGCTGAAGGCGGGCCTGCTGCGGCCCGGCGGCTTCGCCGTCCCCGCGCGTGCGCTCGCCCGGCTGCTCGACGGGCTGCGGCCCAATCCGCCGCCGCCTCGCATACTCCTCTCCCACCTCTCAGTGCTGCGCATTTAGGCCGACGCACCGGCTGCTTCACGCTGCCCGCGTCCTGGTGGGCCCTTGATGGGAACCTCCGGGCGTCGAGCGGTGTACCAGAAGCAGCAGATGCGCCCATCTGCACGCACCACTACGACGAGGTGTACTCAGCCATGCGCAATCAACCCCTGCGCACCCCTTCGCGCCGCGCCCTGCTCGGCGCCGCGACCGCAGTCGCCGGTTCGGGAATCCTGACGGCCTGTTCCGGCTCCGGCTCCGGTTCGGACTCCGGCCACGCCGGACACGGCAGCGGCTCCGCACCCAAGGACAAGCCCGAGGGCTATGTCGACCCCGCAGGCGAGGAAGTAGCCACCTCGGAGAAGAAGCGAGCCGGCGGCGGCACGGTCCGTGAGGTGAAGCTCATGGCCATGAAGGCCAAGCTCGACCTCGGCGGCCGCACGGTCAACACCTGGGCGTACGGCGACCGGCTGCCCGGCAAGGAAGTCCGCGTCACCGCGGGCGACACCCTCGCCCTCACGCTCGCCAACCACCTCCCCCAGGCCACGTCCCTGCACTGGCACGGCCTGGCCCTGCGCAACGACATGGACGGCGTCCCCGGCCTCACCCAGAAGAGCATCAAGCCGGGCGCCGACTTCACCTACCGGTTCGCGGTGCCGCACCCGGGGACGTACTGGTTCCATCCCCACTCGGGCACACAGCAGGACCGCGGTCTGTACGCACCACTGATCGTCGAGGACCCCAAGGAGCCCTTGAAGTACGACAAGGAGTGGGTCGTCGTCCTGGACGACTGGGTCGACGGCGTGGACGGCTCGACACCGGACGCCGTGCTCGCGGAGCTCGGCAAGGGCATGAGCGGCCACGACATGGGCGGCGGCATGGACCACAGCGGCCACTCCATGTCGAACATGTCGCTGCGCACCGACGCGTCCCCCAAGCCGAAGCCCACCCCGGGCTCCTCCGGCCCCTCCCGCATGATGATGGGCGCCAAGAGCGACCTGCTGGGCGGCGACGCGGGCGACGTCGCCTACCCGCACTACTTGATCAACGGCCGCACACCGGACGCCCCTTCCTCCTTCAAGGCCCGCCCCGGCGACCGCATCCGCCTGCGCATCATCAACGCGGGCGGTGACACGGCCTTCCGGGTGGCGCTCGGCGGCCACGAGATGACGGTGACGCACACGGACGGCTTCCCGGTGGAGCACGCGAAGACGGACGCGCTGCTGCTCGGCATGGGCGAGCGCTATGACGTCCTGGTCACCGCCAAGGACGGCGCGTTCCCGCTGACGGCGGCGGCCGAGGGCAAGAAGGCAGCAGCCCTGGCAGTCCTCCGCACGGGCGGCGGCGCGACCCCCGCTCCCTCGACCCGCCCCAAGGAGCTGAAGGGCCGCCTCCTGACGGCGGACAAGCTGCGGGCGGCACGGTCGGTGGCACTCCCGTCCCGTGAGCCGGACCGCACGATCAGGCTCCGGCTGACCGGCGGAATGGCGAAGTACGACTGGGCCTTCGACAAGAAGCCGTACTCCCCCGACCGCCGCCACCCGATCCGCGCGGGCGAACGGGTCCGCCTGGTCTTCGCCAACTCGACGACGATGTGGCACCCGATCCACCTGCACGGCCACACCTTCACCCTGGCGAACACACCGAACGGCCCCCGCAAGGACACCGCGATCATCTTGCCGAACGGCACCCTGACGGTGGACTTCGAAGCCGACAACCCGGGCCTGTGGATGATCCACTGCCACAACGTGTACCACTCGGAGGCAGGAATGATGACGGTCCTGGGCTACCGCAGCTGACCACCCCCAGCTGTCGCAGCTGACCGGCGGCCGGCCCGTGGGGCGTCCCAGTGGGGCGCCCCACACCCTCCCTGCAGGGCATCGCGTCGCTCTGACGATTACACTGGGCTCCGTGCCTCAACTACGCCTCGCCCTGAATCAGATCGACTCGACCGTCGGCGATCTCGCCGGGAACGTCGAGGCGATCGTCCATTGGACCCGGCACTCCGCCGAGCAGGGAGCGCACCTCGTCGCGTTCCCCGAGATGGCGCTGACCGGCTATCCCGTCGAGGACCTGGCCCTGCGGTCGTCCTTCGTCGACGCCTCACGGGAGGCGCTGCGCGCGCTCGCCGTGCGTCTTGACGACGAGGGGTACGGCGAGCTGCCGGTCGTCGTCGGCTATCTCGACCGCACGGAGGAGGCCAAGCCGAAGTACGGCCAGCCCGCGGGCGCCCCGCGTGACGCCGCCGCCGTGCTGCACCGCGGCGAGGCCATCCTGACGTACTCCAAGCACCACCTGCCGAACTACGGCGTCTTCGACGAGTTCCGCTACTTCGTGCCGGGCGAGACCCTGCCGATCCTGCGCGTGCACGGCGTCGACGTCGCGCTCGCCATCTGCGAGGACCTCTGGCAGGACGGCGGCCGCGTCCCCGCGACGCGCACCGCGGGCGCGGGTCTTCTGCTCTCCATCAACGCCTCGCCGTACGAGCAGAACAAGGACGACGTACGGCTCGAGCTGGTGCGCAAGCGTGCGCAGGAGGCCGGCTGCACCACCGCCTACCTCGCCATGATCGGCGGCCAGGACGAGATCGTCTTCGACGGTGACTCGGTCGTCGTGGACCGGGACGGCGAAGTCATCGCGCGGGCCCCGCAGTTCGCCGAGGGCTGCGTGGTCCTCGACCTGGATCTGCCGGCCGCCGCCCCCCAGCCGCCGTCGGGCATCGTGGACGACGGGCTGCGCATCGAGCACGTCACCGTCTCCGAGGAGCCCCTGGCCGCGTACGAGCCGGAACTCACCGGCGGGTACGCCGAGCGGCTCGACGACGACGAAGAGGTGTACTCGGCGCTGGTCGTGGGGCTGCGTGCGTACGCCGCGAAGAACGGCTTCAGCAGCGTCCTGATCGGCCTCTCCGGAGGCATCGACTCCGCCATCACCGCCGCGATCGCCTGCGACGCGCTCGGCGCGCAGAACGTGTACGGCGTCGCCATGCCGTCGCGCTACTCCTCGGACCACTCCATCAGTGACGCGGAGGAGCTTGCCCGGCGTACGGGGCTGAACTTCCGTACCGTGCCGATCGCCCCGATGTTCGACGCGTACATGGGGTCGCTCGGCCTCACCGGGCTCGCCGAGGAGAACCTCCAGTCGCGGCTGCGCGGCACGATGCTGATGGCCATCTCCAACCAGGAGGGCCACATCGTCCTCGCGCCGGGCAACAAGTCCGAGCTCGCGGTGGGGTATTCGACGCTCTACGGCGACTCGGTCGGGGCGTACGGGCCGATCAAGGACGTCTACAAGTCCCTGATCTTCCGGCTCGCCGAGTGGCGCAACCGCGCGGCCGTCGACCGCGGCCAGACGCCGCCGATCCCCGAGAACTCCATCAGCAAGCCGCCGAGCGCGGAGCTGCGCCCCGACCAGGTGGACACGGACTCGCTGCCGGACTATCCGGTGCTCGACGGGATCCTGGCGCTCTACGTCGACCGCGACCAGGGCGCGGACGCGATCGTCGCCGCCGGGTACGACCGGGAGCTCGTCGTGAAGACGCTGCGGATGGTCGACACCGCCGAGTACAAGCGGCGGCAGTACCCGCCGGGCACGAAGATCTCCGCGAAGGGGTTCGGCAAGGACCGGCGCCTTCCGATCACCAATCGTTGGCGGGAGTCTGTCTGACCCCCGGGGTGGGCGGGCTGATCCTGTACCGCCGCTTCGCGGCGGATCTTTCCCGCCCACCCACCCGATTACCCGGCGTGAGACGTCTCTCGAAGGGGCTCGCCCGAAGCCACGAGCCGCTCACTGCCAACCGCGGGCGACCGCAGGTCCACCAGATACGCCACCGCGGCCACCCCGAGGCCGAGCACGGCAAGACCCGCGCCCACCACCGCCGGAGAGGTGACCCCGAAGCCCGCGGCGAGCGCGAGACCGCCGACCCACGCGCCTCCCGCGTTGGCGAGGTTGAACGCGGCCTGGTTGGCGGAGGAGGCCAGGGACGGGGCCGCCGACGCCTTCTCCATGACCATCAGCTGCAGGGGCGACCCCGTCGTGAACGCGGCCATGCCGAGCAGCGTCACCGCGAGCGCCGCGCTCCACGCCGTCCCCATCAGGACCGGGAACAGGGCGAGGACCACGACGAGGGCCGTGAGCCCGCCGAAGAGCGTGCCCCGCAGGGAGTGGTCGGCGAGGCGGCCGCCGAGAAGGTTGCCCGCGGTCGCGCCGACACCGAACAGCGCGAGCAGCAACGTAACGCTGGATTCGGCGTAGCCCGCGGCGTCGGTCAGCATCGGCGTCACATAGCTGTACGCGGAGAACAGCGCTCCGAAGCCCGCCACGGTCGTGCCGAGTGCGAGCCAGACCGGAACGCTGCGCAGGGCCCGGAGCTCCCCGCGCAGACCGCCGCTCTCGCCGTGGCCGTGGTCGGCGGGGACGAGGAGGGCAAGCGCGGCGATCGCCGCGAGGCCGATCGCGCTGACCGCGAGGAACGTCGCGCGCCAGCCGAGCTGCTGTCCCATCGCCGTGGCGACGGGCACGCCCACGATGTTGGCGACGGTCAGGCCGAGGAACATGAGCGAGACCGAGCGTGCCTTGCGCTCGGGGGCCACGAGGCCGGTCGCGACCACGGCGCCGACGCCGAAGAACGCGCCGTGCGGGAGGCCGCTCAGGAAGCGGGCGGCCATCAGCCAGTGGTAGTCGGGCGCCGCGGCCGACAGCGCGTTGCCCGTGACGAAGAGCACCATCAGGCCGATGAGGACCCGGCGGCGCGGCATGCGCGCGGTGACCGCGGCGAGCAGCGGGGCGCCGATGACGACACCCAGGGCGTACGCCGAGACCAGGTGTCCTGCGGTGGGGATGGATATGTGCAGGTCGTCCGCGACGTTGGGCAGCAGGCCCATCATCACGAACTCGGTCGTGCCGATGCCGAAGGCGCCCACGGCGAGGGCGAGCAGGGCCAGGGGCATGAAGAACCTTCCGGGGGAGCGCATGAGGGAGTGGAGTTCCGTAAGTTTACGTACGGAACAAAGTCTCTCAGGCCCAGTATTCCGTGAGGTTACGAGCGGATGTGCCGCGCGCCAAGAACAGCCGCCCCAGCGGCCACATCCAGCCCAGCGGTCACATCCGGCCCGGGGCTGGCCCTGTCGTCAAACTCCCTAGAGCTCGACGCGCGCCGCGATCGGCAAGTGATCGCTGCCCGTCTCCGGGAGCGTCCACGACGACAGCGGCTCGACGCCCTTCACCATGATCTGGTCGATCCGCGCCATCGGGAACGACGCGGGCCAGCTGAAGCCGAAGCCGTCGCCCGCCGCGCCCTGCGTGGAGCGCATCTGCGAGGTGACCGCGTTCAGGGCCCGGTCGTTCATCGTGCCGTTCAGATCCCCGAGCAGCACGACCTTGGAGACCTGCTCGTCGGCGATCGCCTCGCCCAGCGCGTCCGCGCTGTCGTCACGCTGGTTGGCGGTGAAGCCCGCGTCCAGCTTGACCCGCACCGACGGCAGGTGGGCGACGTAGACGGCGACCTCGCCCTTGGGGCTGTTGACCGTCGTCCGCATCGCGCGCGTCCAGCCCAGCTTGATGTCGACGGGCTTGGTGCCGGTCAGGGGGTACTTGCTCCACAGACCGACCGTGCCCTGCACCGAGTGGTACTTGTACGTGCCGGCAAGCGCCTTCTCGTACGTCGGCACGGCGTCCGCCGTGAGCTCCTCGAGCGCCACGACGTCGGCGCCGGAAGCGGCGACGTCACGGGCGGTGCCCGCCGGGTCGGCGTTCTCCGCGTTCACGTTGTGGGTGGCGACCGTCAGATCGCCGCCGGCGGCGGACTTGCCGGTGATCAGACCGCCGAAGGAGCTGACCCAGATGACCGCGGGCAGCAGCACGGCGATCAGCGCCGTGGCGGACTTGCGGACGAAGCCGATGACGAGCAGCACCGGGATCAGGACGCCGAGCCAGGGCAGGAACGTCTCGATGAGGCTGCCGAGGTTGCCGACGCCGTTCGGGATCTGCGCGTGGAAGAGCATCACCAGGGCGAGCAGCACCGCGACACCGGCCGTGACGAGCCCACGCCTCCAGATGCCCCGGTCGCCCCGCCATCCGTCGGCCAGGCGCCGGAACCGAGACCCCTGGCGGTCAGGTTCCGAGCCGCCGCTGCCCGTCTCCGTCACATACGCCTGCGCCATACGCTCGTCGCCTCACTGGTGCCGTGCAACCGTCCTCGCCCCTGAAACCCTAGGCGATGATCCGGTGTCTCCCCGCCGTCCGTGACGGCCGTACGGGACGAGGACGAGCGGGGCGACGCGGCGGGTTCCGCATCTCCCCGCACAACGGGCCGCTGTGACGAAACGCGCACATTCACCCCGTGGGCCGCAGCGGGGGCCGCAGCCCCGCGAGCACGGTGTCCACGATCCGCTCGGCGAGGTCGTCGTCGAGCGGCGCGTCGGAGCGCAGGACGGTACGCGCGAGCATGGGTCCGACGATGAGGTCGTTGGCCAGCAGCAGGTCGACGTCCGCGCGCAGTTCGCCGTTCTCGACGCCCCGGCGCAGCACGTCGAGCATGACGCGGCGCTGCGGCTCGATGACGATCTGCTGGTAGGCGTCCCACAGCTTCGGCAGGCTCTTCGCCTGCGCGAAGACGTTGTGCAGCAGCGCGGATGACCGCAGGTTCACGCCGCGTCTGCGCACGTGGTCGAGGAGAGTGGTGAGATCGCCGCGCATGGATTCCCCGGCCAGCTCGGGCGGTGGGTCGTCCAGGCTGCGCATGACGTCGACGAAGAGTTCCTCCTTGCCGCTCCAGCGGCGGTAGATGGTGGCCTTGCCCACGCCCGCCGTGCGGGCGATCCGCTCGATGGAGAGATCGGTGAGGGGCACACCGTCCTCGATCATCTTCAGGACGCCCTCGACGATCGACCGCTCCACGGCCTCGCTGCGGGGGCGCCCCCGGACGCCTTTGGCGATGCTGGCCACATCAACTCCGTCTCTCGTCGTCCGGCGCTCTGCCAGGCCCGATTGTCCCTGCCGGGACTCGCGGCGCGGCCGACACCCCACGCCCCGGTCAGTGCCCCGCGCCCACGGGGTCGACCTCCGGCCGCTGTGCCTCCGGCTCCTGGGGCGCGCGGCCCGGCAGGAACAGGGCGACGACCACGACGCCGATCAGGGCTACGCCCGCGCCGCAGAGCGCGGTGATGTGCATGGCGTGCAGGAAGGAGTCGTGGGCCGCGGTCACCAGCGGTTCGCCGCGCGGGCCGAGCTCGGCGGCGACGCCGAGGGTGGCCTCGATGGACTCGCCCGCGGTGTGCCGTACGTCGGCGGGCAGCACCGTGAGCTTGTCCTCGACGCCGCTGCGGTAGGCCGCGGAGAGCACGGAGCCGAGCACCGCGATGCCCAGGGCGCCGCCGACCTGCCGGAAGGTGTTGCTCAGGGCGGAGGCGGAGCCCGCCTTCTCGCGGGGCAGCGCCTGCATGATGACGACGCTGGCGGGCGTCATGATGTGCGCCATGCCGGTGCCCATCAGGAAGAAGATGACCTCCAGGATCCAGATCGGCGTATCGGCCTCCAGGGTCGTGAAGGCGGCGAGCATCGCGGCCAGGAGCAGCAGCCCGCCCGTGCACACGGCGCGTACACCGAAACGGTCCACGACGAGACGGGCGCGCGGCGCGAAGATGAGCTGCGCCGCGGCGAGCGGCAGCATCAACAGGCCGGTCTGCAGCGGTGAGTAGCCGCGCACGCTCTGCGTGTAGAAGACCGCGAAGAACGTCACGCCCATCAGCGCGAAGAAGACGAGCGCGAGGGAGCTGATAGCCGCCGAGAAGACGCGGTTCTTGAAGTACGAGATGTCGATGGACGGATGGTCGCTGCGCTTCTCGTACAGCACGAAGCCGACGAGTACGGCGAGGCCCAGGGCGACGGTCCCGAGGACGGCGGGGTCGGTGAAGTCGGCCAGCTGGCCGCCCTTGATGATGCCGTAGACGAGCAGGACGAGGCCGACGACGGACAGGGCCACGCCGACCAGGTCGATCCGGCCCGGCTTCGGGTCGCGGGATTCGGGCACGAGCCAGATCATCAGGCCGATCGCGACGATCACGATCGGCACGTTCACCAGGAAGACCGAGCCCCACCAGAAGTGGTCGAGGAGTACGCCGCCGGTGATGGGCCCGATCGCGATGGCGAGGCCGACGCCGCCCGCCCAGATGCCGATGGCCTTGGGCTGTTCGTCGCGCTCGAAGACGTTCATCAGGACGGCGAGGGTGGCGGGCATCACGAAGGCGGCGCCGAGGCCCATCACCGCGCGGAACAGGATGAGTTGGACGGGTGAGCCGGATTCGGCGGCGAGGGCGGAGCCGATGCCGAAGACGGCGAGGCCCGCGATCAGTATCTTCTTGCGGCCGAGCCGGTCGCCGAGCAGGCCCGCCGTGAAGAGCAGCCCGGCGAAGACCAGGGTGTAGGAGTTGATGGCCCACTCCAGGTCGCCCTGGGTGGCGCCGAGGCCCGTGGGCTCCGGGGTCGAGATCGTCTTGATGGCGACGTTCAGGATCGAGTTGTCGAGCACCACGATCAGCAGGCTCAGCATCAGGACGCCGAGGATCGCCCACCGGCGCCGGTGGACGGCTTCCGGTATGCGTGGGGTGGTGACGGCGGGAGTAGACATGGCTCCCACACTAAAGGCATTTCGATACGACACCGTCTCGTATTGTAAAGACTTTACCGAAGAGCCCACTAGCCGACGGGCGGCGCGCGGTGCCACCATGGAAGTGATCCGGGGACGCCGTCAGGGCGCCTCGAGATAAGAGAAGGAGCCGTTGCGATGACGCAACTTTCGGCTGCCCAGAACCAGCCTGCGGGTCCCGCCGCGAGCCAGTCCACCGACAGCAGCAAGGCGCTGTACGGAGGCAAGAGCACCCGCCGCATCACCGTGCGGGACATCGCCGCCGCCAAGGAGCGGGGCGAGAAGTGGCCCATGCTCACCGCGTACGACGCGATGACCGCGTCCGTCTTCGACGAGGCCGGCATCCCCGTGATGCTGGTCGGCGACTCGGCGGGCAACTGCCACCTCGGGTACGAGACGACCGTGCCCGTCACCCTCGACGAGATGACCATGCTCTCCGCGGCCGTCGTACGGGGCACGTCGCGTGCCCTGATCGTCGGCGACCTGCCCTTCGGGTCGTACCAGGAAGGCCCGGTCCAGGCCCTTCGCTCGGCGACGCGCCTGGTGAAGGAGGCCGGGGTCGGCGCGGTGAAGCTGGAGGGCGGCGAACGCTCGCTCCCCCAGACCGAGCTGCTCGTCTCCTCCGGCATCCCCGTCATGTCCCACCTCGGCCTCACGCCGCAGTCCGTGAACACCATGGGCTACCGCGTCCAGGGCCGCGGCGACGAGGCGGCGCACCGCCTTCTGAGCGATGCCAAGGCCGCGCAGGACGCGGGCGCGTTCGCGGTGGTCCTCGAACTGGTTCCCGCGGAGCTGGCGGCCGAGGTCACCCGCTCCCTGCACATCCCGACGGTCGGGATCGGAGCGGGCGCGGCGTGCGACGCGCAGGTCCTTGTCTGGACGGACATGCTGGGCCTGACCGGCGGCAAGATGCCGCGCTTCGTGAAGCAGTACGCGGACCTGCGGGGCGTGATGAGTGGCGCGGCCAAGGCGTTCGCGGAGGATGTGGTGGGCGGCGCGTTTCCCTCCGGGGAGCATGCGGTCCACTAGTACCGCGAGGCGGTTCCTCACCGCCGTATGAGCCATAGCGGCACCACCGGCAGCCCGTCGAACTTCCCCCGTCGACGGGCTGTCCGTTTCCCTGCGGGCCGGCGCGGGCTTTTTTGTCCGCCGCTTCGCGGCGATGTCTCTCGCCCACCCACCCGTTACCCCGCGTGTAGGAAGGCTGTCGGTGGTTTGTCGGTGGGGGCTGACACTCTTGCGGCATGACGCGAATCAACAACACCCCCGGCGGCGCCGGAAGCGCCGTCACCGTGAGGGGACTGGTCAAGCACTACGGCGAGACCAAAGCACTGGACGGCGTGGACGTCGACGTACGCGAGGGCACCGTCCTCGGCGTGCTCGGCCCGAACGGCGCCGGCAAGACCACCCTCGTACGCTGCCTCTCCACCCTCGTCGTCCCGGACTCGGGCTCGGCCTTCGTGGCCGGGTACGACGTCGTGAAGCAGCCCCGCCAGCTCCGCCGGGTCATAGGCCTCACCGGCCAGTACGCCTCCGTGGACGAGAAGCTCTCCGGGCGCGAGAACCTCTACATGATCGGGCGGCTCCTCGACCTCTCCCGCAAGGAGGCCAGGTCGAGGGCCGACGCCCTCCTTGAGCGGTTCTCCCTCACCGACGCGGCGGGCCGGCCCGCCAAGACGTACTCCGGCGGCATGCGCCGCCGCCTCGACCTCGCGGCGTCGATGATCGGCAGCCCCTCGGTCCTCTACCTGGACGAGCCGACCACCGGCCTCGACCCCCGCACCCGCAACGAGGTGTGGGCCGAGGTCAAGCGGATGGTCACCGACGGCGTCACCGTGCTGCTCACCACGCAGTACATGGAGGAGGCCGAGCAGCTCGCATCCGAGCTGACCGTCATCGACCGCGGCAAGGTCATCGCCAACGGCGGCATCGACGAGCTGAAGGCGAAGGTCGGCGGCCGCACCCTGCGCATCCGCCCGGCCGACCCGCTGGAGCTGCGCCCGCTGGCCGGCGCGCTCGACGACATGGGCCTGACCGGCCTCGCGAGTTCGACGGTGGACGCCGAGTCCGGCACGGTCCTCGTGCCGATCCTCAGCGACGAGCAGCTCACCGCCGTGGTCGGCGCGGTCACCGCGCGCGGCATCACGATCGGCTCGATAGCCACCGAACTGCCCAGCCTGGACGAGGTGTTCCTCTCCATCACCGGCCAGAAGGCCAGCGCCCCGCAGGACGCCCGCCCCGAACTCGAGGAGGTTGCCGTATGAGCAGCACCACTCTCACGCCGCCCCTCCACGAGGGAGAGGCCGACGCCCGCATAGGCCTTCGCGACCACGTGCGCCACACCAGCGCCCTGGTCCGCCGCAATCTGCTCTGGATCCGCCAGGACCCGGAGTCGATGCTCGACGCGATCCTGATGCCGATCATCTTCACGCTCCTGTTCGTGTACGTCTTCGGCGGCTCCATCGGGCAGGCGCTCGGCGGCGGTCAGGACGCGTACGTGCAGTACGTGGTGCCGGGCATGATGGCGATGATGAGCATGAACATCGCCATGGCCGTCGGCACCGGCTTCAACCAGGACTTCCAGAACGGCATCATGGACCGCTTCCGCACCCTGCCGATCGGCCAGGGCTCGGTGCTCTTCGCCAAGATCGTGGTGGAGCTGATGCGGCTGCTCCTCGCGACGACGGTCATGATGATCGTCGGTGTCCTGGTGGGATTCGACATCACCAACTGGGGCGGCCTGCTTGCCGCCGTGGGCCTGTCCGCGCTCTTCGGCACGTCCATCATGTGGATCTTCCTGGTCCTCGGCGTCGCGATGAAGAGCGCCCAGTCCGTGCAGGCGATGGGCTTCCTGGTCCTGATGCCGCTGCAGTTCGGTTCGTCGATCTTCGCGCCGACGCAGTCGATGCCGGGCTGGCTGCAGGCCTTCACCGACTACAACCCGCTGTCGTCGCTCGCGGACTCCGCGCGTGGCCTGATGGTGGGCGGCCCGGTCGCCCACGACATCTGGGTGACGGTCGGCTGGTCGGCGGTGCTCACCCTGGTGATGGCGCCGATCGCGATTCACAAGTTCCGCACGAAGAGCTGATTCCGCACGGAGTGCTGAGCGCGGATCCAACGGACAGCGGGCTAGCCGATGTACGTGTCACAGAGGGCGGCGGCCTCCTCCACGGAGAGGCTGCCGCCTTCCGCGTACGCGGCCTCGTACGCGGTGTCGCCCAGTGCCCCGCGTGCCGACTCCTCGGCGGCCGTGCGGATTTCGCGCTCAGCGGCGGGCGCGAAGTGGCCGGGCGGCAGCTCACGGTCGGCGACCGCGATCAGCCGCGCCGCGTCATGGGCGTACCGGCCACCGTCGAGGGCGGCCAGGGCGCGGGCGGCTGTGGTGAGGTGGACCGAGGTCATCTGCGGGGCCATCATCTTGCTGAGCGGGTCGAGGGACTTGTCGAGCGCGGCGCGCGACGTGGCGAGGGCCTCGGCATGACGGCCCTCCACGGCGCTGATCCAGGCCTCCGCGCCCAGCATGAAGCCCTCGAAGATGACGAAGTCGACGGCCTTGAACTCTTCCCGGAGCAGCCGGAGTTGTTCCCGCGCCTCGACGGTGCGGCCGGTGCGGGTGAGCAGGTCGACGAGGAAGAAGCGGGCGGCGGGCAGGGACTCGCTGGAGTTCGCGGCGGCCTTGCCGTCGCGCTCCATGACCGACCAGAGCAGTTCCTCGCCCCGGGCCAGTTCGCCCGCCTCGGCGAGCACCGCGCCGAGCCGCGCCGTGAGCACGCTCACCTGCGCGGGGGCGCCGAGCCGCTCCGCGTGCTCGATGGCGGCGCCGAAGTCCTCGGCGGCCAGGGTGAACCGGCCGCGCCGCTCATGGGCCTCGCCGCGCGAGGAGAGCGCCTCGGCCATGCCCCACACATCGCCGAGCCGGGTGAAGATCTCCAGGGACTCGTCGGCGTCACGGCGGGCGTCGCCCGCCCGGTCGGCGCGGTTGGCGAGGATGTTGGCGCGCTGCTGCAAGGACGCGGCGAGCTCCCAGTCGTACCCCCGCTCGCGGCAGGTGGCGATGGTCGCGTCGATGATGACGTGCAGCTGGTCGATGTCCCCGTCGAGCAGCACAGCGAAGAACCACAGGCTCCCCGGCGACCAGCAGGTCTGCGGAAGACCCGGCCGGTAGGCCTCCCTGATGCCCGCGAGTTTCTCGGCGGCCTCGGGTGTCTGCCAGACCTCCAGGTTCATGTCCATGCAGGAGAGCTGGATGAGGTGGACACCGCGCCGCGCCTCTTCAAGCACCTCGGGGCGCATGGGCGGCGGGTTGTCCGTGCAGCGTTCGTAGAGCGGTTCCACCGGGGTGACGGGGCGCACGAAGGGGTCGGGGCCGAGGGCGACGACATCGCGCGACCAGTTGCGGATCTCGATGCGCAGGTCACGGATCGTCCAGAACCAGGAGAGCGAGAGGACGAGGCAGAGCGCCTCCTGCTCCTCCCCGGCGGCGACGGCGTGCCGCAGGGCGGTGCGCAGATTCTCGTACTCGACCTCGAGCCGTTCGACGGCCTCCCGCTGTCCGCCGCCCCGCAGCCGTGGTTCGGTCAGCCGGGCCAGCTCACGGAAGTACACCAGGTGGGCCCGTTCGGCGGCGGCGCGGTCACCGGCCTCGTCGAGCCGCTCCCTCGCGTACTCGCCGACGGTTTCGAGCTGTCGGTAGCGCATGACGCCTTGCGGCGAAGGGGCGGCGACGACAAGGGACTTGTCGACGAGGGAGCCGAGCACGTCGGCGACGTCGGGCGACTCGGCAGGCGCCCCGCACACCGCTTCGGCGGCGGCCAGGTCGCAGCCGCCCGCGAAGACGGAGAGGCGGCGCAGGACGGTGCGTTCGGGGGTGTCGAGGAGGTCCCAGGACCAGTCGACGACCGCGCGCAGCGTCTGCTGGCGGGGCAGGACCGTGCGGGCGCCGTTCGTCAGGAGGCGGAAGCGGTCGTCGAGGCGGTCGGCGATCTGACGGGGGGTGAGCATGCGCAGGCGGGCCGCGGCCAGTTCGATGGCCAGCGGCAGGCCGTCGAGGCGCCGGCAAATCTCCGCTGCAGCCGCCCGGTCGTCCTCGATACGGAAGTCAGGCCGCGCCGCCGCGCCGCGGTCCGCGAGCAGGCGCAGCGCGATCGGCTCCGGCAACGGCTCCACGGGGTGCAGCAACTCCCCCGGTACGCCGAGGGGTTCACGGCTCGTGGCGAGGACCGTGAGGCCGGGGCAGTGGGCGAGCAGCCGGTCCGCGAGGCGGGCCGCGGCGTCGATGACATGCTCGCAGTTGTCGAGGATCAGGAGCATGCGGCGTGGCGCGCAGTGCTCGGTGAGGCGGACGACGGGGTCGTCGCCGTGCCATTCCGACACCGCCCGCAGCTCTTCGGCGCCCGCGCCGCGCAGCACCGTCTCGCGGGCGCCGAGCGCGGTGAGGACCGCCTCGGGCACGGCGTCCGGGTCCTCGACCGGCGCGAGCTCGGCCAGCCATACGCCGTCGGGCACGCCACCGGCGTGGGCCTCGGCGGCCTCCTGCGAGAGCCGCGTCTTCCCGGCGCCGCCGGGCCCGAGCAGCGTGACGAGGCGGGCCCGCGCCAGGTCGCCCCGGATGGCGTCGATGTCGTCCTCGCGGCCGACGAAGGAGGTGAGCCTGGCCCGCAGGTTGCCCTGCGGTCTCTGTGCCGTGCGGGTCCTTGCGGGAGGCGCCTTCGGGGCGTCGGCGTGCAGCAACTCCTCGTGGAGGGCGCGGAGTTCGGGTCCTGGGTCGGCGCCGATGCGGTCCGCGATGAGGCGGCGTACTCCGTCGTACGCGGCGAGCGCCTGCGCCGGGCGGCCCGCGTCGCGCAGCGCCCGCAGCCGCAGGGCCTGGAGCGGCTCGTCGAGGGGGTGGCTTTCGCACAGGGCGGCGAGCTCGGGCAGCACCTGCTCGGCCCGGCCGAGGGCGAGGGCCGCGGCCAGCCTGGCGCGGCGGGCTTCGAGGCGGCGGGACTCCCACCGGGCCGCCTCCGCCGTGCGGTCCGGGAGGTCGGCGAGCGCGGGGCCCTGCCAGAGGGCCAGCGCGTCGTCCAGGATGGCCGCCGCCTTGGCGGCGTCGCTGTCGGCGAGGGCGTTCGTCCCCTCGGTGGCGAGGCGGTCGAAGCGGTAGAGGTCGATGTCGTCCGGCGCGGCGCACAGCTGGTAGCCGCCGTCGGTGGAGGTGATCGCCCCGGCGCCGATGGCCCGGCGCAGGCGGCCCACCAGGGCCTGCAGCGCGCCGGTCGCGTCGGCGGGCGGATCGCCGTGCCACACCTCGTCGACGAGCGCCTGGGCCGGGACGGTCCGGGGGACGCGGAGGGCGAGGATCGTCAGGAGGGCGCGCAGCCTCGGGCCGCCGACGGCGATGAGGGTGCCGTCGGCGTGGACTGCCTGGGTGGTGCCGAGAATGCGGTAGCGCACGGGGTCCATTGTCTCTGGTGGCGGTGAGGAGCGGTGCAGGGCGCTGCCCTGGGCAGGCGCACCTCGATCACCGTCCGGTGCCGGGGGCGCTCTTCGGCGTCATCGGGCTGCGTTCCGGTGTGCCTGTGCCCACGAAGAAGGAAACTGCCGGTCCCGGCTTCGATCGCTGGGCAGGCCGCTGTCCTCCCGGTCCGCGGATCAGGAAAGACGCCGGTCACTCGGCATCATCCGGTACGTCGAGCGAAACCAGCACCCCCACCTCCCGCCGGAAGTACCCCTGCTCCCGGCTCCCCTCCACCGGGTCCACGAACCACTTCGGGCAGCTCTCCACCGGGCGGAGCCACTCCTCGCCCTTCACCGGCTCGAAGGTGTCCGTGCCGGCCGCCCGCGCGAAGCCCCACGTCACCATCTGGACCGACCGCACCCGCCCCACGGTGTCCGGCCCTTCCTCCCCGTGCCGCTCCACGGAGTACAGCTGCGGCCCGCCGCCCAGCTGCCACGCCACCTCGTCCCCCACGGAGAACGGTGTCCCGCAGCACTCCATCTGCCAGTCCTCGTACATCACGTTCCACAGCGCCATGCCCCCACCCTCCCCGGAACTCCCCACGGAGTGCGAGACGTTTTCTCCGTACGCCGGGGTACGGTCCCGTACGACAACCGGCCCGCCACCTCCAGGAGCCCCGCCCCATGACCACCGCTCCCACCCGACGCAGCGACCGGCGGATCAGCCCCGTCTTCCTCGGGATCGCCGCCGTCACCGCGGTCTCCGGCTGGGCCGCATGGACCGGATTCGCGGACAATCCGGGGCTGGCGGTCTTCCTCTTCGTGACGGCGGCCTGGATCGTCTCGCTCTGTCTGCACGAGTACGCGCACGCGCGCACCGCCCTGCACAGCGGCGACATCTCCGTCGGCGCGAAGGGCTATCTGACCCTCAACCCGCTGAAGTACACGCACGCGCTGCTCAGCATCGTGCTTCCGGTGCTCTTCGTGATCCTGGGCGGCATCGGCCTGCCCGGCGGCGCCGTCTTCATCGAGCGGGGCCGCATCAGGGGCAAGTGGAAGCACAGTCTGATCTCGGCTGCGGGGCCGCTCACGAACGTGCTCTTCGCGGTCGTCTGCACCGCGCCTTTCTGGCTCGACTCGCTCTCCGGCGTCCCGGACACCTTCCGGTTCGCGCTCGCGTTCCTTGCCCTGCTCCAGGTGACGGCCGCGATCCTGAACTCGTTGCCCATCCCGGGCCTGGACGGGTACGGCGTCATCGAGCCCTGGCTGTCGCACAAGATCCGCCGCCAGGTGGAGCCGTTCGCGCCGTTCGGCCTGATCGCCGTCTTCGGCATCCTGTGGATCCCCGAGGTCAACGGCGCCTTCTTCGACGCGATCGACGCGATCCTGCGCGGCCTCGGAGTCACCGATCTGGAGACGTACTGCGGCCAGGACTTCTACCGCTTCTGGGACGGCGACACGAGCCAGTACTGCACGCTCAACCCGTAGCGGTGCGCGCGGCGTCCCGCTCGGCCTTCGCGCGACGCAGGTAGTACCACGCCATGTTCGAGGAGAGTCCGGCCAGCAGCACCCAGATGGCGCCGATCCAGTAGCCCTGGACGAAGGAGACCACGGCCGCGACGACGGCGAGGGCGCAGACCGTGAGGGCGTAGAGAGCGAGGCGGGGCATGGGGGTCGGCTCCTGTCGGGGGTCGGTCCGGGTGGTTCGGCTGTCGGTCCGGATGCTGAGCGGGCCTCCGTACGAAACGGCGCCCGCACCCAGTGTCCCCCATGCCCGCTACGCCCTAGACGTCGGTCACGCGCAGTCCCGCGTGCGCCTTGTAGCGCCGGTTCACGGAGATCAGGTTGGCCACGAGGGACTCGACCTGGTGCGCGTTGCGCAGCCGTCCGGCGAAGACGCCCCGCATGCCGGGGATCCGCGCGGCGAGCGCCTGGACGAGGTCCGTGTCGGCGCGGACCTCGCCGAGCACCATCACGTCGGTGTCGATCTCCTCGACGGCCGGGTCCTGGAGCAGGACCGCCGACAGGTGGTGGAAGGCGGCCGTGACCCGGGAGTCCGGAAGGAGGGCGGCGGCCTGCTCGGCGGCGCTGCCCTCCTCGGGCTTCAGGGCGTAGGCGCCCTTCTTGTCGAAGCCGAGCGGGTTCACGCAGTCGATGACGAGCTTGCCGCTCAGTTCCTCACGCAGCGCCTCCAGAGTCTTGCCGTGCCCGTCCCACGGCACGGCGACGATCACGATGTCGCTGCGCCGCGCGCACTCCGCGTTCTCGGCGCCCTCGACGCCGAGGCCGAGCTCGTCGGCGGCGGTCCGCGCGCGCTCGGCGGCACGGGAGCCGATGATCACCTTCTGGCCGGCGCGGGCCAGGCGGTAGGCGAGGCCGCGGCCCTGGTCACCGGTGCCGCCGAGCACGCCGACGACGAGCCCGGAGACGTCGGGCAGCTCCCAGGGATCCTTGGCGGGAGCCTTCTGCACACTGTCGTTAGAGGTCATGCGGCCGACCTTACTCACCGCCCGTCCCGCGCCCGAGTCAGGCCAGCGCGGCCACCGGTATCCGCCGGAACGTGATGGTCTCGTACGCGCTGAAGTCTCCCGTCTCGTAGAGGAGTCCGACGGTCTCGTCGTCGACGCGGACGAGGTCGGAGTACGCGGCGGGCAGCCCGTCCACGGTGTACGCGTCCTGCCACGTGGTGCCTGAGTCCCGGCTGCGGCGCACCGTCATCAGGGCGCGGAAGCCGGGGTCGGCGGGCCCGGAGAACAGCAGCACGTCCGGCGTACGCAGCTGCAGCACGCTGCACTCGACGACGGGACCGACGAGACCGGCCTGCGGCCGGAAGGGCTTGACGAGACTCCGGCCGCCGTCGAGGGAGTGGGCGTCGGCGCGGGTGCCGGGGGCCGGGGAGTCGTTGCGGGTGTTGAAGTAGAGCCGCCCGTCGGGGAGTTCGGCCGCGGTGGTCTCGTTCACGTTCACGTAGCCGTTGGTGTTGTCGTCGACGTAGCCGATGCGCCAGGTCTGGCCGAGGTCGTCGCTGAGCAGGCAGTGGCCGCCGTTGTACTTGCCCTCGGTGCCGTTGTCCGTCCCGGTGGGCGGCAGGGAGTGGTTGGCGGGTACGACGACCCGGCCCGATGCGGTCTGCACGGCGTGCCCGGGGGTGGTGGCGTACCACCGCCAACTCGTCTTCTTCACCTGCGAGGTGATCTCCCTGGCGGCCGACCAGGTCAGCCCGTCGTCGTCGCTGTGCCGCACCCAGATCCGCCGCCCGTTCGCGGCGGACACCTTGCCGCGGCGGATGGCGTCCTCGGTCGCGGCGGCGGCGTTGCGGACGTGGACGAGGAGGATCCGTCCGGTGGTGAGGACGACGGGGGCGGGGTTGCCCGCGAGGTCGGCGCCGTTCTGGACGACGACCTGGAGCGGGCCCCAGGTGCGGCCGCCGTCGCTGGACCGCTTCAGTACGACGTCGATGTTGCCGAAGTCCTCCTGCGAGCCGACCCTCCCCTCGCAGAAGGCCAGCAGGGTGCCGGAGGCGGTGCGGACGACGGCGGGGATCCGGAAGCTCGCGTAGCCCTCGCGTCCGGCGCGGAAGGGAACAGTTGTCTCATCAGCCATCCCCGGTCAGTCCCACCCCGGGCGAATTCCCGGTGAACTCCGCCTGACGACTCGCCCGTTGAGGCAGGATGCGACCCCATGGACGCCGTACGGGTAGCGCTGCTGCGCGAAGTGCTCGCGGGAACCGAGTGGGTGGGCGCGACGCGCCGCTTCGCGGGGACGCTGCGTTCCTCGGTCGTGCCGCACGGCGGGGGTCTCCTCCTCGTGGGCACTCAGGAGTACGAGCCGTGGCATCTGGCCGCGCATCTCGTGGACGAGGCGGCGTGGTCCGGGACGCCGGAACTGACGCCGACGCTCGTACGCCACCGGGTGCGGGACGGCGATCCCGTGCACCTTTCGACCGGGCTCGGCCGGATCGAGGCGGCGAGGCGGGGAGAGACCCTGCTGGTGGTGGCGCCGGACACGCCCGCTCCGCCGCCGGGGGCGGACCTCCTTGAGCGGGTCCACGACGCCCGCGCGGCGGGCGCGACGGTACTGTCCCTGGGTCCGGGGCACGGTGATCTGCGGGCCATGGCCCACGAAGCCCTGCCGGTGCCGGAGTCGCCCGACATCGACCTGGACATGGTCCAGCACCTGGTGAGCGCGGCGGCGGGCGAGAACTCGCTCCCGGCGGCGCGAGGTCGCCGACGGCTTCGTGACCGGTTGTCCCGCCTGGCCGACCAGCTGACGGCGCCGCCACCGGCGCGGTGGTGAGGCTTCTGGCGGGGGCGCCTTCTGCGGTGAACCCTGAGCCGCCGCTGCGCGGCGGATGTCTCCCGCCCACCCACCCGTTTGCCCTGCGGGGTAATCGGGTGGGTGGGCGGGAAAGATCCGCCGCGCAGCGGCGGCTCAGTTCCCACGGTGCTGGCGGCGGGCGTCGGGCGGCCTCGCGCGCGTGGCCTCGGTCGCCGCTCTGACGGCGGTACTGCCGAAGCTGCTGTCCACCGCGGGGTGACGGGCCGTCCCGGCGGCGGGGTCAGGCCTTGCCCCCCTCGCCCCGGGCGTCCTTGTCATGCCACTTCGGGTCGGTCTCCCACTCCAGGTTCCGCTCGGCGGCGGTCTCCATCGCCCGCTGGGCCTCCTCCCGGGAGGCGTACGGCCCGAAGCGGTCCTTGCCCGGACAGTCGGGGCCCTCCTCGACCTTCTTGTGCTCCAGGCAGTAGAACCACTCGCCCGGTTTACCGACGGTCCGCTTCTTGAACAGTGGCATGGTCTGCTCCTCTCTCTCCGCCATGCTGCCCCACCACCGCTGGTTAGACTCGCTTGCATGTCTGGCCAGTCACTGCTCGTACCAGGGGAGCTCTCTCCCATCCGCCCCGTTCCGGGAAACATCAGGCGCCCGGAGTACGTGGGGAAACCCGCGCCCACCCCGTACACCGGGCCCGAGGTGCAGACCCCCGAGACCATCGAGCTGATGCGCACCGCGGGCCGTATCGCTGCCCGCGCGATGGCCGAGGCCGCCAAGCACATCGCGCCCGGGGTGACCACCGACGAGCTGGACCGCGTCGCCCACGAGTACATGTGCGACCACGGCGCCTACCCCTCCACGCTCGGCTACCGCGGCTTCAAGAAGTCGCTGTGCACCTCCGTCAACGAGGTCATCTGCCACGGCATCCCGGACTCCACCGTCCTGGGCGACGGCGACATCATCAACCTCGACGTGACCGC